>JAPXRP010000080.1:0-18346 GCA_033813475.1 Candidatus Hydrogenedentota bacterium
TCATCCTCTACTGCAACATCCTGGACCCGATCACCAAGGAGCGCTACACGCGCGACCCGCGCAACATCGCCATGAAGGCGGAGAACTACCTGCTTTCCACGGGCATCGCGGACACCTGCTTCGTCGGGCCCGAGGCCGAGTTCTTCATCTTCGACGACCTCCGCTACGGCCAGGGCCCGCAGAGCGGGTTCTACTACATTGACAGCGTGGAGGCCATCTGGAACAGCGGCCGCGAGGAGAAGCCGAACCTCGGCTACAAGCTGC
This sequence comes from Candidatus Hydrogenedentota bacterium, assembly GCA_033813475.1. Lineage (GTDB taxonomy): Bacteria > Hydrogenedentota > Hydrogenedentia > Hydrogenedentales > CAITNO01 > JAAYBR01. The sequence continues at coordinate 265 of JAPXRP010000080.1, forward strand.
GCCACAAGGAGGGGTACTTCCCCCTGCCCCCGTCGGACAGCCAGCACAACCTGCGCCAGGAAATGTCCGCCGTCATGCTTGAGGCGGGGCTCGGCGTCGAGTGCCACCACCACGAGGTGGCCACCGCCGGCCAGGCCGAGATTGACCTGCGCTTCTCCCCCCTCACCAACATGGCCGACCAGCTCACCCTCTTCAAGTACATCATCAAGAACGTGGCCCGGCAGAACAACAAGGTCGTGACCTTCATGCCCAAGCCCATGTTCGGCGACAACGGCTCCGGCATGCACTGCCACCTTTCCCTGTGGAAGGAGGGCGTGCCCCTCTTCGCGGGCAACAAGTACGCCGGGCTCAGCCAGGAGGCCCTGTGGTTCATCGGCGGCCTGCTGAGGCACTGCGAGGCGCTGGTGGCCATCACCAACCCCACCACCAACAGCTACCGCCGCCTGGTGCCCGGCTACGAGGCCCCGGTCAACATCGCCTACTCGGCCCGCAACCGCAGCGCCTGCGCCCGCATCCCCATGTACTCGCCCAGCCCCAAGGCCAAGCGCGTCGAGTTCCGCGTGCCCGACCCCTCGTGCAACCCCTACATGGCCTTCTCGGCCCTGCTCATGGCGGGCCTCGACGGCATCCAGAACCGCATTGACCCGGGCGAGCCGATGGACAAGGACCTCTACGATCTGCCCGCCGAGGAGAAGGCGCTGATCCCGCAGGTGCCCGGCAGTCTCGGCGACGCCCTCATTGCCCTGGAGAAGGACCACGAGTTCCTGCTGAAGGGCGATGTCTTCACCGCCGACTCGCTGGAGACGTGGATCAGCTACAAGCGGGTGAACGAGGTCGAGGCGGTCAACCTGCGGCCGCATCCCTACGAGTTCCACCTCTATTCCGACATCTGATTTCCCCCTCCCCCCTTGCCTTGGGCGGGAACGGTCCGCGGGCCGTTCCCGCCCCCTTTTTCGGGGGGAATGTCTTTTTCACGCGCACGAAACCCCGCACGGCGCTTGCGCGCCGCCGGGCGGGCATGCTACTATGCTGACGCGCCCAGCGCACCGCGGAGAGGTGACCGAGTGGCCGAAGGTGGCGCCCTGCTAAGGCGTTGTACCCCAAAAGGGTACCGTGGGTTCAAATCCCACCCTCTCCGCCAGTTTTTCCTCCCCCCTACGCGCCCGAAGCCCCGCCTTCCAGAGAGCGGCGGCGGCGGTCCACCAGCGCGTTCAGCACCGACTGCCTGACCTGGCCCCCGCAGGGGTTCCCCGTGTAGGCGTCCATCAGCCTTATCCCCACCCGGCCGCCGGACGCCCGGTGATAATACACCCAGTACGGCGCGTGGAACAGAAGCACCTGCGACATTTCGAGGATGTGCGGTTTCGCCAACTGGCCCCGGCGGCGCATGATCATCTGGAAAAGCCCCTTGCGGGCAAGCTCCTCCGCCTGCTCCTCCATGATCAGGGGGGGGAAACTGTCGCCCGGAGGCGCCTCCGCCCGCAAAGCCTCCTTGCGCTCGCTAAGAACAAGAAACCCGGTCCACGCGTCCACGCACACGCAGACGGTTCCGGTCTGGCCGTAGAGTTCGGTGACAAACTCCACCATCCAGCAGGGCATCCAGAGGCATTCGAGGCGGGGAAGCGCCTGGATTCCCGGCGCGGGGGCAACAGGCGGCCCGGCCCGTCCAAGAAGCCCGAAGAGCCGGTACCACCGGGGCCGGGTGAAGTAGCGGACGGCGTCCTCCCGAAAGTACCGGGGCGGCAGGTGGAGGTCGGTCACGGGCGTTTCAACAGCCCCTTCTGGATGGCCAGTCCGTAGAAAATGGCGCCCCCGCCCATTCCAACCAGGCTCAGGCCCGCGATCATGTTCACGAGCGCCGCGCGCATGAGTCCCCCGTGGACGGCGTACCAGGTGCCGAAGATGACCGGCAGGCCGAGGACCACCAGAAAGGCCCCCAGCAGGATGTACAGTTCCGCGTCCCGGCGCTTGAGGTTGTCGCCCGTGTTCTTGGCGCTGTCAATCCGGTGCATCTCACCGTGCTGTTTCTCGCTCATGTCTTTGCCACTCCAGGGGTTCCGCGGAACGGTTCCGTTCCCTGTCAAAAGACTACATGAAATAGACGTACACAAACAGGTGGGGCAGCATGGACAGGACGGTCCACAGCCGCAGGTCGGTCCACAGCGCCCGGTTTTCGCGGCCGCTGTTGAGCATCTCCGGCTTGATGAAGAAGCACACCCATGCCATGGTGCCGATGAACAGCGCCAGCGCGAAAATCTGCGCCCAGGGCTGGTATACCGAGGCGAGCAGGGAGTTCACCGGGGCAAACACCGGGCGCAGCACGGGGCCCCACAGCCGGCCAAACCAGTCGAGAAAGGCGAGCCAGGACTCCACAAGGGTGTTGGACACGGCGATCACGGCCCCGAAGAACCCGCCCTTGTCCGCGGCCGTCTCCAGCACCGAGGTGCCCCCCTGGGTCTGGGCCAGCGCGGCCGAGAGCGCCGCAGTCAGATGGAGTGTGGTCATTGCGACACCCTTTCTTCCAGGGCTGCCTGGGTTTCCGTGTCCTTAAGCACGGAGCCCCACACCAGCCCGCGAATCTTGTCCTCCGGCTCCGGCGGCGTCAGCAGGCTGACCACCACCGTCACCACCAGCGCGAAAATGAAGGAGAACGCGGCGATGTACAGGAACGCCTCCTCCGAGGGGAAGAGGTTGGGCACGGTCCAGAGGATGAAGCAGAAGAGCACGCCGGTGATGAGGCCTGTCAGCGCGCCCCAGCGGTTCGCCCGCTTCCACAGGATGCCCAGCAGCAGGATGGCCAGCGTCGGCCCCTGGAACAGCGACAGGATGGTCTGGATGAAGTTGTAGAGGCCGCCCACGCGCTCAAACTGCGGCGCGAGCACCGCGCTGGCAATGATGAGGAACGCGGTGAAGCCGCGGCCCCAGTTGAGCGCCTGGCGCTCGTTGAGCGGCCTGCCGCCCAGCAGCACCTTGGACCGGTTGAAGATGTCCGTCACAAAGATGGTGGACGCGGAGCTCAGGGTGCCGGAGATGCTGGACATGAGCGCCGCGAAGAGCCCCGCGAACATGAGGCCCTGAAGACCCGGCGGCAGCATGAGCCGCATCATCGTCGGCACCACCTTGTCCTGCTCCTTAAGCATCGGCACCTGACCCGCCGCCGTCTGCACGTATTCCACCATCTCGGCCGGCACCACCGACGGGTCGGCCTTGATCACGTTGGGCAGGTAGATCAGGGCGCACAGCCCCGGCAGCGCCACCATCAGGGGAATGAAGGACTTGAGGAAGCCGCCCAGCAGCATGCCCGCCTTGGCGTCCCACTCGGACCGCGCGCCGAGCGTGCGGTGGACGATGGCCTGGTTGCCGCTCATGTAGGCGACGGCCATCACAATGCCCAGGCCGAACACAATGCCCGACCAGGGGAAGGCCGAATGGTCGTTGGGAAGCAGGATGGTGAAGTGGTTGGCGAACTGGTCGCCCATGGCCGCGACGCCCTCGCGCAGATTGCTCCAGCCGCCGACCTCCCACAGGCTGAGGGCCAGCAGCGACAGGCCGCCCACATACATGACCACCAGCTGCACCACGTCGGTCATCACGACCGCCGACAGGCCGCCGGAGAAGGTGTAGAAGCCCGTGATGAGCGCCATGGCCCATACCGTCACCATGGGGTCATAGCCCAGCACCGTCCGCACCAGGTCGTCCGCCGTGGTCCACAGCATCATGACCAGCGAGATCAGCATGACCATGATCCAGATGCCCGCGTTGATGAGCTGCACGCCCGCGTTGTAGCGCCGCCCCAGGAATTCGGGGATCGTGAACACGCCGGAGCGCCAGAAGTACGGGACGAAGATGAAGGCGGCGAAGACCATCGCGGGCATGGAGCCCAGCCAGTCAAAGTTGGCCGCCGAAATGCCGTAGGTGTAGGCGTTGCCCGCCACCCCCACAAAATCCGTGGCCCCGATGTCGCTCACCACGATGGAGAAACCGATGGCCCAGAAGGGCAGCGCCTTGCCCGCCAGGAAGAAGTCCCCGGCGTTGTCAATGTACTTGGTGGTGTACAGGCCGATGACGAAACAGCCCACCAAATACACGGCGATGATGGTGAAGTCTATCCAGTGGAGGTGTACAAATTGCATCCGTCTCTCCCTGTAAAAGGCCGGAAACCGATTCGCGCGCACGCCGGAGTTGCGCGGAATGCGCCATTATGCCAGAATCTGGGAACCGGCACAACCTGACCCCGCCGGGCACCATAGGAAGACCTTACAGGACATGATCGTCTCGCTCGCCCCCGACACCCTGGACCTCAGCGTGGTCCTTCCCTGCCTCAACGAGGCGGAGAACCTGCGCGTCCTCCTGCCCGACCTGCGGCGCGCGCTGGACGCCCTCGGCGTCTCCTGGGAAATCATTGTGGTGGACGGCGACTCGCACGACGGCACGCCCGAGGTGGCCCGCGCGGAGGGTGTCCGGTATGTCCGGGAGGCGGCGAAGGGCTACGGCGCCGCCATCGTGCGCGGCTTCTGCGAGGCGGGCGGCCGCCACGTGCTCACCATGGACGCCGACCTGTCGCACCCCGCGCGGTTCATCGCGGACCTTTGGGCCGCCCGCGACACCGCCGACCTGGTCATCGCGTCGCGCTATGTCCCCGGCGGCGGAGCCGACCAGCCCGCGTTCCGCCTCTTCCTCAGCCGCGTGATCAACGCCTTCTTCGGCAGGGGGCTCTCCCTGCCCGCCCGCGACCTCTCCAGCGGCTTCCGCATCTACCGCCGGGCCGTTCTGCGCGGCATGGCGGTGGAGCACGCCAACTTCGCCGTGCTCATGGAAATCCTGCTCAAAATCCTCGCGCGCGGCGGAGGCGCGGCCGAGATTCCCTTCCACTACGAGCCGCGCGTGCAGGGGCAGTCCCACGCGCGCGTGTTCGCCTTCGGCCTGGAGTACCTGCGCCTCTTCCGCCGCATGTGGCGGATCCGCAACAGCATTGACTTCCCCGACTACGACTGGCGCGCCCACGACAGCCGCATCTGGTTCCAGCGCTACTGGCAGCGCAAACGCCACGAAATCATCCTGCGCTTCGCGCCAAAAGAGGGCCGCGTCGCCGACATCGGCTGCGGAAGCAGCCGCATCCTCGCCGATCTCCCCCACGCCATAGGCGTGGACCTGCGCCGCGACAAGCTCCGCTTCATGAGCCGCGTCCACGGCCCCCTCGTCCAGGGCGACGGCATGCGCCTGCCCTTCGCCGGCGCCTCCCTCGACGGCGTCATCTCCTCCGAGATCATCGAGCACATCCCCGATGAGGGCGGACGCCATATTGACGAGCTCCTGCGCGTGCTGCGGCCCGGCGGAATTCTCGTCCTGGGCACCCCCGACTACGGCGGCTGGCAATGGCCCCTCATCGAGTGGTTCTACGGAAAGGCCGCCCCCGGCGCCTACGCCCACGAGCACGTCACCCGCTACACCCGCGAGCGCCTCCGCGAGGCCCTCAAAGAGCGCGGCTGCGAACTCTTAGACGAGGACGCCATCTGCCGCGCCGAACTCATCCTAAAGGCCAGAAAGGCCGGCGGCAACAACTGACCCCCGCCCCGCCTTGACGCCCAACAAAAGTCAACGCCCCTCCCCACAGGATAAGCCCCTCTCCCTATCGGTGTTCATCACTGTTCATCGGTGGTTGCTTCTCCGGAAAAGAAACCACCGATGAACAGTGATGGACACCGATAAAGGGGACGAAGTGGACGGGGGAGCTGTCGCCCTACCAAAAGCAGGCGACGAGTAACGTTGCCAGGCCGATGTGCAGCGCGAGGAGGACGGCTATGGCCGTGTAGGCCATCCAGTTGGGCTTGTCGTCGAAACGGGTGAGCACCCACAGCCACAGGTCCAGCCAGAGCCCCCCCCCACATCGAGCAGGGCGTTGAAGAAGCCTGAAAGCATCCTTCCTTCCTTTTGTCCCGAACACCGGGCAACAACATACCGCCGAGGCCTTTTCGCGCCCGTTTCTTGCATCACGGGCCGAGGCCATATTACACTCTTGCCCGGTGCAATTGGGGGCCGGAACCGGCCCCGCCCAACCAGGGAACCCCTCCCCCATGAACAAGTTGAATATCGCGCTGTCGCTTAACGGCAACTGGATGCTGGCTGCGGACCCCGATGACCGGGGCGTCCGGGACCGGTGGTTTCAGGAAGGGCCGCCGGACGGCGCGATGGAAGCGGAGGTTCCGTCGGTGTGGGACCGGTGGCTGCCGGATTACGGCGGGGTTGCGTGGTATTTCTCTTCCTTTTCCCTTGACGACGCGTGGACGGGGCGGCGTGTCTCCCTGCGTTTTGAGGCGGTGGACACCGCGGCCGGGGTGTGGGTGAACGGCGCGCACGCGGGGGACCATGAGGGCGCTTTCTCCCCCTTCTTCTTGGACGTCACGGGACAGGTCCACCCCGGGGAAAACCGGGTGGCGGTGCGCGTGGCGGGGGGCGCGGGGCGCGCCGGGGGGCTCTGGGGCGGGGTGGCACTGGAGGGCACCGCGCATGCGTATCTTTCTGATGTGTTCGTCCTGCCGGACCCGCAGCGGGCCTGCGTCCATGTGCTGACGGAGGCCGTGGCGGAGCCCGGCATGGAGGTGCGGCTGTCCATCGAGGGCACGCCCGGCGCGGCCGTGGGCAGGCCCGGCACGATGAAGCTGGATTTCCCGGACTTCAAACCCTGGTCGCCGGAGCATCCGCGGCTGTACCGCCTGCGCGCGGAGCTGCTGGGGCCGGACGGCACGGTCCACGCGAAGACCGTGCGCTTCGGCATGCGCGACTTCACGGTGAAGGAAAACCGCTTCTTCCTGAACAACCGTCCGGTCCATGTCAAGGCCGTGCTGCACCTGCCTGACTCCCTGCGGCTGCCCGCGGAGCCGGAGGGCCGGGAACGCGCCCGCCGGGACATCCAACTGGCGAAGGAGGCGGGGTTCAACCTGCTGCGCCTGCGCCAATGGCCCGCGCCGACGGTGCTGCTGGAGATGGCGGATGAGATGGGCATTCTGGTCTGCGAGGATATCGCCGCGGGCGCGGAGGCGGTGCGCGGAACGGTCCTGCGCGACCGCAACCATCCCTCGGTGGTGGCCTGGGGCGTTTCCGGAGACGCGGAGGACGGGGACGACCTGTGCCTGCTGGCGCGGGAACTGGACCCGACGCGCCTGATTCTGTCGGGGGCGGGCGCCGCGCGGATGCTGCGGCCCCGGTCGGGGGAATTTCAGGAGATGGACGCCCCCCGCATTTCCCAGCGCGGCCCAGTGGACTTGGACATTGAGAATTACTTCCGCCACATCGGCGACCCGGCCTTGCCGGTTTTCGTGTCGGAATTCGGCTTTGGCGGGTGCGAGGACCTGCCCGACACGCTCCGCCAGTACGGGGAGCACCCCGGGCACTTCCACGACGCGCGCCTCCTCACCGAAGTGCTGGAGGCCGTCACCCCGGGGTTCAACGAGCGCGGGCTGGACCATCTTTTCGGGGATTTCTCCGGCCTCGCCCGGGCAATGCAGGAGCTTCAGGGCGATGCGGCGCGGCTGCAACTGGACGCCCTGCGCGCCAACCCGAAGGCCGCCGGATACTGCCTGGCCCAGCTTGCCGACGGGGGCGACGGATTCTGCGCGGGCATCGCGGACCGCTGGCGGCGGGAGAAGCCGGCGCTGCGCGCGCTGGCGGAGGCGCAGCAGCCGCTCCGCCCGATCATCCAGATTCCCGAAACCAACCTGTCCCCCCGCCAGGAGGTGCCGGTGACGGTGCTGCTGGCGAACGAGGACCGCATCGAGGGCCCCGGGGACCTTTCCCTCCAGCTCACCGGCCCGACCGGGCAGATGCTCTGGAAGAAGCGGCGCGCCCTGCCAAAAATTCCGAAACACGGGCGCCCGCTCTGGGAGGGGGCCATCTCGGCGTCGGGCTCCCCCGGCCCGCACCGGTTCACCGTGCGCCTGCTGCGCAACGGCCAGATCGCCGCGTCGGCGGACGCGGACCTCTACGTCGTGGAACCCGCCCCGCCGCGCGAACAGACCATCCACCTGCTCGACCCGCACGACGAGTGGACCGGCCGCTTTGCCGGACTGGCCGCCGAGGGCAACCTGCTGGCGCCGGTCCACATCATCCCCCCGCTGGCGAACACCATCCGGGCCTACCCGGACAACGACCTGGCCCAGGTGTTCGCGCAGGTGCGCGGCGGCGCCGTGGCGGTCTTCTTCGGCCCGCCGGACGACTGGAACGACCTGGCCGCCCAGATTCCCGGGGGCGCGGACCTGACGGCCACGCCCGTGGACGCCACGGGGGGGGCCTTCCCCGCCGTCCATTACGCCAAGGTGCACCCCGTCTTTGACAAGCTGCCCGCGCGGGGGCTCATGCGCCAGCCCTGCCGGAACCTGGTCCCCGGGAAGGCCTTCGCCGAGGCCGGGGAGGAGGACATCTGCGGCAGTTTCAACACCCGGCCCGCCGGGGGCGCCTGGTGGGGCGCCGGCATCCTCGTGCGGCGCTACGGCGCGGGGCGCCTGGTTTTCACCCATCTCCGGGTGCTGGAGCATCTGGGGGCGGACCCGGCGGCGGACCGCCTCTTCTCAAACCTCATCGCCCATTTCACGCGGCGGTCCGTGCCGCCGCAGCAGCCGCTGCCGCCGGAGCAGCGCCTCGTGGAGTGGATGCGCCGGGAGCGCCTGCACACGCTGCGGCGCTGGATGGTCATCGGCGAGTTCCCCAACTGGAACCGGGGCGCGGGCCTTCACACCGCCTATCCCCCCGAAACGGCGCAGGACTTCGACGCCGTCTACCCCGGCTGGTACCGCGCCGTCCGCTGGGCGCGGTGGCACTCCTCCTCCGCCGCGGGCCATCTGGTGGATTTGCAGACGGCGTTTTCGCCCGTGTTTTCTGCCGCCCCCAAGGACGACCGGGCTGTCGGCTACGCCTTCGCGGAGTTTGTCGGCGAGCGCCGCCAGGGCGCGCGGATGGTGCTGGGCGTCCAAAACGCCATGAAGGTGTGGCTGAACGGCGAGCTGGTCTTTGAGACGGACCGGCAGACTCCCGGCGGGGGAATGGCCACCGAGACCGTGGAGGTGCGGGTGCGCCAGGGCAAGAACACCCTGCTGGTGAAGTGCGCCAAGGCCCCGGGCCCCTTCGGGTTCTCCCTGGACCTGGAGCGCTCAGGCACGGCCCCCCTCGCCATCCAGTGGTGGCGCTAGGCCCCGAAGACCGCGTGACACCCGGTACCATGCCGCCGGGTCCACCAAGTCCACAGCGTCCACCCCGCCCACTTTCTTCTTACAGACCGGCGGTCAGGAACGCGCCGCCCGCGCGCGTGCCGCCGCCCGCCGGCGCCAAAGCACCGCCAGCGCCAGCAGGACCGCGCACAGCACCGCCACCGGGGGAATGTGGAACGCCAGCAGCAGCCGCCCCACGACAATGACCGGGGCCAGCGCCAGCCGCACACACACCGCCAGGGCGGGGTGCGCCGCCACCGTCTCCGCCACCGCCGGACTGAACTGGTAGTACAGGTCCACGAAGGCGGTGCCCAGGGGGTTGTTCAGCAGATAGGCGTCGCGCACGGCGCGGAGGGTGTCCACCTGGGCCGCCAGGGGCGTGCCGTAGGCCGCCGTGGCGATGAAGCAGGGGCCGCCAAGGCCCCAGCCGCCCGCGTCGGTGCCCGCGGAGAGGAACACCACGGCCACCACCATGGCGAGCAGGGCCAGCACCGCGAACGTGGCGTCCACGGTGGACGCCCGGTACTCAAAGGCCCGGGGAATCACGGCGGCGGGGACGGTGGGACTGGACTTGAGGTAGACCACGAGGTCCACAATGCCCGTCTTCTTGCTCTTGGGCGTCCGGAATTCAAAATAGTGCTCGCGGTCGCCGGGTTCCCCGATGAACAGGGAGGCGTCGGCGACGCCGCCCGCGCCGTCTTCGGCGGCGTCGCTGTCGCGCAGCTCCACGCGGTCCACATAGCCCAGACCGCCCTGCGGCGAGAAAAGGGTGAGCACGTTGCCGCCCTTGCGGGTTCCCTTGCCGGTGACGGCGGACGCGCCGTCCACGCGGACCAGGGTGACGGCGGCGGCGGCCTCGGCGGGCAGCACGGCGCCCCGGCGCAGGCTGAAGGCGTTGCCCCCGTAGAGCCGCGCGGCGGCGCTCTCCGGGGCCTGTGCGGCCGGCGTTTCGGGGGTCATGGCGGGACTCAGCTCGTCGGCAAGCAGCTGCGACTGGAAGGTGACGTCAAGGGGCTGGGCGCAGGTTTCCGCGGCCGAGACGTAGTTCAGGCTGCTGGAAATGCCCCACAGGGCCAGACCGGACCGCGCATCGGCATAGGTGAGGGCGGTGTCCGCCAGAGACAGGGCCGCCTGGAGCGCCGGTCCGGCGGGCGCGCCTGCGGCGTCGGTGACCCGGGGGAACTGGAGCAGGTCGGCCGTGACCTCGTCATAGTAGTTCCCCCCGGCGCCGGGCGGGGGAATGGTGGCGGCGGCGTCGGGTTCGGCGTAGAGGTGGATGCTGAAGTCGTGGGAGCCCTCCACCGGAACACCCGCGGCGGCCCCGCCGATCAGGGCGGAGGCCAGCTGTCCGGAGGGGATGGAGGGGTCCGCCGCCTTGACGGAGGCCGCGATCTTGCGGGTGAGGCCCAGCCCGTAGAGGGGGGCCTTCGCGGAGGCAAGGGGGGGCAGGGTGAGCACCACCTTTTCGAGGCTCCCGCCGCCGGCGGTCAGCCTGACAGTGTTTTGCGCCGCGGGGTTCGGGAGAATGAAGGCCGTCAGGTTGCGGCCGGAGGCGTCGGTCACATGCCTTCGGTACCGGAAGGAGACCGGCGTCGGCGCGGAAACCGCCCCGTCCCGGGCGGTGACCGCCGCAAGGACGGTGGCGTTGGCGGACCGGTCGTCCAGCGGGGGCACAAGCACCTCGACGGAGGCGCCGTCCGGGGACAGGTTCACCGCGCGCGCCGTCTGGCCGCCGATGCTGAAGGTGGTGGTGGGGGTGAACTTGACCCCCTCGATCCGGGCGGTCACCCCGCCGAAGAGCCAGGCTTCGGACGGGGTGATGGAGACGATGTCCAGCGTGCGGACATCGTCGAAGAGGGCGCCGACGGTCTTGTCCCCATCCATCACCAGGGAGACAGGGTTGTCCGCCGCGCCGTCCAGGTCCCCGGTCCACCCGGCGAACTGAAACCCCGTGTCGGCGGTGGCGGATAGCGTCAGCTCGGTGCCGAGGACGTATCCGCCCTCCGGCGCGGCGGGAAGCACCGACACGCGCCCATTGGACACGGGACTCACCGTGAGGGTGTGCCGGGGCGCCACAACGGGCAGAAACACGGAGAAGCGGCTCAGGGCAACCCGCAGGGCGCCCGTCACCCCGTCCACGGTGGGGAGGCTGGGCGACAGGGCGGCCGGCAGCTCCGGGGCGTCCTGAAACCGGCCGCCCACCAGCGCCGCGGGGAGCTCGGCAACGCGCAGCGCATCGGTGTCCAGTTCCTCGGGATACTCTCCGGAAAGCCAGGTGACCGTCACGGCGAGGGGGGAGATGTCGTCGAGAACGCGGATGTCCGCCCCGGACCGGGCCAGGAGGGTGACGCTGACCGCCGGGAAGGAAAGCGGTGTTCCGCCCAACGCCCCCAGCAGGTCCTCCGCCCAGGCGATGCGCGCGGCGGCCCCGGCATCGCCCGCGGCCTCATCCAGGAGCCCGGCGGGATCGTCGCAGACCGCCACCGCCGCAAGCACCTCCTCCCCCTCCTCCACCACCCCCGCGGCGGCCAGCCGCGCCGTGGTGGGCAGCTCCACCAGCACCTCCCGGCGCGGCGCGGCGAGAAACGCGGTCCCCGCCTCCACGGGGTCGGAGACATCCAGCCGGACCACGGCAGCCTCACGGAGGAGGGCGAACCCTTCCGTGTCCTGGAGGCCCGTCTCACTGCCTGAAAGCCAGATTTCCCCCACGGCGACGGCGTCGTAAAGATCGTCGGGGAGGGCGTTGTCATCGGCGTCCACCGTGCCGTTCTGCACGGACAGGGTGAAGAATAGCTGGTCTTCCAGGGCGCTCTTCAGGTCGTAGAACACGTTCACACCGCCGGGCGTTTCGGCCAGGCCATAGAGGCTCCGGGACACGGCAAGCGTGTCCAGCACCCAGTTCGTCACCCCCTCGACACCCGTGTTCGCAAACGCCCGCACGTCGAGAAAGGCGAAATAGTCTGGCGGGCGGAGCGCGGAGACGCCCTGGGGCTGACGGGGCCCCGCCCCGTCGGGATCCTCATAGACCGGGAGTCCGTCGTCGTCCAGGAGCACCCCCGCAACCTGCCCAAGGGTTCCCTCCCAGTAGGGCGTTCCGGTCCCGTCCAGCCGGTAGGGCGACCCGCCGGAAAGCGGATAGGCCGCGTGGAACACCTGGTCGTTCAGGGGGATGCCTGCCGTGGCCCCCCGAACGGGGACGGGCAAGGCCGGGGACACACTGTCCACGGGGGTTTTCAGGACGAAGGGCCCCTCGGCGGCGGGGGATAGGGGGGCTACCTCGGTGAGGGCCTTGTCGCCGGGAAGCAGCGCGTCAAGCACGGCGGCAGCCGTGCCGAAGGGGGCCGCCTGGTCTGCGGCCGGCCGGGCCTGTGTCCGTGCGGGGTGGAGCCCCGCAACCGCCGCGACCGTCGCGGCGACCACGGCGACAGCCAGCGCCCGAAGAAGATTCTTCATCATTCCGCTCTCCTGCAAAAAGGACATGTGAAGGATGCCGCCCGCCGCCATAGCCCATGAGGTGTATACCGCGCGGGGAAGGAACGGTTCCAGGCCGCCTCATCCGGTGCGCGGCCAGTGTAGCACATTGCCGCCCGGACACGCCCCCCGCAGGGCAATCGCGCAGTCAATTGCGGTGAAATCCGCGCGCCCGCATGGATTGTACGGCATCCTCCACGGCATTGTGGTGCCCAAAGACGAGGCCGCCGGGACGGCGGCGGTACGGAGGGTCGCCCAGAGGGACGCCTGTCCAAAAAAACCGTCCGTCAGGCGGGCAAATCCCTTCCGGAGGGCAGACAGGAATGTCAGCCCCACTCAGTGTGAGGCAGACATTCCTGTCTGCCTTCCGAGAGGGAGAGCGGCGCGGATTCATTGGCAACAGTCCCCCCTATGAACGGGCCCGGACTCTGGCATAAACAACGCGGGCGGGAGGCGTTTGCCTCCCGCCCGCGAACTAAGTCGTGGGAAGGCCGTCAGGCCCCGGCTATGCCGTTGCGGCGATGATCCCGCCGGCCGCGGCGGCGACGCCGAGGACGATCAGGATGATCAGCAGCCAGTTGGTCTTCGGCTTGGCGTACTCGTACACGTCGGTGAGCGTGGCCGCCGGCGTGGTCGGGTCCGCCTTCAGGTAGATCACGAGGTCCACAACGCCGACCTTCTTGCTCTTCGGCGTCTTGAAGTCGAAGACGTACTCGCTCTCGCCCTGCTTGCTGATGAAGAGCTCCTCGGTGGCCGTGCCGCCCGCTTCCCTGTTGAAGCACTTCTTCGACGGCTTCAGCACGATGCGGTCCACATAGCCCAGGCCGCCGTCCGGGGACACCAGCGTGAGCTGCGTGCCGCCCTTGCGGGTGCCCTTTCCGGTGCCGTTCACGGCCTCGCCGTCCACCTTGGCCAGACGGATCTTCGCGGCCACCTCGTCCGGAAGCAGCGCGCCCTTGCGGAGGCTGAAACCGTTCAGGCTGTACAGGCGGTTCTTCAGCACCTGGTCCGGACGCGCCACGTCGGCGGTGTCGGGCGTCATGGCCGCGTCCACCTCTTTCGCGAGCACCTCGGACTGGTAGGCCACCACCTTCGGGTCCGTGTAGGACTCGGCGTTCGTGACGTAGTTGAAGTCGCTCTCAATGCCGAACCACTTGAGGCCGGTCCGGACGTTGCCGTAGGTGAGCTGCGCCAGCGGCAGCGGGAACGTGAGCAGCATGCCGGAAGCCGTGGGCACGCCGGCCGGATTCACCGCCGGAGCGAAGTTGATCAGGGCGTTCGCATCCTGCAGCCAGGGCTCCTGCGCCTCGACCGGCGGCGTGTTGGCCTTGTCCGCCGGATCCGTGTAAAGGTGAACGCTGAAGTCATAGCCGCCGCCGATGGTCCCCTCGCTGTTGCCCGGGGCGTCAATCAGGGCGCCGGACAGGGAGCCCGCCGGCACCGCGGACGTGTTGGCCTTCGCCGCCGCAAGCTCCAGGCGCTGGTTGAGCACGATGCCGTACACCCGGCCCTCGGCCGCCAGCGGCGGGATGGTCAGCTCGGCCTGCGTCAGGTTGTCCACGCCGATGGTCAGCCCGACCGTGTTGCCTGCGGCCGGATCGTTCAGGATGAACGCCGTCAGGTTGCGGCCCTGGGCGTCCGTGGCGTAGCGCTTGTAGGTGAACGGCAGCGCGGCCGTCTCGTTGCCCTTCACGGCGACAATCTGCGCCGGCACAAGGGCCGCGGCGCTCTGGTCGTCGGAGGCCGGGATCAGCAGGTCAACCGAGGTGCCGTCGTCCGCCGCGTTCCACGTCGTGGCGGCCTTGCCGCCGACAGTGACCGCCGTGCCCAGGGTCAGGCCGGTACCGGTGAGTTTGGCCGTCACACCGCCGAAGATCCACGCCTCGGAGGCGGAGATGCCGGACAGTGTCAGCGGCACCACCGCGATGGGCGTGAACACCGCGCCGACCACCTTGTCGGCGTCCATGGTGAGGGCGGCCGGGTTGGCGGTTCCCGCCAGGTCAAGCGCCCAGCCTGTGAACACGTAGCCCGTGTTTGCCGTCGCGGTGACGTTGACCACCGTTCCGGGGAGATAGCCATCCGCCGGGGCAAGAAGGTCGGCGGTAATGACGCCGCCGGTCACCGGGAGCAGGCGCAGGGAGTAGCGGGTCTCTCCGCCGCCCACAGCCTGGAAGGTGACGCCGATGGTCTTGTCCTCGGTCATCTTGACGGTCGCGGCCAGGAAGGCGGCGGCGTCAACCACGAAGTCGGGAGCGGACGTGCTGCCCGTCCAGCCGGAGATCGCGAAGCCCGCGTCCGGCGTGGCGGTGAGGGTCACCACCGTGTTCACCTTGAAGGACGGTCCGGCAGGCGCGGCAATGAGCGTGCCGTTCGCCGGGTCAGCCAAGGTCAGTGTGTACTCCTGGTTCTCGTCGTCATACTTCGTGTTCAGGTCGGCCGGGCCGCCCTGGACGGTGAAGGTGTTGCCGTTGACCGGGTTGCCCGCGTAGGTGAAGGACGCGAACACGGACCCGGCGTCGGGGGCCGCAAGGGCGGTCACGACCGTGCCGGGGGCGAAGGTGCCCGCAGGCAGGACGAAGGGGTTGCCGCCGACAACAAGCGTTGTTGAAGCCGGCACCAGCGTCGTCGAGCCCGTGCCCGAGCCGGAGTAGGTGAGCGTGACCACGCCGTATTCCACAGCGGTCAGAACGTTGGTGAAGGTCTGCGTGTTGTTCGGGTCGGTGAGGTCAACGATCTGCACCGTGACCGGCGCCTTGTCCGCCACGTCAAAGACCGGCGAGGTGATGTACATCTCGTTGGTCTGCGCCGGGTCGTTGTCGTCAATGGCGGTCACCGCAGCATTGGCCGTATAGAGTCCATAGGCAACCGCCACTTCACGGAAAGTCGCCAGCGTGTTGTTGATGTAAACCTCATACAGGCCCTCGGCCTCGGCCCGTGTCAGGCCCTGGTACGCGCCCACGAGGCCGGACTTGCCGGTCGGGAAGACGCCCTTCAGGATCATCGGGACCGGGGAATTCGACGGAATCTCCGGCGGGTCGCTCTCAGTGAGAACGGTGTTGCGCAGGAAGGTGGCGCCGATAGTCTTGTCGCCGTCCATCACGAGGGTGGCCGGGTTCGGCTGGCCCGCCAGGGCACCGGTCCATTCGCCGAAGCGGAAGCCCGCATCGGCCGTGGCCGTGACCGTGACGGTGGTGTTCTCAACGTAGCCGTTCACCGGCTGCACCGGATCGAGCGCAATCGCGCCGTTCACCGCCGGGTCAACGGCGAGCGTGTAGCGGACCACCGGGGCGAAAACCGCGCCGATGGTCTTGTCGCCGTCCACGAGCAGGGACGCCGGATTGTCGGTGACGCCGACCAGGTCGCCGGTCCAGCCGACGAAGTCGTAATCCGCATCCGGGGTGGCCGTCACGGTGACCGTGGTGCCCTCGGGATACTGCGCGAGGTTCGGGTCAAGCGTGACCACGCCGCCGATGGAGGGATTCACGGTGACGGTGTAGTTGACCGCCGAGATCGGGCTGAAGTTCGCCGTGACGCTCTTGTCGGCGTCCATGAGCACGCTGACGGGGTTCGCGGTGCCCGACGCATCGCCGGACCAGAAGTCAAACTTGTAACCGGGCGCCGCCGTCGCGAGAAGACTCACGGTCTCATTGACCAGGTAACCGTTCACGGGCTGTTCGGGGTCGGCCGTGACCGAGCCTTCGCCAATTACGGAGGTCGCCAACGCGTAGCGGGGGGTCAGAAGCACGAACGCGGAGAAGCGGTTCACCGTGGCGGTGTAGACGGCCGCGTCGGTGTCCACATCCGGGTCCGCATCGGCCACATGCCAGTCAGCCGGGTCGCCGTTGGTCAGCACGCCGCCCGCGAGCTCGGTGGGAACGCCCGCAACAATGAGGTCCGCCGCAGCGGAAGCGGCGATGTCACCCGTCATGACATTGAGCGTGGCCGTGAGGGGGGCAATGTTCGTGAGCAGGCTGTACACACCGCCGGTGTTGACCACCAGGGAAATGTCCACCACCCGGGCGTCCACAGGATCACCCTTGGCCGCAAGGGCGGCCCAGGCCGTCCGCGCCGCCTCGGTCGCGTCGCCGTCCACACTGTCCACCACGGCCGCGAGGTTGTCGGCGACCGTCACCACGGCAAGCACCTGGTCGGCGGTGGGGGCCACCACGCCGGCGGTCTTCAGCGCGTCCGTGGTGGGAAGGGTAACCGTCACGCCGCCCGCAGGATTCAGGACTACCGTGTCATACGGACCCTTGGCCGCGTCGGCCAGGTCCAGACTGGCGACCACCACGTCGCGAATGCCGGACACGCCAGTGTTGTTGTTACCGAGCCACAGGGTGCGGTTGCCGACGATGCCGAGGTCGTCGGGGATCGCGTTGCTGTCGGCATCCTGGCCGGCCACCACTTCAAACCCGAAAGACACCGGGTTCAGCGGAGCGTTCACATCATCGAAATAGATGCGGTTCGTGTCAACGTAGAGGCCGTAAACGCTCGAGGCGACCGCGAGGGCGTTAAGCGTAAAGTCTCCGACGAAGGGGGCGCCGCCGGCGCGCGCCCACAGGTCCAGGTCCGCCTCGTAGGCCGGGCCGACCAGCGTGGAAGTGCCCTGGGAGCGGCGGTCGCCGGTGCCGTCGGGATCGGCATAAGTGCCGGAGAACCCCAGAACGTCCGTCAGCGCCCCTTCCCAGTACGGCAGCGCGTTCGGCGGATCAATTTCCGTGTCGGCACTAAACGTGCCGTTCAGCACATAGAAGACCTGGTCGTCCGGCCCGGAGTTGACCGTCAACGATGTGATGTTGGCCATGACAGTCGGGGGCTCGGCGTAGGTCACCGGAACAATCACGTTCACGCCGTTGACATCGAGACCGGTGACGGTCGCGCTGGGCGTGATGGCCTCGATGGCCTTTTCGCCGCCGACAATCATGTCGAGCAGCCCGGCCATGTCCACCCTCCCCTCGCTGTCCGCGGCGCGGGAAGTGGCCGCGTCATGCGCGGGCACGAACCCGATCATGAACGCGAACGCGACCAGCACGGCGACGCCAGCCGTCAACGTCAGTTTTTTCGCGGTCCCCATGTGCATTCTCCTTCTTCGTTTGTTGCTCGGCAACAAGGTCCTGCTTCTGCCTGGTGTTTTGCACCAAGACTTGTTTCCTGCCGAAAGCCTGTCCATTCCTGTCCAAAAAAAACAAACCGTCAAGTTCCCGGCGGCGGCGCTGAGCCACGCTCAACACCGCGCGCACCGGAAAACATTGTCTTCAAAGTACGGCGTATGGGTTCATTATACCTGCCTCCCCCCCCCATGTCAAGACATCGCATCGCGCCGTCTAAGATCTTACCGAAGGAGGTATCGTCATGCCATTTGCGATCTTACCAGCCAGGGAGGCTAACCAAATGGCAGGAGAGCGTATGTC
>JAPXRP010000081.1:0-18207 GCA_033813475.1 Candidatus Hydrogenedentota bacterium
CCGCGACACACGCCCAACCAACGGTCAACGCGTCATCGCGAGCGAAGCGAAGCGATCTCGTGCCCGCCATCGCCCTGCCGGCAAGAGATTGCTTCACTTCGTTCGCAATGACGGGCTACACGGCGTCACACACCCTGCCGGCGGTCAACGCGTCATCGCGAGCGAAGCGAAGCGATCTCGTGCCCGGCACGGCGCCTTACACCGGCAGCTCCCAGCCCTCGCGGCGGGGCCGCGACAGCAGGGCGTTGCCCTCGTCGCAGTTGGTGAAGCGCTCCTTCTCGGGGTCCCACTGGAGGGTCTTGCCGACCTGGCCGACCTCTCGGGCGATGTTCACCAGATAGCACAGGCTGGAGCTGCGCTGGCCGTACTCGATGTCGGCGTTGCAGCGGCCGCGCGACTTGATGCAGTCGAGCCAGTTCTGGATGTGCGGCTCCGTCTCGTTCACCGACAGCTTCGGCGGGCGGTCCGCCCCGCTGATGAGTTCCGGGTTGTCGGAGGAGATGGCGTCGCGGTTGATCTCAATGCGGCCCTTCTCGCCGACGAACACGGCGCCGAGGCCGGGGGCGAAATCGCCATCCATGTTGAGCAGCAGCTCGGTGCCCGAGGCCATCTTCATGCGCACCTTCGCGCGGGGGCCGACCTCGTTCTTCGCCATTCCGTAGTAGGGCGCGCCCGTCTCGTCCGGGGATATCTCACGCTCCTCGAACTTGCCGCAGGGCATGATCTGGACGGGCTCCTCCAGCAGCACCTCGACCGGGCCGGTCTCGTCGGTGCCCAGGCCGCGCTGAATCTGGTCGTAGCTGTGGGTGCCCCAGCCCGTCACGCCGTAGCAGCGGCCGCCGCCGTCATAGTCCCACCACTGCGCCCAGTTGCGGTGGAGCTGCGTGTGGTAGGGGCGGAACCCCGCCTGGTTGGTCCAGATGTCCCACCAGCCCTCGTCCCCGCCCTCGGGCAGGGGTTCGCCGGGCTGGTCCTTCCACGGGTCGGGGCTCATGAAGTTCGGCGCGAGCACCTCCTTGATCTTCCCGAGCGCGCCGTTCTTCACCAAATCGCTCGCCCAGTTGTTCAGGGCAATGGAGCGCTGCTGCGTGCCCACCTGCGTGACGCGCTTGTGCTTGCGGGCAATGTTCACCATCTGGCGCCCCTCGGCGATGGTCAGGCACATGGGCTTCTCGATGTAGGCGTCCACGCCCATCGCCATGGCGTGGCAGGTGATCCAGGCCCGCGCGTGGGTCGTGGTCTCGACCATCACGCCGTCGAGCTTCTCCTTCTCGATCATCTCGCGGAAATCCGTGTAGCCCGTTGCCTTCACATTGTTCTTCTCCAGATAGGCGAGGCTGGAGTCCACCCGCGGACGGAAACAGTCGCACACCGCCGCGACCCGGATCCCCTTCATGCCGAGGCAGGCATTGGCGATGTCGTTGCAGCGCCCCCCGAGGCCGATGAAGGCGACATTGACAATGTCGTTCGCGCCGGGCGACGTCGCCCCCAGGGCGTCGGCGGAGATGATCAGCGGCGCGGAGGCGGCCACGGTCTTCAGGAAGGTGCGGCGGGTAATCATGGGACAGGCTCCTTTAGGTTGTGCGCGTCCACGGACGCCCGGTCACTATAGCACAACCGCCCGGGAGTCAAAAACGCGGAACATGCCCCCGGTGTTGCACAGCGCGAAGCGCCTTGGAGTGCGGTAGCTTGCTGCCGCCTTTCTTCCCCCAAGCCCTGCCTGCGGGCGGCGGGCTCAGGCGAACCAGCCGGCGGTCCGTTTGCAGAATCCGACCAGCAGGAGCATGACGGGCACCTCGATCAGCACGCCGACCACGGTGGCCAGGGCGGCCCCGGAGGAGAGCCCGAAAAGCATGACCGCGGTGGCGATGGCGACCTCGAAATGGTTGGACGCGCCGATCATGGCGGCCGGGGCCGCGTCCTCATAGCGCAGCCCCAGCACCTTCGCCAGCCCGTAGCCCAGGGCGAAGATCAGGCAGGTCTGGAGGAACAGCGGCACGGCGATCCACACGATCGTAAGCGGGTTTGCCAGGATGACCTCCCCCTTGAAGGAGAACAGGAGCACGAGGGTCAGCAGCAGCGCCGCGATGGTCACGGGGGTCAGGATGTGCAGAAACTTCTCCCGGAACCACACCTCGCCCTTCGCCGCGAGGATCCAGCGGCGCGTGAGATAGCCCGCCACGAGGGGAAGGGCCACATAGATGGCAATGGACAGCAGCAGGGCCTGCCACGGCACGGGCAGCCGCCCCACGCCCAGCAGGAATCCGCCCAGCAGCCCGTAGAGCACGAGCATGGTCAGGGAGTTCACCGCCACCATGACCAGCGTCAGACCGTCGTTCCCGCGGGCGAGGTAGCCCCAGACCAGCACCATGGCCGTGCAGGGGGCGACGCCCAGCAGGATGCACCCGGCCAGATAGCTGCGCCACAGGGGAATCTGGAGCATCTTGACGCCGTCCGCCAGGACCACCACGCCCGCACCATGCTCCGCCCCCACCGGCAGGTCCAGCCCGAAGGGCATCTTGACCAGGTCCACGGCGTCCGCGCCGATGAGACCCCGGAACAGGGTGCCCAGGAACAGCAGGGCGATGGCGTACATGGTGAAGGGTTTCACGCACCAGTTGACAAAGAGGGTCAGCAGCACGGGTTTGCCGCTCTTCCCCGCGCGGACGACGCTGGCGAAGTCTATCTTGACCATGATCGGGTACATCATGAAAAAGAGGCACACGGCGATGGGGACGGACACCACGGGCGCGCCGTTGACATTCAGGGACAGGCTGTCCAGATACCCGGCCAGGCCGGGGGCCAGCTTCCCCAGCACAATGCCCCCGACAATGCAGAGGCCCACCCAGAGCGTCAGGTAGCGCTCGAAAACACTGGTCATTTTCCGCTCTTCCACCGGCGGGTGCGCGCATTCCATGGGGCTACTCCTTGGTTGCCGTGATGCTGGCCGAGGCCACGAAATTCTCCACGCCGGAGCCGGGCAGCCACTGGCCCACAATGGCCGCGCTGTCGGATTTGATCTCCACCGTCACGGCGGAGAATCCGGCGTCCCGCAGCAGATTCTCCAGTTCCTGAACGGACACCGCCCCGGACACGCACCCGCAGTAGGCCGCCCCGTCCCCGGCCAGGGCGGGCGGGAGGGCGCCGGTCCGAACCACGTCGGACACCGCCAGCCGTCCGCCGGGCTTCAGCACGCGGAAGGCCTCGCGGAAGACCCGGCCCTTCTCGGGCGACAGGTTGATGACGCAGTTGGAGATGATCACGTCCACCGAGGCGTCGGCCACGGGCAGGTGCTCGATCTCACCGAGGCGAAACTCCACATTGCCTGCGCCGCCCTTCCGGGCGTTCTCGCGGGCCTTGGCCACCATCTCCGGCGTCATGTCCACCCCGATGACCCGGCCGGACGGCCCCACCCGGCGCGCGGCGAGGAAGCAGTCGAAACCGCCCCCGCACCCCAGGTCCAGCACCGTCTCGCCGGGCCGGAGCCCCGCGAGGGCCTGCGGATTCCCGCAGCCGAGGCCGAGATAGGCCCCCTCCGGTGCCGCATCGGCGTCCCCGGCGGCGTATCCCAACGTCTCCGCCGCCACGGCGGGCGGGGTCGGGGCGCCCGAACAGCATCCGCCGGTCTTGGCCGCCGCTCCGCCGCCGCAGCAGGATCCGCCGCCGGGGACCGTCTCCGCATAGGTCTTGCGCACCAGGTCGCGCAGGGCGTCGTTCTCCCGGTCACTCATGATGGGGGTTCCTCTCTTCCAGCGATTCAGGAAGGCCCTCAACAAAGGCCCGTATCTCGTCACGGACCCGCCGGTAGCAATCCAGCTTGGGCTCCTCCCCTTCGACGGCCTCCGCCAGCCTCGGCGGGTCATCGAATCCCACATGGACCAAGCGGGCCTTGCCGGGGAACAGGGGGCAGTTTTCGTGGGCGTGGCCGCAGACGGTGACCACGTAGTCGAAGTCCCGGGTCGGCAGTTCGGCGACGGTCTTCGAGTGTCCGCCCGAAATGTCCACCCCCGCCTCCGCCATCACGCGGACGGCGTGGGGGTTCATCCCGTGCTTCTCGATGCCCGCAGACCATGCCTCGATGCGGTCGCCCTTCAGATGGCGGGTCCAGCCCTCGGCCATCTGGCTCCGGCAGGAGTTGCCGGTGCACAGGAAAAGAACCCGGAGTTTCCGGTCTTCCATGAAGGGGTCCCCCGTCGGTTACTTCTTGGAGGCCGCCAGTTTCACCGCCGCCTCGGCCACGCGCACACCGAGGAGCCGGGCGCTTTCCATGCCCAACTCGTCCTGGGTGATGTCGTCCTTGTGGGCGTTCCACAGCGTGGCGCCCTGGTGCGCGCGGGGCTTGCCGCCCACCAGCATGGCCTCATGGCAGAGCATTGCCGTGAGAATCTGCTCGATCACCAGCTCCTGGCCGCCGTTGCGGTAGGATCCCACGGCCAGCGCGCCCACGGGCACGTCCGCCAGCAGCAGTTTCGGCTCGCGCAGCGCGGCCAGCCGCTCCAGAAAAGCCTTGCACAGGGAACTGAGGGAGCGGAAATAACAGGGCGACCCGATGAGGAGCCCGCCGAGGTTCGGCGACTTCAGCAGCGGCAAGATCGCGTCGAAATCGTCCGGCGCGGACCCGGCACTGGAACTCGTGCCGTCAGACCCGGCGATTTTCATGCCGCCCAGGTCCACCAATTCCGTGGTGATGCGGGGGTCCACCCCCTTTGCCGCCTCCAGCGCCGCCGCCAGGGCCGTCGCCGTGGTCTTGCCCTTCCGCGGGCTGCCGGACACCCCGATGATCAGAATCTTCTCGTCCGCCGGGGCGGCGTCCTGCGCCGAAGCGCCCAGGGCCGCGCCCACGCCCGCCGCCGCCAGCATCGCCCGCCGTGTCATTTCCTTCGACATCTCCAGTCCCTCCAAGGGTTGCGGCGGCATCCGCCGTCCGCGTCCGTTAGTTCCGCCCGTGAACCGCTCACGGCGCGGTGTGAATCATCCACGCGCCGCCCAGAATGACCAGCACGCCGCAGACGCGCTTCACCCAGACGGTGCCCCGCGACTGCTCGTTCCAGTTCAGGTACCGCTGCACGCTCTCCGTGGAGGTGCCCGCCGCGACGATGACGGAGCAATGCCCGACACCGTAGGCCAGCAGCAGGGCCGCCGCGTACAGGGGGCGCTCCGCCCCCGTGCGGAAGGCCACGCCCAGCACGGGGGCCATGAAGGCGAAGGTGCACGGCCCCAGCGCCACGCCGAACACCAGCCCCAGGACCAGCGCGGCCAGCAGCCCCCGGCGCTTCATGCCCACCTGGCCGGGCCCGGACCACGGCATGGGGATCACCCCGATAAGGTGCAACCCCACGACGAAGAAGATCACCGCCACGAAGTAGTTTCCGTAGCGCCCCACGTCCCCCATCATGCGCCCGGCGGCGGCGGTGACCGCGCCGATCAGGCCGATGGTCACGAGGATGCCCGACGCGAAAAGCAGCGAGACCAAAAAGGCCCGCGCGGTGGACATGCGCCCCTGGCTGTCAATGAAACCGACGATCAGGGGGATGCTCGCGAGGTGGCAGGGGCTGAGCAGGATGCTCAGTACGCCCCAACCCGCCGCCGCGCCCAGGGCGACAGCCGCCGACCCCTCGACGGCCTGCGACAGTGTTGTGAAAAGCTGCTCCAAAGCGAATCCCTCCGGCCTATATCTTGGCGTCCAGGTCCACCCCGAGTTCCTTCCACTTCGCCAGGATGTCCTCCTTGGCGTAGAAGCCCTCGTGGCGGAACAGCTCTTTTCCATCGGCGTCCAGGAACAGTTGCACCGGAATCATCCGGATCTTGTGTTTCTTCCCCTCCTCCGGATTCTTCCAGACGTCAATGAACTGCACATTCAGGCGTCCGGGGTATTCCCTCCTCAGCGCGTCCAGCACCGGCACCATGGCCTTGCAGGGCACGCACTTGTCCGCGCCCAGTTCCAGCAGCGTGGGCAGGCCGGACGATGTCCCGGCCGCCGCCTCCGCCTGCGCGGGCGCGCTCGCCGCCGGGGGGGCGGCGGGGGCGGCGGCGGCCTCATCCTCTCCCGTTTCGGCCAGAAACTCCCGAATTTCCGCGCGGATGTAGTCCAGGAACTTTGCCTCGTCATCGAGAAGCTCCCAGACCTCCTCCAGGTTCTTCCACCGGGTTTCCCGTCCGTCCCGGGTGTCCGACAGCACCACGGACTGCGTGTTGAGGCGGTAGTCCTCATTGAAATGCGCATTCCCCGGCTCGTCCAGATTGGCCGTTTTCATGACCACCCGGCCCGACTCCAGCTCCACGGGGAATCCATCATTCACCGCGCGTTTGGTCCATTCCTCTATGGTCAGACAGGAGGGGCAGCGCACATTCCGGTGGAAATAGTAGACGACCAGCACCGGCGGCGCCGGGGCGGCGGCAGTCTCCTTTTTCGCCTCCGGCGCGGACGCGGCGGGCGGCGCCGAGCAGGACAGGGCGGCCAGTCCGACGGCCAGCAGCAACAGGGTGATCGCGTTCTTCATGGGGTTCCCTCAGCAGCCCAGCAGCGGCCGGGCCAGTTCAAGCACCTTTTGAAGGTTCTCCTCCGTGGCGGGGGAGGCGCCCTTCTCGAACCCGTGGTCCGTCAGGCGCAGATGGGCCGCGCCCTCAAATCCGGCCTTCTCCAGCGTCTTCTTCACGCAGTCCATGGCGCAGCCGTCCACGGCGAGGAGTTTTCCGGCCGCCCGGGTGTTCGCCAGAATGGGCTCCACCCCGCCGCCGACCCCGGCCAGGCAGTACATCTTCCCGGCGCCCTCGCGGGTCAGGGCGCGCGCCGCGTGGTCGCACAGTTCCCCGACATCCGCCGCGCCCGAACACGAGAAGATGAGTTTCGGCGCCGTGCTGCAGCAGCAGTCCTTCTTTTCCTCCGGCATGAATCCACCCTTTCCTGGGTTGCGCGGGCCTCAGGCCAGCAGTTTCACGATCTCTGCGGGTTCGGGGACCTTCCCCACGACCTTCACCACGCCGTCCACGACGAGGGCCGGGGTCATCATGACCCCGAAGGCCATGATGGCGTTCAGGTCCGTCACTTTTTCCATCTCGTAGTCCACGCCCGCCGACTTGGCGGCGGCTTCGGCGTTTTCCGCCAGTTTCTTGCACTTGGGGCATCCCGTGCCCAGTATCTGAATCTTCTTCATCCTTGCACCGTCCTTTCCACGTCGTTCCCGCGGGCGGCTAGGCTCCCGCGATGGCGCCAAAGATCATTCCCGCGGCGGTGGACAGCACCACCACGAGGAAGCAAAACACAAAAGTCTTCTTGAATCCCATGACGCTGTAAATGACCAGCATGCTGGGCAAAGACAGTGCCGGCCCGGCCAGCAGCAGCGCCAGCGCCGGCCCCTTGCCCATGCCGGCGCCGATGAGCCCCTGGATAATCGGCACCTCCGTCAGGGTGGCAAAATACATGAACGCCCCGAGCAGGGAGGCCAGGAAATTCGCGGCAAGGGAGTTGCCTCCCACCGCCCAGGCCACCCAGGCGTTCGGAATCAGCCCCTCGTGACCGGGACGGCCCAGCAGCGCCCCCGCCACCAGCACACCCAGCAGCAGCAGCGGCAGTATCTGCTTGGCGAAGCCCCAGGTCACGCCGAACCACTCGCCCATCTCGCCGCCGCTGGTGGCCGTGGCCACGGCGAGGCCCACGGAACCGGCGGCAAAGGCCAATTCGGGATGGCCGGGGAACAGGGCCGCCAGCAGGATCGTGGGGAGCGCCACCAGCGCCGTTTTTCCCCAGGGCAGGCCGAACCACACGGTCAGCACCCCACCAAACCCCACGGCGCACAGGGCGGTCACCGCCCACTTGGCGCTGTACAGGAAATACCAGAGTCCGGCTTCTTCCGCGGGCTTGCCCCAGTTCGCAAAGACCAGAATGCCGACCATTAAGGCGAAGTAGACCGCGTTCTGCCAGAGGGGCCGGGTCACTTCGGCGTCGGGCATCGCCGCCTGCACGGCCGCCTTTTCCTGCTCCTCCCTGCGGAAAATCAGGTGCATCAGGAGGCCGATGACCACGCTGAAGACAATCGCGCCGACGGCGCGGGCGATGCCCAGCTCCATGCCCAGCACCCGCGCGGTCAGCACGATGGCCAGCACGTTGACGGCGGGGCCGGAGTACAGAAAGGCCGTGGCCGGGCCCAACCCCGCCCCCATCCGCCAGATCCCCGTGAACAGGGGCAGGACGGTGCAGGAGCAGACGGCCAGAATGGTGCCCGACACGGAGGCCACGCCGTAGGCCAGGGCCTTGGGGGCGTTCGCCCCCAGATACTTCATCACGGAGGCCTGGCTGACAAAGACGGATATGGCCCCGGCGATGAAGAAAGCGGGGATCAGGCACAGAAGCACATGCTCCCGCGCGTACCACCGCACCAGATGCAGGGACTCCATGACCGCGTTGTCAAAACGGGCCACCCCCACGGGCAGGTAAAAGCAGGCGAGAAACACCCCGACAATCAGCGCCAGGATTTTTCCTTCTCTTCTCCAGTCATTCATCCCTTTGGGCCTTCATGATTACCGGCCGAGCGCGGCGAGCTGGCGGTCCACGTTCTGCTGGATCACGTTCTCCACGCACCCCAGGAAGGACAGGATGCAGGGACAGCGCAGCCGGTAGAAAACCTGGAGCCCCCGCTTCTCATCCTCCACGATCCCCGCGTTCTTCAGCACCGAGAGGTGCTTGGACACCGTGGAGATGTCCGCCCCCGTGTCCGCGTGAAGCTCGCAGACACAGCGCTCCCCCTGGGCGAGCTCCTCAAGAATGTGAAGACGTGTGGGGTGCGCCATGGCCTTGAGAATGCCCGCGCGCGCGGTGAGCGCCTGCCTGCGTTGTGGGTCCAAGATCGCCTCCTTGTGGTTGGCTGGTTGGCAGTATAACCAAATAGCCAAACAGCCGTCAAGCACCCCTTTCTTCCCGGCCCCCGGTTTCTTGCACTTTTTTTTCTTTTGCGCCGGGGTTTGCGCTATCCTACCCCCGGCTTTTCGCGCGCGTCCGCGGACCGGGAGGGCCCGGCCCGGCGGCGCGCGTCCTATTGGGAGTGAACGCCGGAATCATGATGACCATACCGCAATTGCTGGACAACCAGGCGCGCATCCACGGTGACCGCGTCATGGTGGTGTTTGAAGACCGCGAACACAGTTACCGGGACATTTGCGACCGGGCCGGCCGGGTGGCCGGGAATCTGAAGAAACGGGGCGTGGGCCCGGGCGACAAGGTGGCCCTGCTCCTGGGGAACTGCCCGGAATACCTTTACTGTTTCCTGGGCCTGGGGCGGATCGGGGCCGTCATGGTCCCCGTCAACCCCACCCTCACCTTCGAGGAGTACGTCTACATCATCCGGAACGCCGAGGCGTCCGTGATGGTCGTGATCCCCGAGTTCCTCCCGGCGCTCCAGACGATTCTCGCGTCGCTGCCCCTGGTGCGCCGGGTGTTCGTGGTGGGCGAGGCGGGCTGGGGCGCCGAGGCCTTTGACGACCTCCTGGAGCCGATGGACATCCCGGAGAGCATCGTGGACGAAACCAGTGACGCGGCGATCATCTACACCTCCGGAACGACCGGCGACCCCAAGGGGGTCGAGCTGACCCACGGCAACTACCTGTGGGACACGCTCTCCATGTACCGGTCGAACGACCTGAACGGGGACGACCGGTTCCTGTGCATCCTGCCGCTGTTCCATGTGAACGCCCAGGTGGTTTCGGTGCTCACACCCATGATGGCCGGCGCGACCATCGTCCTGGGGGGCGGGCAGTTCAACCCCTTCTCCATCCTCCCGATGATCGAGAAGCACCAGATCACCATCATGAGCGCCGTGCCGACCATTTACGGCCTGCTGGCGCGCCTGCCCAAGGCGGAGTCCCACGATGTCAGCTCGGTCCGGTTTTTCGTGTCCGGCGCCGCGCCCCTGTCCGAGGCCATCTACCAGGCCGTGCAGCGGGTGTTCAAGAAGCCCCTCATCATGGGCTACGGCCTGACGGAGGCCACCTGCGCGAGCGCCGTGGCCGACCACGAGGATCCCGTCCGCTGGAACTCCGTGGGCCCGCCCCTGCGCTACACCAGCGTGCGGATTGTGGACGAGCAGGGGCTGGACATGCCCATCGGCGAGGCGGGGGAAATCCTGATCGCGGGCCCCACCGTCATGAAGGGCTACTACAAGAACCCTGCGGCCACCGCCGAGGTTCTGGCGGACGGCTGGCTCAAGACGGGGGACATTGGCCGGGTGGACAAGGACGGGTACCTGTACATCCTGGACCGGGTGAAGGACATGATCATCCGGGGCGGGCTCAACATCTACTCCGCCCAGCTGGAGCATGTCATCATGCGCATGCCCGAGGTGGACGAGGTGGCCGTGATCGGCGTGGAGGAGCCCACCTGGGGCCAGGAGGTTCTCGCGGTGGTCAAGCTCAAGGCCGAATGCGCCCTCACGGAGCGGCAGGTCATTGATTTCTGCAAGGAACACCTCGCGGCGTACAAGGTGCCCCGCTACGTCCGGTTTGTGGACGCCCTGCCCAAGACCCCGATCGGAAAGGTGCGCAAGAACGAGCTTGTGCGCCAGTACGCCGACGTCGCGCTGCGCCGGTCGGGCGGCTGAGAGAACAACTTCCGGCGACGCCGGGGCAACCGCAAGGAGGACGATGCGATGGACCGCTGCACACGACGGCTTTTTCTGGGGCAGGCCGCATGCCTCGCGGGGGCGGCGGCGCTGGGATTCGGCGCCCGGGCGGAAGGCGGGGCGGTCCCCCGCATGGGCGCCTGCGACTGGTCCATGGGCCTGGGATTCGACCCGGGGGTGATGGCGGTGGCCAAGGCCATCGGCCTGGACGGGGTGGAGCTTTCCGCGGGCACCCCGAAGGACACCCTGGAAATCGCCGACCCGGCGCTCCGGGAGAAGTACAAGAAGGCCATGGCCGAGACGGGCGTCGTCGCCTGCTCCATGGCCATGGGCTTCCTGAACGAGGCGCCCCTCGCCACGGACCCGCGGGGCCCCTCGTGGCTGGAGCAGTCCATTGACGCCTGCGGGGACCTGGGGGCGAAGACCCTTCTCATGGCCTTCTTCGGCAACGGCGACCTCCGCAAGAGGCGCAAATTGAAGGAGGAGGAGATGAAGTCGGCCGCGGCGCGCATCCGCGCCGCCGCCCCCCGCGCGGCGGACAAGGGCGTTGTCCTGGCGGTGGAGAACACGCTGTCCGGCGCGGACAATGTGAAGTTCCTCGACATGATCAACGAGCCCTCGGTGCGCGTCTACTATGACATCGGCAACTCCACCTACAACGGGTACGACGTGCCCGCGGAAATCCGCGCCCTCGGGGGCAAGATTG
This sequence comes from Candidatus Hydrogenedentota bacterium, assembly GCA_033813475.1. Classification (GTDB taxonomy): domain Bacteria; phylum Hydrogenedentota; class Hydrogenedentia; order Hydrogenedentales; family CAITNO01; genus JAAYBR01. The sequence goes on from JAPXRP010000081.1 coordinate 11,317, forward strand.
CCCAGATTCATTTCAAGGACGCGGCCAACTACCTCGGCAAGGGCAAGGTGGACGTGCCGGCGGCAGTGAAGGCGATCAGGGACATCGGCTACACCGGCTGGGTCATTCTGGAAACGGCCAAGCCCTCGGGCGACATGCAGGCCGACTTCAAGGCCAACCTTGAGTACTCGAAGGGCGTTTTCGCCGCCAACGCATAGGGGAAAGTCCATGAGCATCGGAAGACGCGAGTTTCTGTCGAAATCGGCCGCCGTGACGGCGTTCACCATTGTCTCCGCGGGCGCGGCAAGCAGCTACGCCCAGAACGCCAAGATCGCCCTCGGCCTTTCCGGCTGCGGGGGGCGCGGCCGCTGGATCGGCCGCCTGTTCCAGGAGTTCTCCGACTTCAAGGTCGTCGCGGTGCATGACTACTTCCGCGACCGGGCCCGCCAGGCCGCCCGGGACATCGAGGTGCCCGAGGACAGGCAGCACACGGGCCTGGACGGCTACGAGGCCCTGCTGGGCGAGCCCGTGGACGCGGTGGCCATCATCACGCCGCCGTATTTCCATCCGGACCAGGCGGTGAGCGCCCTGGCCGCGGGCAAGCACCTGTATCTGGCGAAGCCGGTGGCGGTGGACACCGTGGGGTGCCTGCGCGTGCTGGAGGCGGCGGACAAGGCGAAGAACCTCTGCACCCTGGTGGACTTCCAGACCCGCAACAACGAGTTCTACCGCGAGGCCGCCCAGAAGGTGCATGACGGGGCCATCGGCGCCCCCGTCCTGGGACAGGTCTTCTACCACTGCGGCCGCCTGAACCCGCAGTCCAAGGCGGACACCGAAGCCGCCCGCCTGCGCAACTGGGTGTTTGACAAGGCCCTCTCCGGCGACATCATCGTCGAGCAGAACATCCACGTCATTGACGTGGCCAACTGGCTGCTGAACGGACACCCGCTCTCCGCCACGGGCACGGGGGGGCGCAAGGCCCGCGTGGACGTCGGCGACTGCTGGGACCACTTCGTGGTCACCTTCCGGTATCCGGACGACGTGGTGGTGGACTTCAGCTCCGTGCAGTTCCAGCTCGGCTCTTCCGACGACCTGTGCGCGAAGATTTACGGCACCGAGGGCACCGTGGAGACGCATTACGGCGGGCAGGTCTCCATCGGGGGGAAGAGGGAAAACTGGCCCGGCGGCAGCACGGCGACCATCTACCAGGACGGCGCGGTGAACAACATCCGAGACTTCCACGCGGCCATCACGTCGGGCACCCCGATCAACAACGCCCGCACGGCCGTCGAGAGCAACCTGGCCTCCATCCTCGGGCGCAAGGCCGCCTACGAGCGGCGGACCGTGACGTGGGACGAGATGATGGCCGACCTGACACCGCTGGACGCGAAACTGCGCCTGCCCGCGGACGGTCCGGACACAAAGGCCTGACCCGGCGCCTCAGCCGGCGGCCAGCGTCTTCCCGTAGGCGAAGGCCGCCTCGTTTTCCGCATGGAATTTCGGCGCGAGGTGGCGGTGGATCGCCTCGGTCCACGCGCTCTCCGGGAACGGCAGGTGGACACTCAGCGTTCCCAGCAGCCCGACGTTGAAATTCCGCGACGTCAGGGGCGTGTCGTCCTTGTCGAGATCCTCAAGATTCTCGCTGTTCCCCAGGACGAGTTTGGTCGAGATCAGCACCCCGCCCTCCCGAAGCTGGTAGCGGTTGTTGTCCAGCTGCGTGGGGTGGAGCACCATCAGGAAGTCGGCCTCGCCCGTCGGCACCATGGGGCTGTGCACGCACGCGCCGAAACGCACATCGCTCGAGACGGAGCCGCCGCGCTGGGCCATGCCGTGAATCTCGCCCTGCTTCACGTCCAGTCCGGAGAGGAAGGCGGCCTCAGCCAGGATGTCCGCCGCGCGGATCACGCCCTGCCCGCCGAGCCCCGCGATCACCACGCCGGTCACACCGCCGTTACTTGTCGTCATGGCACTTCTCCCGGTCGGCCTCAAGGGCCTTGATCCGCTTCTCCGCCAGGCGGCAGACGCGGCGCATGATGATGAGGGACAGCTCGTCTTTCGACAGGGCCTCGGTGATGGCGGCCTCCAGCGCGGGCGGATGCTCCACCACGGTGACGTTCGTCACGCCCATGGCCCGGGCGACCTCCTCCACCACCACCTGGTTCGTCCAGGCGTGGTCCAGCTTGCGGCCCGTGCCGGGATGCTCCTGCATGCCCGTCATGGCCGTGGTCCCGTTGTCCAGAATGATGAGCACATGCCCCGTCTTGGGCGGGTTGTACACCATCTCGGCCAGGCCCGTGAGCCCGCTGTGCATGAAGGTGCTGTCGCCGATGACGCTGACGACGCGGCGCGCCTTGTCGTCCGGCAGGGCGTGGCGCAGCCCCAGGCCGACGCCGATGCTCGCGCCCATGCACACGCAGGTGTCCATCGTCTCAAAGGGGGGCAGCACGCTCAGGGTGTAGCACCCGATGTCCCCCGCGACCACGCAGTCGTGCTTCTTGAGCACGGAAAAGGCCATGCGGTGCGGGCAGCCCACGCACAGTTGCGGCGGCTTGCCGCGCGGGGCCATGGGCTCGGGGCTGCTGTCCCCCGCGATGATCCGGCGCACCCGGGCGATGTTCAGCTCGCCGAAGCGGTACATGTCCAGCTTGTCCTCGCACGCGACGCCCTCCGTGCGGAGCTGCTCGACCAGGTAGGGGTCGCCCTCCTCGATCACCAGGCACCGGTCCACCGTCTCCGCGAAGGCGCGGATCTGGTGGATCGGCAGCGGGTGGCTCATCCCCACCTTGAACACGCTGGCGTCGGGCGCCGCCTCGCGCACATGCAGGTACGAGACGCCGGCAGTCACAATGCCCAGGGATTTCGAGCCCTTGACGACCCGGTTCACGGGGGCGTGCTCGTTCCAGTCGGTGATCTTCTCCAGTTTCTCGCGCAGACGCCGGTGCGCCGGGCGCGCGAAGGCCGGAACCATGACGTAGGACTGGAAGTCGCGCACGAATTCCAGCGCCTTCTCGGAGGGCGAAGGATCCTTCGGCGTCACAACGCCCTTGGAGTGGCACACGCGCGTGGTCACGCGCAGCATCACCGGCAGGTTCCAGGTCTCCGAAAGCTCGAAGGCGATCCGCGTGAAGGCGTAGGCCTCCTGCGCGTCCGCCGGCTCCAGCATCATCACCCCCGCCGCTTTCGCGTAGCGCCGGTTGTCCTGCTCGTTCTGGCTGGAGGCCATGCCGGGGTCGTCCGCCGACACCAGCACCAGCGCCCCGCGCACCCCCGTGTAGGCCACCGTGAACAGCGGGTCCGCCGCCACGTTCACCCCGACGTGTTTCATGGTGACCAGGGCCCGCGCCCCCCCATAGGCCACGCCGATGCCCACCTCCAGGGCCACCTTTTCGTTGGGCGCCCACTGCGCCCGCCCGCCGAGGGCGGAAAACCGTTCCAGAATCTCCGTGGACGGGGTGCCGGGATAGCCGGTCCCCAGGGAAACCCCCATGTGCAGCGCGGCGAGGGCAATGGCCTCGTTGCCGCTTAACAATTGCCGTTCTTCGGACATAATGAACTCCTGACCACCCCGGCTCCGGCCCCGGAACGGAGTGAAAACGTTGCTCGCCGCACTGCCACCCGCGCTGCGGCACCTTCCCAAGAACCCCTTCGGGTGCTCCCCCGAAGGTTGACGGATTTTACCACATTTTTCACAAAAGAAGACAGGGTCAGCGCTCCAGGACGGCCAGCAGTGCCTCCATGCGTCCCGCGCTCTCGCGCAGCCCGCCGGGACGGTTGCGCTCCAGCCACACCGCCCGGTGGCGCGCGATGATGTCGCGGAGCTGTTCGGCCAGTTTGGCTTTCACTGCGGCGGGGAGCCCGGCAGTGGACACGTTCCCCGCAAGAATGCGCTCGCGCCCGAGGTCCAGCGCCAGCAGCGCCAGATCGGCGTTCAGGGCAAACTCCCGCTTCATCAGGTCGGCGTCGGGGCGGGCCATTTCGCCCGCCTGCACCCGGGTTAGTGCATCCCGCAGCATTGTCTGCGCCGCCTCGGCGGAGGCCACCGTGAGGTTCTTCGCCGGCCCCTTGGCCGGGGAGCCGCCCAGGGCGTTTAACAGGAGCGCGTAGTACACCGTGTTGTTCCCGATGACCACCCCCGTCTTCGTGTGGGCGTTTCCGAGGTCCAGCGCCGCCTGCCCCGTCTTCCCGGCGGGGTCCATGAACACATGCCGGTCCAGCGCCTTGGCCAGCGGCAGGTCCAGATTCGCCGCCTGGCACCAGCTCACCGCCGCGCCGCAGGCAAAGGGGCCCAGCGACACGGGCAGGGTCTGCCAGTGGCCGTTGTCGCCCCAGTCCGTCGTCAGAAAGCCGACGGCGCCGTTCGCCAGGCCGTTGACCGCCGCGTTGTGCAGGTTGGCGAGCGCGTTGTCCGTGCGCCCCAGCAACGAGTTCCAGGCCGACGTGCCCGGCACCACATAGAACGGAATGCCGGAGGCGGCGAATTTCTTGCCGTGGTCGGCGAAGGGATGGTCCGCCTCGTAGCCCCACTCCATGGCGATGATCGGGCGCGGCAGCTCGGGGATCAGCTCCGGATGCAGCATGATGATGTCGCCCCAGAACTGCATGGTCTTCCCGTGGCTGGAAACAATCTGGTGGATTTCTTTGAGAAAGGAAAGGTAGACCCGGCCCTCGCCCTGCGCGTCCACGGCCGCCTTGCTGCGGCCCTTGCCCAGGCTCCAGGTCTCGTCGCACCCGACGTTAACCTGCCCGCTGGTGAAGTTCGGCAGCAGATCGGCGTACATCCCGCGCAGCAGCTCCACGCTGGCGGGGTCCACGGGGCACAGGTCGCCCGACCCGGGCTTCTCGGCGAGATGCGCATACTCGGGATGGGACAGCCACCGCTCCATGTGGCCGAAGGAGTTCTGGTTGGGCACCAGCTCAATGAACCGCTCCCGGCAGTACGCGTCGAATTCGCGGATCTCTGCCGGGGTCATGGGCGACGCGTCCTTCCAGACCGTCTCGTGCCCCTGGTAGGCGAAGGTGTGCTCCGTGTAGAGCTGAATCTGGTTGTACTTCATCTCCGCAAAGAGGTCTGCCAGCATGCGCAGGGTGTCCATCGTCGGCACCTTGTCCCGCGCCACATCCAGCATCACCCCGCGGTTCGGGAAATCCGGCCAGTCCTCGATGCGCACCCGGGGCAGGTAGCCCGCCGGATACTGCCGCGCCAGCTGTTTCAGCGTCTGCCGCGCGTAGAAGGCCCCCGCGGCGTCATGCGCCGTCACCTTCGGCGCGGCCCCCTCCCCCACCTCCAGAAGGTAGCCCTGCGCGTGCGGCATCGCCGCCACGTCCACCGCCACCACCGGCCCCGCCGCATCCGCCTTCACGGGCGGACCCTCCAGAAACGCCAGCGACCGCGGCATCGGCAGGAGGATCAGGTCCTCGTTTGCGGGGAAAGGCACGGGCCTCGTCTCCAGGTCCACCGTGGGCGCGGCCGTGGTGTGCATCTCCCCCTCCCCCGCCGCCTGCGGCGGCATTCCGGAACCCGTCTGGCACCCCGACAACCCCGCCGCCAGAAAAAGGCCCGCACTCAGGACGACAACCAGATGCTTCATGGGTCCACGCTCCTCCAGTTGGGGAAACCGCCCGCCGGGATTCCCCTGTGAGACCGCAAGTATATCGGCGGAGGAGGCGGCGGTGCGAGTCGGAACGGATCATTGAACGCCAACGGCTTTGGCGCGCATTAAGACCTGCCAGGCTGGAGCCTGGCGATCCCAGGGGGCGCGTGGTTTAGGGAAATGAAGGGCCGAGGGTCCAGGACATTCCGACGCCGCCTCAACAGGAGAAAGACCAGAACTCAAGGGACACCCGGGAGCGGACGCCCCCTGGGAGCGCCAGGCTCCAGCCTGGCCTCTTGAGGTTTTCGAGAATAGACACCCCACAACACCAAGAGCCGCTTCTCACCACAGAGCTATCAAGGCAACAAAAGAGTTGCCAATACCATCGCGAAGAACCTATCATCTAGACAAACAAGGGGAGTCCTGCTTTTGGATGATTCAGTTCACATCGTACAGGTGGAACGGCCCGAGGGCACGGTCACCGTCCGGTTCACCCCGATGTTGGCGGAGGTGGTTCCGGGGTTTCGCGGGTTTGTGGAGGCCATGCTGGCCGCGGAAGGCGTGCGCTGGCCCGGGGAGGTGTTCATGTGCATGGAGGGGGAACAAACGCCCTGCGGAACAGACACCGCCGTGATGGTCTTTCCCGAGTGGTTCCGGGAGAAAACCGAAAAGCACCTCAACCTTCGCAAACGGCGGCCATTCGCCACGTTCTTCGCCGGAATCAGCGTTGACAAGGCTCTAATTTCCGGGGAGATCGCTGACATCACCTCCTATTATCTCGACCTCTTCCTGCCACAGGAAGCGGACACTCTCAGGACACTGATGAAGCCGCTCACCGAGCAAATTGTGCGCCCCCGAATCTGGCAGGTTTATCTGATGATGTTCAGTGCATTCGTCACAATGCTTGTGCAGGCCCTCCCACCGGGGAACAAGGGAAAGAGGGCGCGTTGGCGGCTCCGGGGGTTCTTCAGGGGTATCCGTGAGAACGAGGAAGGGCTTGCCGAGGTGGAAAGAGCGCTTGAGGCCCTCGGCGAGAAACCGGAAAATGTCGGAATATTCCGCAACGCCCTGAAGGAATCTAACCTACACATCGCCCCGACACCGAAGCCTGAGGAAGCCCCGAAAGACCTTGCGGGGGACGTGAAGAATCTGAACTGCGATGAAAATGACAAATGAGAAGAGCCGGGCTGGAGCCCGGCGATCCCAGGGGGCGCGCGGTTTGGGCAAAGGAGGGACCGATGGTCTGGGAGCATTCGATGACCTCCCGATACGGGATTGGCGGGAACTCAGGGGATAACCCCAGAGCGGGCGCACCCTGGGA
>JAPXRP010000082.1:0-18200 GCA_033813475.1 Candidatus Hydrogenedentota bacterium
CGGTCTGGGCGCCGTGGTGGGCGCGCAGGAAGGCGTCGAGCTGGCGGCGGAACTCGCGGGCGAGTTCGGGCTCTTTGGCGCGGGCGTCGGCGCCGGCCTTTTGGGCGCGGAACTGGTAGACGTCCAGAAACTCGACGACCGCCTCCTCCCCCGCCGGTTCCAGGGTGAAGGGGTCGAGGCCGGACTGCCAGGTGAAGCGCCACCGGCCGGACCGCACAGACAGCCCCATGGGGGCGCCCTGCACGGAGATAATGTCGCGGAAGTCGCCCTGGCGCTGGAGGTCCACGCCGTCGAGCCCGGCGGGCGGGGTGATGCCGGCGCGGGCGAGCACAGTCGGAAGCACGTCGGCCAGGGAGGCGGGGGTCTTGCGGGTTCTGCCCGCCTCGCCGGGGAGCCGCATCAGCAGGGGGACGTGCAGGGAGGACTCGCGCAGGGAGGGCCTGCCCGCCGCGCCGCGCCGCCACGAGCCCCGGTCGGGCTCGGTGAAGTCGAGCCCGTAGAGCGAGGCGGCCACGACCAGCAGCGGCCGGCCCTGCACGGCGGCCTCCACCCGGCCGAGAAACGCGCCGATCTGGCGGTCCACGTCGAGCAGGGCGGTGTCATAGATGTCCACGGGCGCGGGGGTGCGCCCCTTGCCCAGGAAACCCTCGCCGTAGCGGGCGAGGCGCACGGGGTCGCGCAGCTCGCGCAGGCGCAGGAAGAGCAGGAAGGGGTCGCCGCGGCGCTCCTCCACCCATTCCGCGGCGCGGTCGAGGGTGACGCGCGCCCCGGCGGGGCGGGGCTTGGGCGGGGCGCTGCTGCCGGGCTCGGGCGCGCCGGGCTCCATGGGAAACACGTCGTTGAACCGCATGAAGCCCCGGCTGAAGGCGGTCTCGACGGTGAGGTCGTCGCCGTCGGCGCCGCGGCCCTCGGTGAAGGCGGCGGTGTGGTATCCCCGCGCGCGCAGATGCTCCGCAAGGGTGCGGATGCCGGACGGGGGCGGGGCGGTCCGCCCGGCGACCGTGCCGTGGCGGAGGGGGTGCAGCCCCGTGAGCAGGCTCATGGCGGCGGCGGCGGCCTCGGGGGCGGGCGTGTATCCCTGCTCGAACACGGAGACGGTCTCCGCCCATTTTTTGAGGTTCGGCGTGGTGTCGCGGTGGTAGCCCGCAAGGCTGGTGTTCTCCGCCGCGAGCCCCTCCACCGCCAGCAGCACCACGGACGGCGTGTCCGCGCCCCGCGCAACGCGCCACGGCCCGGCGACGAGGAGTTTCCGGCCCGTGTTGGAAGGCGGATGCACGCCGAGCTGGCGCATCCATTCGGCGGCCGGACGGCCGGTCCACGCCACCACCACCGCGCCCGCGTTCTCCGGCAGGGCGTCCCCGGGCAGGCGCACCTCGGTCCAGACGCCCGGTTCCAGGGGCACCTCGTGGGTATGGACGGGCGTGATGTCCGCGCCCTCGTCCGCCGTGTCCGCCCCGGCGGCCGCGCCCTGCTCCACGCGGACGGTCATGTGGACCGTGGCGCCGCCGTCGCCGTCCGGCAGGGCGGCATAGAGCACCAGGTCACCGCCGCCCCCATAGTCGCCGAAGATGCGCGCGCCGAGACTCTCCGGCACCCCGCGCGCCTCGGCCCAGGTGCCGCCGACACGGGTCCACGCCGCGTCGCCCGCCTGGGCCGACCCCGGATCGGCCGCGGTCAGGGCGAACGCCCGCTGGAACCCCGCCGCCCCGGCCAAGGCCAGGACCGCGCAGGCCAGCCACCCCAGGGCGCCGAGGCGCCCGGCGGGGCGCGCGTCGAGGGCCGCGAAAAAGACCACCCCTTTCAGGAATCCGTGGGCGCCCAGAAAGACGCCCAGAAAGAGCAGGGGCTCCACCTTGTGGAGGACCGGCGGGAGCATGGGAAGGGAGAGGCCCAGCAGCCAGGGGACCAGCACGAGGGCGCAGCACTGGGCGGCCATGTCGCACAGCAGCGGCACGGGGGACCGGGTCGGCTTGAGCAGGCGCACGGCGGCCATATAGGCGAACTGCCCGGCGGCCCAGGCCGCGCACACGGCGGCCACCAGCAAAACGCCCGACTCGAAACCCGACAGCCAGCCGAGGGACGCCAGCAGCCGCCGCGCCCACAGGCCCGTGAGCCCGCCGGCCAGCAGCACCGTCACCATGTGCAGCGGAACAAGCACGTCTTTGACACTCCCCGTCAGGTGGAAGAAGGGCTTCGGTTTGGGCCGCGCGCGGGCGCGGCGCGCATCATCATATCATCATGGGCGGCCCGCGCCGAAAGCGCCCCTGCGACCGCCCTCATTCATGGATGCCGATCGGGACGCGTGGGTTCCCGGGAGGGGGTGCGTCATTCCACCACGCAGGAAAACGCCTCGATCTCGAAGGTGCCGGCGCCGCCGCGGTTGCCGAAACCGATCCGGGGGGCGGTTATGTCGCCGGGAACGTCCGCACCGGGGGTGAAGACCAGCGTGTACTCCCGCCAGTCGGCGGACCCGGCGGCGTACATCATATCCGTGAGAACCCCCTTCCCGGTCAGCATCACGCGGAAGGTGCGTTTGGGGTTGCCCACCGGCCGGAGGTCTTTGGCGCGCATGCGGAACCGGACAACATGCCGCGCGCCAAACTGAAGGGCAGCCCCGCCGTCCTCGACCGCCGCGGTGCGCACGGGAAAGAACACCGTGGGCGTGCGCGGATTCTCCGCATCGTTCAGCGAAAGGGTGACCGAGTACCGTTTATGCCGTCCCTCCGGCCCGGCGACCTCCACCACGCGCGCCTCCTCCGGCGCCTCGGCCGCCGCCTCCGCCGCCGGGAAGCGCCACGGCCCCGGCCCCGCCTGCGGCAGGTCGCCCATGGACCAGATCGAGGCGACCCCCAGGTCCGTGCGCCGTTTTCCACCCCGCGCGGCGATCAGGTCGTTCAGCGCCGGTTCGGCGTTGTTGCCGTTGAAACTTACCACCCAGAAGGGGTCGCCGCGAAACGCCGCCACCAGGTCCTCAAAGTCGTCCAGGCTTGTGCAGACCGACTCCCTGCCCGCGGAGCCGGCGGCGTCCCATCCGGGCACGAGCCGTCCGAGGTAATGCGGGATCAGGAGATGGGAAAAGCGGCCCTTGTAGGGCTTGCAGTAGACGATTTTGTCCGTGGCGGGCTGAACCTGGCCCGCAAGCGCTTCCGCGACGCGGCGCGCCCCCCAGTCGTTGTGGCTTATGGCCGTGGCGGTCCGCCCCGCTGCCAGGCAGGGAGCGTAGAGCGCCGCCGCCCCGGCCATCAGGACGGGCCCCGTCATCCGCCGGAGAACGGGCCGGTCCGCCCGAAAAAGCCCGGCCGCCCACGCCAGCACGACATCGGCGCCCAGGGCGATGAAAACGGCCAGGGCCACCATCTGGAAGAGGAAGTAGCGCGGCGCCCAGAAATGCCCCACCCGCAGAAAGAAGAAGGGCGCCGCCGTCAGCAGGTTCGGTAAAAGGAGGCTCAAAAGGAGGCGGTGCCTTCGGAAAGCGCGCACCGCCCCCAGCCCGGCCAACAACAGCAGGCACCCCGCCGCCCCCGTGCGGTCACAGGAAAGATACTGGGCCGACACGAAATCCAGCCAGTAGTCGGCGGCCCGGAGGGTGTGTGTTTCCCGCGGGGCGGAAGGGGCGGCCCCGGCGGCATCCTCCGGCCCGCCCTCCTCCGGCGAAATCAGCACGGCCACCCGGGCCGCGTGCCGGGGGCTGCCCGCCGCCGTGGACAAGACCGCCACCCCAAGGGCAAGCGCCAGGCAGAACCCCAGAAGGAGGAGGCGCCGCGCGGCCGCGGCCCGCGGGCGTGTTTGCGTGACCGTGTAAAGGGAGAGGCCGGCGATGGTCGCGGCGAGGATGAACAGGAAAGACATGTGGGTGAGCGCGCCGAAGAGGGCTGCGCCGGAGATGGCCGCGCATCCCGACAGGGGCCTGCCCCCGCCAAAACGCGCCGCCCCCGCCAGCAGAAGCGCCCCCGCAAGGCAGACAAGGGCGTAGTACCGAATTTCAACCGAATGATACGCATGGACCGGCGAGACGGCGAGAAAGAGTCCCGCAATCACGGCGGGCCGGAGCCCGGCATGCCGCCTGACAAGAAGGACCACCGCAAGAAGGAAGAGCAGCGACGCGGCCAGGAAGGGCAGCCGGAACACCCACTCCGCCGCGCCGGGCGGCAGGATGTCCGGTTCCAGCGGGCGGGGCGATGGAAACCGCACCGCCAGCCGGGCGGGGTGAAGAAAGAGCATCGCCTTTGTAAGCAGGAAGAGGAGGGGCGAGACGGTCTCCTCCAGAATCCTTTCCAGGGGCATGGCGGCCGTCCGCAGCGTGTACAGCTCGTCCGCCCAGAATCCCCGGAGCAGCCCCGGAAGCCGAATGCCCGCCGCAACGGCAAGCACGAGGAGCACGGCAACCCATCCCCCGCACGCGCGGGCTTTCCTCTCCGGAATGGGGGCCGCCCCGCCGCTCATGGGTGCCCGTTCTCCTCCGGAGGAAGAGGCCACAGGCGCACATTGCGGACTTGGAAGGCCCCCGTGCCCCCCCGGTTGCCAAAGCCAATCCGGACACCGTCTCCCGTCTCCGGAAACTCCTCTCCCCGGGTCAGAACCACGGCTTCCTCCCGCCAGTCGCAGGTGCCGAGAATGTAGTGGGCGTCTCTCCAGAAGTTGTTGGGGCCGGCAACGATGACGCGGCCCGTGCGCGCGGGATTCGCGCCGGGGGTCACCCCGTCGCACTGAAGGTCAAAAGTCAGGAGAAGCGTGTCCGACGCCGCGCATGCCGCGCCCGAGGCCTTGGAAAGCTGCAACCAGGCCGTGGGGGTGGGGCGCCCTTCCAGCGGGGCGTCTGCGGGAACCGAAACCACCAGCGTGTCCTCGTTCTCCCCGGACACTTCCGCCCCCGCCTCCAGCCGCAGGGAAGCCGTCCCCTTCTCCGGCGGAAACAGGCGCAGGGATTCCGCCAAGGCCTTTTGCCCCGTCCCGTCAAAACCGGGCGGGCGGGTCCAGAGCAGGGATTCCCCGAGCGCCCGCGGCGGCGGACAGGACAGGCGGAGCACGCCCATAACCCCCTGGATTTCAGGCTTCTTCCGCACAACACGCGCCATCCGCCGGAGCTGGTCCGGCGGGGGCGTGACGATCCAGACCGTGTTATCCGGACGGTCTGTCAGCCATTTCCGGACACAGGCCGGGTCGTCGCAGTTTTCCAGGCGCACTGTGCCCGCAGGAAGGCGGGGGTCCGCCCCAATGTAGTAGCTGAAGATGCTGCGGGGATACCAGCGCTCGGCGGGGTGGGGCGCAAAGACCACCACGTCGCCCGGCGCGGCGGCCTGGGCCACCTCGCGGGCGGCTGTCCGCATGCTGAAATGCGGCATGCCGTGGTGCAGACCGTCGCCAAACACACTCCCCCCCCCGAGAAAGGCCGTTCCCGCCAACACGACGGCCAGCGCCCCCGCCAGCGCTGTTTCCGCCGCGGGCCGCCCATGAAACAGCGCGCGGGCCGCCGCTCCGACGCCCAATCCCGCCGCGAGGGCAAGCGCGGGCAGCTGCGGGGTGAAGTACCGCGCCGTCCACCAATGGCTCACATGAAGCACAAAGAAAGGCAGGGGAAAAACAACCAGCAGCACGACGAGAAAGACGAAAAGCTGACGGTGCCGGCGCAGACACACGGCCAGCCCCACCGCCGCCGCCAGCCCCGCCACGGCGGCCCACAGGCCGCGCGGCGTGGGCAGAAGGGTCTGCATGTACCCCCAATAGGCCGACGGAGTCAGGCTGAACAGCAGCCCCTGGGACTCCCGGGGAACGTGCACGGCGTCGGCCGCCGCCTTCATGGACTCCGGGACCGGCGCCAAATGCAGCAGAAAGAGAATCCGGCGGAAACCGTTGCCCCCGCTGCCCAAAGCGAGCACCGCCGCGAACAGCAGCGCGGCAGCGCCGCCGAACAGAACCAGCGGCATCAGGCGGCGCGGCAGCGTCCGAAAGGGGCCGTCCACGAGCCGGAGAAACGCCATCCCGGCCATCACAAGCAGGAAGCAATAGACAAAAAACAGGTGAAAGAACATGCCCGCCGCGACGACCACGAAAAGGCCCGCCCAGTCACGGGCAAGCCCCCTCCGCTGCACCGCCTCCGCCGCCAGCACCAGCGCGGCGACCAGCAGCATGAGGAGGGCATAATAGCGCCCCTCGGCAGAATGGGCCGCGTGGGCCGGGGAGAAGACCAGCAGCGCCGCCCCGGCGACCGCCGCGACCGGCCCCTGTCTCCGGAGCAGCGCCCAAAAGACCAGCGCAATGACGGCAAGACCCGCCAGCAAATGGGGAAGCCGCAACGCCACTTCCATGGGAATCCCGGTGGCCGCGGCCAGGGCGGCGCAGGGCTTTGCCGACAGAAAGAGGAGGGGCGTGCTGCGCTGCGCAAAGATGTCGGGGATGGGCTGGGCCGCCGTTTTCAGCGTGTTGATCTCATCAATCCAGAAGGGGCGCGGGAGAAAAGGCGCCCGCAACCACAACGCCGCGCCAAGCAGGAGCAGCAGCAGGACACCCGCGGCAAGACTCGTGTTCCTATCCGCCCGCCGCCCGCCGGTGTCTGTGCCGCCCATGGACATCCGTATCTCCAAGACCATTGTGAGAACTGCGGGCCTGACCCGAAAACGCCGGATAACCGCCTGTGCCCCCCGCTGCGCCATTATAGACACCCACCTTGCCCGAGTCAATGGCCCGGACCTCCGGGGGAGTGGGGCCGGAAATGCCGCCCGCGTCTCTCCCGCTCCTCTCCCGACACGCCCGCAAAACTGGCGCCCCGCCGCGGCGCGGCGGTATCATCCCCGCGTCAGCGGCACCCTTGGAAACACGCCATGCCCCCCCTGGAAAACCCCTGGAAACGCCTGTCCTCGCGCGTGGCCTACCGCAACCCCTGGATCACGGTGCGGGAGGACGCGGTGATCCGGCCGGACGGCCGGCCCGGCATCTACGGCGTGGTGGAGTCCCGGGTTGCCACGGCGGCGCTCGCGCTGGACCCGGAAATGAACCTCTGCATGGTGGGCCAGTACCGCTACGCGGTGGACGAGTACTCGTGGGAGATCGTGGAGGGGGGCGCGGACCCGGGGGAGACGCCGCTGGAGGCGATCCGGCGCGAGCTGCGCGAGGAGGCGGGGCTGGAGGCGGACCGCTGGGAACCCCTCGGCGGGGAACTGCACCTGAGCAACTGCCACTCGTCGGAGCGGGCCTTCCTCTTCGTGGCCACGGGCCTGCGCGCCGTGCCCGCCGCCCCCGAGGGCACCGAGGTGCTGGCCGTCCGCTGGACGCCCTTTGCGGAGGCCCTGCGCCAGGTCACCGCGGGCGAAATCCGCGACGCCTTCACGGTCATGGGCGTGCTCCTGCTCGACCAGGCCCTGCGCGCGGGGAAGACCTTCCCATGAGCGCCGCGGGCCGCGCCCGCCCGGCGGAGACCCTTGGCCGCCTCTACGACCGCCTGGCGGCGCATTACGGCCCCACGGGCTGGTGGCCCGGCGACACGCCCTTCGAGGTCGCCGTCGGCGCGATCCTCACGCAGAACACCGCGTGGACCAATGTGGAGAAGGCCATCGCCAACCTCAAGGCCGCGCGCCTGCTGTCGCCCCGCGCCCTGCTCGCGGCGGACCGGGCGGACGTGGAGGCCGCGCTGCGGCCGTCGGGCTATTTCCGCCAGAAGACGGAGCGCCTCCTGCTCTTCTGCAGGTGGCTGACGGACCGCTTCGGCGGGTCCATGCGCCGCCTGGCAGCGGAGCCGCTGGAAACCCTGCGCCCGGAGCTGCTGTCCCTCAGGGGGATCGGCCCCGAAACGGCGGACGACATCCTGCTCTACGCCTGCGAAAAACCCGTCTTCGTCGTGGACGCCTACACCCGCCGCATCCTCAGCCGCCACGGCATCGCACCCCACGGCCTGCCCTATGAGGAGATGCGCGCCCTGTTTGAGGGCGCCCTGCCCGCCGACACCGCGCTGTTCAGGGAGTATCACGGCCTCATCGTTTGGACCGGAAAGGACTTCTGCCGGACCAGGCCGCAATGCGCCAACTGTCCCCTCGCCCCGCTCCTCCCGCGCGGCGGCCCCCGGGCCTGACCCGGCACGGCGGACCGTCCCGGAGCGCGCAGTTTGACATGGGGGCGCGCGGCGGGTATCTTTTCGCAGCGTCATTTTTCACGCCCCCTCCGGCCGGGGGCCGGAGGAGTCCGCCATGGCAGCAGCAGAGCAGGCCGCCCCCCTCATCTCGGTGGAGCGGCTGACCAAATCCTTCGACGGACATCCCGTGCTGCGGGATGTCACCCTCCAGATTGAGGAGGGGGACCTGGTGTCCGTCATCGGCCCGTCGGGCTGCGGCAAAACCACGCTGCTCCGGTGCATCAACTGCCTGGAGCTGCTGGACTCGGGCCGCGTGTGCGTGGCCGGGGTCGCCCTGGAGCGGCAGGACCGGCACACCCAGCCGGACCGCCTCTTCGCGGACCAGGCGCACCGCCTGCGCGCCGAGGTGGGCATGGTGTTCCAGTCGCTGAACCTGTTCCCGCACAAGACGATCCTGGAGAACATCATCCTCGCGCCGATGATCGTGAAGAACGAGCCGAAGGACGCGGCCGTGGCGAACGCCCGGCGCCTGCTGGCGAAGGTGGGGCTGTCCAAGCACGAGAACCGCCACCCGCACCAGCTCTCCGGCGGCCAGCAGCAGCGCGCGGCCATCGCCCGCGCCCTGGCCATGAATCCCAAGGTCATGCTCTACGACGAGCCCACGTCGGCCCTTGACCCCGAGCTGGTGGACGAGGTGCTCCAGGTCATGCGCGACCTGGACAACGAGGGCATGACGCAGGTCGTCGTGACGCACGAAATGCGCTTCGCCCGGAACGCCTCCGACTACATCGTCTACATGGAACACGGCGAGATCGTCGAGATTTCCGACGAGGACGAGATTTTCATCAACCCCAAGGATGACCGGACGCGCCGCTTCCTGCGGCAGTACATGGAGACGGCATGATGAGCGGTTCCCTTTTTCGCGTCTCCGGGGCGCTGGCGGCCGTTCTGCTGCTGATCCTGGGGGCGGCGGCTGCGCCCGCCCAGACGGATTCCCCCGCCGCCGACCCCGCCGCCGCCGCCGGGAGGGAAGCCCCGGGGGCGGATTCCGCCGCCGGGGAGGAGGAAGAGGAGGAGGGCGTGCCCATCACGCCGGAGATGGCGGCGGAGGCCGAGGAGGCGGTGGAGTACACCGACGCGGACTTCGCGGAGGTGGAGGCCCCCGCGGCGGACGCGGGCATCCTGCGCTACGGCGCGGACCTCGAAGGCGGCGTGCCCTACATCTACGACGACCCGGAGAACCCCGGCACCCTGATCGGTTTCGAGGTCGAGATCATGGACCATATCGGGGAGAAGCTCGGCCGCAGGCCGGTCTTCGTCCAGAACGACTGGGACAAGCTCATCCCCGGCCTCAACCGCGACCTGTACGAGATGGCGATCCAGGGCCAGGAGATCACGCCGGAACACGAGGAGGCCGTCGCCTTCTCCGTGCCCTACTATGTCACCGCCCTCCAGCTCTGCGTGCGCCAGGACACCTTTGCCGTCTCCTCCCTGGCGGACTGCCGGGGAAAGACCGTGGGCGTGCTCAAGGCGTCCCTCTCCTACTACATCCTCGCGGACCTGGGCGGCGTGGACATCCGCGCCTACTCCACCGAGGTCAACGGGTTCAACGACCTGGAGAACGGCCGGCTCGACGCGGTGCTTTTCGACGGCCCCGTGGCCCTCTATTACGGCGGCCCGCGGCCGGGGGTCAAGTTCGTCAAGCAGGAGATCGGCCGCATCAACTACGGCTTCGCCTTCCCCGCGGACGAGCCGGAGCTGCTGGCGCGGGTCAACGAGATTCTCATGGAAATGCGCGGGAACGGCGGGCTGCGCCGCATTCTGGACCGGTGGAACCTGTGGAACCCCCTGGTTGCCGCCGAGTTTGGCGACTACGGCCCCCCGAAGAGCGACCCGGTCATGTACGACCAATGGGTTGCGCAGCAGGGGCAGGTCTCCGGGTTCTCGGAGAAGTTCAAACGCTACATCGGCTTCCTTCCGGTCCTCGGGAAGGGCGCGCTGATCACGCTGGAGGTCTCCCTGCTTTCCATGCTGCTGGCCATCGTGCTGGGCTTCCTGCTGGCCACGGTGCGCGTGTACGCGCCGCGCCCGCTGTCCCTGCTGGCCACGCTCTACATTGAGATCATCCGCGGCACGCCCGTGCTCATCCAGCTCTTCTTCATCTTCTACGGGCTCCCCTCGGTCGGCATCCGGTTCTCGCCGTTCTGGGCGGGCGTCGTGGGGCTGGGCATGAACTATGCGGCCTATGAGGCGGAGAACTACCGCGCCGGGTTCATCAGCGTGCCCCACTCGCAGATGGAGGCCGCCCTCGCGCTGGCCATGAGCCGCTGGCAGTCCATCCGCCACGTCATCGCGCCCCAGGCCTTCCGCGTGGTGCTGCCCCCCGTCACCAACGACTTCATCTCCCTGTTGAAGGACTCGTCCCTCGTGTCCATCATCACGATGATCGAGCTGACCAAAACCTACCAGATGCTCGCCATCACCTACTACGACTATTTCGGCACGGGCCTCATGGTGGCGGCCATCTACCTCCTCCTCGGCCTGCCTTTCGTGCGGCTCGCCCGCTGGACCGAGAAGAAGCTCGCCGTGGCCCATCCCGGCGTGCGCCGGTAGGCGGCGGAAAGGAAACCCCATGCGCGCCCATGTGATCGAGGGGACGGAAGGCTGCGCCTTCGCCGCCAAACACCGCGCCGTGGCCGTCGTGGTGGACGCCCTGCGCGCCAGCGCCACCGCCGCCGCCCTGCTCCACGCGGGGGCGCTGGAAATCCTCGCCGTGCCCGGGGTGAACGACGCCCTCGCCGCGCGGACCGAGCGCCCGGACGCCCTGCTCTACGGAGAGCGCGGCGGCCTGCCCCCGGAGGGCTTTGACTACGGCAACAGCCCCGCCGAGGCGCATCACGCCGCGGGGCGGCGCGTGGTCTTCACCACCACCACCGGCGCGGGCCGCCTGAGCCAGTGCGCGGGCGCCGCCGCCGTCCTCATGGGCACCGTGGTCAACGCCTCGGCCGCCGTGGCCGCCGTGCGCCGGCTGGCCGGGCCGGACGGCGGGGTGGTCTTCATTCCGGCGGGTCTCATGGACGACCCCGCGTTTGACGCGCAGGAGGACCGCGCCGCCGCCGTGTTTCTTGTGGAACGGCTCCGCGCGGCATGCCCGCGTGTGGAGATCGGCGAAGGGCGGGACCTGCACGCCGCCTATGCCGCGCGCCTGGCGGAGGAGGGCATTCTGCGGCTCTTCGAGACGGCCCCCCACGCCGAAAAACTCCGCCGGATCCACCTGGAGTCCGACATTCCCCTCTGCGCCGAACCCGACCGCTATCCCGCCGTTCCCCTGGCGGCGGCCTTCCCCCGGGAAGGGGTGCTGCTGCGGGGGTGCGCGAACGCGGGCGGATAGACGGGCACCGTCCCCCCCCCCGGGAACCCCGGCCTCCGAAAGGGGTATCATGGACAGAGGGTCCGCCCCCAACGTCCCGGCGGGCTCCAGGAGCGCTTCTCCATGACGGCATTCCCTCTTGTCCGGCGCCTGGGCGCCGCGGTCCTGTGCCTGGTCCTCGCCGGGCTGCACACCGCGTGCTCACCCGCCGGCCCGCCGAAACCCGCCCCGCTGACCCTGCGGACAGCCAACGGGGAAAAGGTGACCGCAGTGCTGCACGCCCCCGACCCGCGCGCCGCGCGGGGGCGCCCCCCCGGCCTGCTGCTTGTTCACGGCATTGGCCGCGATGGCGGCGTCTGGGAGGGCTTCGCCGCCGCCGCCGCCGCGCGCGGGTATCTTTGCGTGACCGTGGACGGGGTGCCGACGGCGGAGAACGCCGCGCTTTCCACCCTGGCCGCCGCGCGGGAGGCCCTGGTGGCGGCGGGCGCCGATCCGGAAAATCTTGCCGTGGCGGGCGAGGAGTTCGGCGCGACACTGGCGCTCCTGTACGCCCTCGCCGAGCCGGCCGTTCAGGCCGTGGTCGGCGTCTCCCCCGTCCTCGAAATGGAGGGGCTCGACGCGGAGCGGGCTGTCCGTGACCTGAAAGACTGCCCCGCGCTGTTCGTGGCGGCGGAGAACGACGGCCTTGGCGCGGCGGCCGCGCGCGCCCTCAAGGCCGCGGCGCCGGTCTTCTGCGAGGCGCGGCTCTACCGGGGAACGGCGTCCGGGGCGGACCTCTTTGCGGCCCACCCCCAGGCGATGGGCGAGGTCTTCACCTGGCTCGAGGGCATCCTCCGCGCCGGGTGAGCCCCCCCGACGCGCTTCCAATGCAGAAAGAAACCCCCTCAGTACCTGTCGCGGCAGACGTCCGGGGCGGGCACCGCGCCGGGCATGTCCGTGCGCGGGTGGCTGCGCAGGCCCTCTTCCAGGGGGGTGAGCGTGGCCAGGATCGCCTGATAGTCGGGGTCGTCAGTACCCGCGAAGACCGCCTTGCCGCAGCGTTCCGTGCCGCCTGCGGCGCGGGCGAGGGGCGCCAGCAGGAAGGGGTTCAGCTCGGGCGCGGTGACGCGGGTCCATTCGTGGCGGGGAACGCCCTGGGCGTGGCACTCCGCGCAGCGGCGCGCGGCCACCGCCTTCAGGGTCTCGTCCACGGCGGGGGTGTAAATGCGGCGGCAGCCCTCCGCGTCGGGGTGCGAGGTCTCGCTGGTGGGATAGTAGGGCACGTTCAGGTCTATCCACGCGTACACGCGGCGCTTCTCCGCGTCGTCCATCCGCACGCGCGGGTTTCCGGCGGCGTCCGGATGGCCGCTCCGCACGAGGTCCGCCAGCCGGCTCGCGGGGGAGCCCCAGGCCAGCGGCTCAATGGTGAGGATGTTCTGCTCCTGACCGTTGTAGGTGGGAATCCAGCTCACGTAGGGGCTGCCCGTAGGACCCTGCGGCTCGCGCGCGAGCATCTCGTAGGACACGCTGAAGTAGTCGGTCCGGTCGCCCGTGAGGTCGAGGCCGCCCCCGGCGTTGCGCGGCTCGTGGCACGCCACGCAGTGGCGGTCGAGGACCGGCTGGACGACATCGGGGTAGCTGAACCCGCCCGCGCCCCACTCGGGCGGCTCGATGGCGCGGGGCGCGGCGGTCGCGCCGAGACTCCGCCGGGTCGCCGGGGTCTGGAGGCGCGGCTCGTGGCTGCCGACGCAGCCCTGGCGCTCACCCGGCATGAACTGGGTGAAGGTGCGCATGCGCTGGAGGGCGCGCCCCTCGGCGTCGAGGGCCATGAAGTACACCGGGATCCCTGCGGGCACGCGGAAGCACGCGGACCCGTCGGGGGCGACGGGCACCTCTCCCAGCACGTCCTTGGGCGCGTAGGTGGCCCCGCAGGACACGACCGGGAACTGGAACCCGAAGGCGCGCAGGCTGGGGTCTATGCGGACGGTCTTGGGCATCTCGCGCACGATGCGGAGGCGCGCCACGCCGCCCCGGCGCACCTTGGGGCCCAGGCCCGCGTACACGTCCTGAAGCGTCACCACCGCGTCCGCCGCCGGGTCCGCGGGCGGGGCGGGGCCGGCGCGATGACCGGCGGGCGGAAACGCGGCCGCACGGGCTGCGCGGAGAACCACTGCATGCCGTTGTCGGGCGCGGGCAGGGCCTGGGACTGGCAGCCCCCCTCAAAGTCGCGCACGAGCGCCGGCCCCTGCGCGGACAGCAGCAGGCGGTCGGCGTCCAGCGGCACGGGGCAGCTGTACTGCTTCGTGCCGTCCGTGTTGCCGTTGCCCTCGTCCACCGCGGGCACGGCAACATCGGGCGTGATGTTCAGGATGGCCTCCTGCGCGTTGACACCGAAGCTGCGGTCAACCACGCCGATCGCCCCGCGCGTGGGGCCGTTGTGGCCCGTCATGGTGCAGACGATCTTTCCCGTGCCGGGGATGGACCGCGCCTCCATGAAGGTGCCCGGCGACAGCACGCGGTTGCCGAAATACCCCGCCAGCGTGGTGCCGTCGGGGTTGACGGTCCACAGGCTCTGGATCGGGATCGCCGGACGGTCCACATACTCCCACCGGGAGAAGATGATCCGGCCGTCGTCGAGCACATAGGGCGTGAAGTCGTTCAGGTAGTTCGCCGACAGGCGGCGCACGTTGCCGCCGTCGGCGTCCATGCGGTGGACCACGCCGACGGGCGCGTGCCAGCAGTAGGCGAACTGCGCGTCGCGCGTGCTGAGGAAGGCGATGCCGCCGTCGGGCAGCCAGCAGCCGTTGTAGTCGTGCCACGGCCCCTCGGTGACCTGCTTCATCTCCGTGCCGTCCACGTTCACCGTCCAGAGGTGGTAGCCCTCCTTCTCCGTCTGCCGCAGGCTGAAGAGGACCGTCTGCCCGTCATAAGACAGGTCGCAGTCGAGAATCTGCCCCTCGGGGGAGGTCGCCAGCTCCAGGGGCGCGGCGGCGGCGTCGTGCGCGGGGACGACATACAGCCCGCCGCCCGCCTTGAACCCCTCGTAGTGGTAGGTGTAGACATGCGACGCCACGATCTCGTGGCGGCGGATCGCCACCAGGGCGTCCACATCAAACAGCAGCACGGCGCGCTGAAGCCGCGCCAGCGCCTCTTCGCTCTCCGGCGTGTTCCGCAGTTCCGCCAGCGTCTCCAGATGGGATTGCGCGTCGGGATAGGCCGCGCCGTGCGCCGCCGCCAGCCGACGGATCAGCGCCTCCAGCCGGTCCGGGTCCACCCGGTCCACCCACGGCATGAGCCGCAGGGCGGCGCGCTGTTTGAACGCGGCCAGCGCCGCGTCATCGGGGGACTCGGCGAAGATCTGCACCTCCGACGCGCCGGGGTTCGGCCCGCCGAAGGACTCTGTGAAGACCAGCCTCAGCTTGCGCAGGGAAACCGGCTCGGGCAACGTAATGCGCTGGGGGCCGTCGCGCATCTCCAGCGCCGCCTCGTGGAAGGGGCGCGCCGCGCCGCCGGCATACAGGGCACACCGCCGCCACCCGTCCTCCTGCAGCCACGCGTTCCGCGCGTAAAACACCACCTCCCCCACCGTCACCCGGGCGTCCCACGCGAAGACCAGCTCGCCCCGCTCCGTGCCCGCCGCGCCGTTCACGCACCAGACCTGGCCGAGGTCGCCCTGCGATCCCATCGGCGGGATGCGGCCGTCGGCCACGCCCGCCGCGGCGTAGTCCGGGCTGAACTCGCTGTTCGCGGTGATGCGGGCGGAATAGGCGAGGTTCTCCGGCACGGCGGACGACTGCGCCGCAAGCAACAGCCCAAAGAGCAAGACGGCCAGCGGGGTTTTCATGGCGAGTACCTTTCGCGACCCCCGCAGGATACCAGAGCCCCGGCCCACCGGGCAACGGACTTGTCTACAAGAGGAGGGGAGGAGAAAGCGCTGTGGAGGGGGGGACGCTGTGGACTGAGTGGACGAGGTGGACAAGGTGGACAGAGTGGACCAGACCCGAAGCCTATTCGCCCCGTCCACTCCGTCCACTCAGTCCACCCCGTCCACTTCTTCAGAAAACCAACCCCAGCGCCAGCGCCACCAGATTGACCCCAAACACCAGATGCACGCTGGCGATGACGGTCAGCACAAAGATGACCCAGTTGAAGGCCCGCTCGGAGACGTTGTGGTGCATCCATTTGCCGATCCAGGAGCCGAGGGGGATGAGCGGCAGGAGGAGCAGGTCGAATTTGAGGACGCTGTAGTCTATGAGCCCGAGACCCGCGTAGGACGGCAGCTTGCTCAGGTTGATGCAGGCGAAGGTCCACGCGACAGTGCCGGTGAAAAAGCTCTTGCCGAGGTTCTGGGAGAACATGTAGAGGCTGACGATGGGCCCGGCGGAGTGGTTGATGGTGGAGGTGAAGCCCGCGGCGACGCCCGCCACGACGCCCATCCCCGGGCCGGCCTTCCGCCCGCTCACCCACTTCATGGACGTCTCCTTGGCGAAGATGTAGGCGGCGAAGAGGATGGCGATGACGCCGGTGAACTGCTTGATGTAGCCGCCGTACTCCCCGACACCCTCCTTTCCCACCTTGTACCAGACCCAGGTGGCCAGCGCGGTGCCCAGCAAGGAGGGGTAGAAGATGGTCCTGACGAGGCGCAGGTCCTTGTTGTGCCGGTGGTGGTAGACGGCGTTCATGTCGAAGAGGATGAGCAGCGGCAGGAGCACGGCGGGCACTCGGTCCACCGGCATGACGAGCATCATCATCGGCAGCGACAGAATCCCCGCGCCGCCCGCGAACCCGGACTTGCTGATGCCCTGGATGATGACCCCCGTGAGCACGAAGGGCCAGAAGAGCCAGGGGCTGGTGCCGGGGAGGATGAACTCGTCCAGAAAACCAAACATGGGCGCCTCAGGTGCCGGTGTGGCCGAAGCCGCCGTCGCCGCGCGCCGTGGGGGGCAGTTCTGCGGCGGGCCGCCACACCGCCCGCGCCACCGGCGCGACCACGAGCTGGGCGATGCGGTCGCCCCGCCGGATGACAAAGGGCTCGTCCCCCGCGTTCATCAGGATCACCTTCACCTCGCCGCGGTAGTCCGCGTCAATGGTGCCGGGGCTGTTGGGCAGGGTGATCCCGTGCTTCAGGGCGAGGCCGCTGCGCGGGCGCACCTGGGCCTCGAAGCCCGGCGGCACGGCGACGCGCAGGCCCGTGGGCACGAGGGCGCGCGCGCCCGGGGCGACCGTCAGCGGCTCCGTGACCGCGGCCCGCAGGTCCATGCCCGCGGCGTGGTCCGTCTCGTAGCGCGGCAGGGGGAGGTCCTCCGTGCCCGGCTCGCGCGCGATGTCCACCACAACCTCCAGCGGCTCGCTCATGACAGGTCCACCTCCGGCGGTTTCATGCCCCGGGGAAGCAGCGCCATGAAGGCGCAGCGGTCGGGGGTGAAGGTTTCCGCGGCCATTTCCAGCAGGGCCTCCGGCGTGACGGCGTCGAAGCCCGCCATGACCTCGCCGACGTCGAGGATGCGGCCCAAAAACAGCAGGTTTTTCGCCGCGCGCGCCGCGCGGGACAGGGAGCTCTCCAGGGACATGAGCATGGAACCCTTGATCTCCTCGCGGTTCGTCGCCACCTCCTCCGCCGGGGCGGCCTCGGTGCGCACGCGCCGCAGCTCGGCGCAGGCGAGGGCGAGCGCGCGGCGGCTGTGCTTCCGCGCCACGGCCTCGTACACGTCGAACACGCCGGCCCGCGCGTAGCAGTTGTGGGAGGCGTAGACGCTGTAGGCCAGGCCCTCCTCCTCGCGGATGCGCTCGAAAAGCCGCGACGTGGACCCGCCGCCCAGCAGGTTCGCCAGCAGCGACGCCGTGTAGTACCGGGGGTCCGACACGGAGACGCCGGGAAAGGTCAGCACCAGGTGCGCCTGTGACACGGGGCGGGCCACCGCCGCCGCCCCCGCGCGGAAAGCGGGCTCCGACACAAAGGGCGGGGGCGTCGCGGCGGGCCAGTCTCCGAAAAGCGCCTCGGCCCGGGCCATCACGTCGGCCTCGTCGAAGCCGCCGGACACGGAAAACACCATGTTCTCCGGCGTGTACCAGGCGCGGTAGAAGTCCACAATGTCGTCCCGCGTGAGGGCGGAGACGGACGCGGCCGTGCCCGCGACGGGGCGGCCCAGGGGGTGGTCCGGCCAGTGGGCCTCGGCGGACAGGTCGAAGACGAGGTCCTCGGGGCTGTCCTCGATGGAGGCGATCTCCTCCAGGATGACCCCGCGCTCCTTCTCCATGTCGCAGAAGAGGGACTCGCGGGCGATCTCGGCGAGGATGTCCATGCCGGCGGCCACATGGTGCGACGGGATGCGCAGGTACAGCTCGGTGTACTCGCGGCCCGTGGACGCGTTGATGTACCCGCCCCGGCCCTCCACGGCGGCCATCAGCTCGTGGACCGAGCGGCGCGCGGTGCCCTTGAAGAACAGATGCTCCAGGAAGTGGGCGGCCCCGGCGATGCGGGCGTCCTCCGACGAGGAGCCCGCCCGGACCCACAGGCCGAAGGAGGCGGTGCGCAGGTAGGGAAGCGGCTCCAGCGCGACGGTGAACCCGTTGCCGAGCCGCCGCACCCGCACCTCCTCCCGGGGGGATGACGCTGCGTTCATGCTTGCTCCGTTCAGGAAAAAACCGGGGCGACGCTGTTCGGTCGGAACGGCGCCGCCCCGGGGCAAAACCTCAGGAAGGGGCTTCTCCGGGCTTACCGCCTGCGGTCGCCCCCGCGTCCGCCGCGGTCGCCGCCCCGGCCGCGGTCGCCGCCGCGCCCGCCACGGT
>JAPXRP010000083.1:0-5828 GCA_033813475.1 Candidatus Hydrogenedentota bacterium
CCCCACCGTGTCCGCGGGCTCCTCCGTGATCGCCAGATGCTCCGCCACCTCCACCAGGGCGGAGTGGGAGGCGTAGACCACGCCGCCGTCCGTCACCTCGCACCAGTACACGCCCGCGTGCCCGGCGTTCACATTCTCCAGCGGCCATTCCGGCCCTGCGGGACCGGTCTCCAGGCCCTTGTCAGGCGTTTCCTTAAACCACTGGAAGGCGGTCGGGGCATAGCCCGCGTTTACCGTCACCGACAGCAGGTGATCCTGCCCCCGGTACAGCCGCGCGGGTTCGGGGTGCGACGCGAAGCCCGCCCAGCGCAGGAGCGTGTAGTGCGCCGACTCCATCCCCGCAAAGGGCTTGCCCGCCAGGTCCCGGATCTCGGTGCCAAGACGAATGCCCACCTCCCCCGATGCCGACAGGTCGGAAAGCGCCACCGTCACCGTGTGCTCCAAGTCTTCCCCCGCGACGGACGCCGTGCCTGCCAGCGTCCCCGTCAGCGTCACGTCCGACACGTCGAAGCTGTCGCCCACCAATTCACTGAACCGCACCGTGAACCGCACCGACGCCTCGTTGTTCGGGTTGCGGTCGGGAAGCAGGATCTCCGCCGTCGGCGGCGTCACGTCCAGCGTCCACCCCGTCGTCACCGGGCCCGGCGGCGACCATATCCCGTCGCCGTTGCGCGAGACCACCCGGAACCCGTAGGGAGACCCGTCCGCGAGGCCGGTCACCGTCGTCACCCCCCACGCCTCCGCCGTCAGGAACACCGGGGACGCCCCCACGGTCCCGTCCGCCGTCATCCAGCCCCCACCGCCCCCGGGAAGGATCACCCGGATCCCGTAGGTCGTGTGCGCCGGGTTGCCCACCGCCGGACCCAGCGCCACGCGCAGCGTGGTGCCCGTCGGATCGCCCACCAACGGTGCGGCCGCAGTCCACGCCAGTGTCCGCGCCATCCCGATCACCGGCGCGGTCATCACCATGTCCCCGTTCCGCGACCGGCCCGAGAACACATACGGCGTGTCCGCCGTCAGCCCGTCCGCCGTCCAGCCCGGGTTGTCCTGGAGCCAGTCGGAGCTGGTCCCCGAGCCCAGGTTGAAGAAGCGCGCACCGGAGTGCCCGGCCGAAAGGTTGGACGGCGCGGGCGACGCCGCGGCCACCGTGATCCGGTCCGGGCCCACGACGGAAAACGCCAGCCCGCGCAGCGGCTCAATCAGCGTCCATGCGGAGATGGGGGCTGAGCGGATGCTCTCGGCACCCTCCTCAAACGCCGCCACCTGGAACGTGTGCTGCGTGTTTGCCGGAAGCCCCGTCTGGAGCCAGGAGGTCATGTCCGGCGCGGTCTCGTGGCGAAGCGTCACCGGACGGTCCGTGCCGGGGTCCGACCAGATGCGGAACCCAGACTCCCGGGACGTCGCGTCCGTCCACCACCAGCGAATGGACGACGCAGACACCCCCTCCCCGTCCGCGCCCGAGGGACGCAGCAGGGGCAGCGTGATCCCCCACAGTTCCGCTCCCTG
The DNA here is from genome assembly GCA_033813475.1 of Candidatus Hydrogenedentota bacterium. GTDB lineage: Bacteria > Hydrogenedentota > Hydrogenedentia > Hydrogenedentales > CAITNO01 > JAAYBR01. Next base: position 1,507 of record JAPXRP010000083.1, read on the forward strand.
CGTGGTGCCGTTCGACGCGAAAAAGGTCAGACGGTTTCCCACCCGCGCGATCTCCACAGGGCCGCTGCTTCCCACACCGGGGTTCAGGTCGGTGAGGCGCGCCGTGGTGTCCTCCGTGCCCGCTGACATCCAAAGCTCCATGCCGCACTCTGGATCCCCCGCGCCGAAGAAGACGGTCCCATCCACATCCACCGATGACTGGATGGCGGAGCCGGCCTTTCCGGGGTAGATGTCCTTCACCAGCCTCGTGCCGGCCACCGTGCCGTCGGTGCGCCACAGCTCGCGCCCCGTGTCCATGTGCTGCCCCTCAAAAAGAACCGCCCTGTCGCCCAGGAGGAAATCCTGGTCCACCCCGTAGCCGCCGCCCTCCATGATATTCGTCACCATGGAAGCCGCGGTTCCGTCGGTGCGCCAAAGCTCGTAGCCGTCCTCCGCCGTTGCGTCCTGGAACAGCACCAGGTTTCCCAGGACGGTCAGGCCGGTCGGTCCCCAATACTTGGTTTTCACATCCTCGCGGGTGAAGAATGCATCCCGGGGCAGGGAGGGCGGCTGGTGGCTGGTCACAAACCGCGTGCCGCCGGGCGTGCCGTCGGTCACGCACAGCCGCCAGCGGATGTCGTTCGCGCACTCCGCAACCATGGCCACCCTGTCTCCGACAGCGCGAAGGCGGGAGTACTCCCCGGCGGGACTCTCCAGCAGCAGGGTTTTCTGGCCCGTCTGCGGATCGAACACATAGAGATAGCAGCGGACAAGTATAACGCCGGGGACGTTGGTGGTCAGTTGATCCCCGACTTCAATGACATACACCTTGCCGCCGTGGGCCAGCACGCCGCCGATGTGCGGCGCCCGGAAACCGGCCGCCGTCACAAGTTCCGTTCCCCCGCGCGTCCCGTCGGTCCGCCACACCCCCTCCGTCCGGCTGTCCGTCAGGTCCACGGGGACAAAGGGCAGCAGCACCCCCCGGTCATCCGCGGAAAAATACTTGTAGGTGTAGCTCAATGTGTTCACGGTGGTGGTGTTTCCGGTCAGTCCGGAAACCGGACGGGTTCCCGCAGGGGTCCCGTCCGTGCTCATCAGCAGCCCGTCCATGAGGAAGAACAGGCGTCCCCCGAGGAGAATGGGGGGATTCTCCTCGTCGTATCTTCTGCCGTAATACCGGTCCACCTGCGCGATGATCTGTGTGCCGTTGGGGGTGCCGTCGGTTCCCCAGTACTGCCGCCCCCCGATGTTCTTTCCCTGCGACAGGACAACCGCCGGGTTGACGGGGTAGACCGCCCGGTCGCCCAGGGGGTAGACATCCTCCACCACGCTCCCCCTCGCGCGCCGGATAAGGTGGGTGATCTGGCGGGTTCCCGCGACAGTGCCATCACTTGCCACAAGTCTGCCATCCCAGGTGATGCAGAAAAGAAGTCCGTCATGCTCCGCCATTTCCAGGGGAATCCCCGCAAACAGCGGATAGGTCCCGTCCGCCGTCCCGTCCGAACGCCACACCGCGTAGCCGCTCATCTGCCCGGAGGGCGCGGGAAAGAAAAACAGGCCATTGATGGGGAAAGCCTCCCAGTCATACGGCATGTAAGGATAAGATACCGGGATGGAACGGCCGTAATTTCGGACCAGAGACGTCCCTTCGGGGGTCCCGTCCGTTCTCCAGATTCCCAGTTCCCTGGCCTCATCGAACGCGCTGAAGTAAAGCGTGTTCCCCGTGCTGTAAGTGAACGTTCTCGGCATGTTGGGCGTCGTCAGGAATGGAACGGAGGCATATTCCCGGACGTCCCCGCCGGACGCATTCATGGAAACAAGTCGCAGGCGAGGCTCACCCATGTAGTATCCGTCTCTTTGCAGGCAGATCAGCCGGTCGCCGGCCGCGGCAAAGGGGGCCGGAAAGGTTGTGTAGTGCGATGAGGCCACCCGGACGGTCCCGGAGGCCGTGCCATCGGTGCGGTACATCGTGCTGGTTTCATCGGCGTTGTAGACGCCGAAAAACGCCTGGTTTCTCACCTTGACAAACCTGTTCATAAACTCGGTGACCGGGGAGACCAACTGGGCCGTCCCGCTGTCCGTTCCGTCGCTTCCAAAAGGTTTGGGGCCACCGGTCAGGGAAGTCGCCGCACCGAAAAGAAGACGGTTGCCGAGACGCAGGTAATCCCGGGGAGAGGAGCTGTTGGGCATGCGCCCCCACATCCCCGGGAACATGTCCTTGACCATCCGGGTGCCCGCAGCGGTGCCGTCGCTTCGCCAGAGTTCCTCCCCCTCGCCGAAAGTGAAGCCCCGGAAGAAAAAGTACGCCCCCATGTCCGCCCATTCCAGCCGCTCCCCAGGCATCATCTCCATGTGCGCATTGACTACGACGTCCGTGCCCTCCGGGGTGCCGTCGGACTTCCACAGCACCCGGCCGTAGCTGGTGTGCGCGGAAAAGTAGAGGAATCCATTGAAAGGCATCAGGCTGTGGGGCGACGAACCCTGCGGCCCCGGGTACAGATCCCGGAAAAGCCGCGTGCCCGCCGCCGTGCCGTCGCTGCACCACAGTTCCGCCCCGTTGTGCGCGTCCCACCCCGCAAAGAAGAGCAGTCCGTTAATGGACGCCATGTGCACCGGACACGGGTATACATACTCGCTGGCGTCCACGGGGCCCGTGGTGATGTCCTTCACCAGAAAGGGCGTCGCCCCCCAGACGCCGGATGACACCAACCCCGACAGCAGCATTCCCCGAAGGAATGCGCCCACCTTCCACGTTCTGCACCGCTTCATTCTTGTCGTTTCCCTTTGATGGGCACATTGACGCTGCGGGGGCAACTCGCGCTGAACACGGCCACCAGAGCCGCGCAGGCAGCCGCAAGGGCGAGCATTCCGGCGGACGCGGCGGGCACGCCCTGGATCACCGCCAGTTCGGCATGGCGTGTCTCCAGCACGTCCGTGTGGCCGTCGGACAGCTCGGCGCTGTACAGGCCCGCGTCCGCAAAGGTCACGTCATGCAGCCGGCATTCCGGTGACTCGGCGCCGTCGAGCACGGCCCCGTCCTTCCGCCACTGGCACGTCACCGGCGCGAAGCCCCCGGATATCCCCACCCGGAACAGCGCCGACCGGCCCGTGTACCCCACCGTGTCCGCGGGCTCCTCCGTGATCGCCAGATGCTCCGCCACCTCCACCAGGGCGGAGTGGGAGGCGTAGACCACGCCGCCGTCCGTCACCTCGCACCAGTACACGCCCGCGTGCCCGGCGGTCACATTCTCCAGGGGCCATTCCGGACCCGCAGGACCGGTCTCCACCCCCTTGTCAGGCGTTTCCTTGAACCACTGGAAGGCAGTGGGGGCATGGCCCGCGCCCACCGTCACCGACAGCAGGTGGTCCTGCCCCCGGTACAGCCGCGCGGAGTCGGGGTGCGACGCGAAGCCCGCCCACCGCAGCAGGGTGTACTGTGCCGACTCCATGCCCGCAAACGGCCTGCCCGCCAGGTCTTGGATGTCCGTGCCCAGACGGACGCCGACCTCCCCGGAGGCCGACAGGTCGGAAAGTGCCACCGTCACCGTGTACTCCAAGTCTTCCCCCGCGACGGACGCCGTGCCTGCCAGCGTCCCCGTCAGCGTCACGTCCGACGCGTCGAAGCTGTCGCCCACCAATTCACTGAACCGCACCGTGAACCGCACCGACGCCTCGTTGCTCGGATTGCGGTCGGGAAGCAGGATCTCCGCCGTCGGCGGCGTCACGTCCAGCGTCCACCCCGTCGTCACCGGGCCCGGCGGCGACCATATCCCGTCGCCGTTGCGCGAAACCACCCGGAACCCGTAGGGCGCCCCGTCCGCCAGCCCTGTCACCGTTGTTACGCCCCACGCCTCCGCCGTCATAAACACCGGGGACGCCCCCACCGTTCCGTCCGCCGTCACCCAGCCCAGACCGCCGCCGGGGAGGATCACCCGGATCCCGTAGGTCGTGTGCGCCGGGTTGCCCACCGCCGGACCCAGCGCCACGCGCAGCGTGGTGCCCGTCGGATCGCCCACCACCGGTGCGGCCGCCGTCCACGCCAGTGTCCGCGCCATCCCGATCACCGGCGCGGTCATCACCATGTCCCCGTTCCGCGACCGGCCCGAGAACACATACGGCGTGTCCGCCGTCAGCCCGTCCGCCGTCCAGCCCGCGTTGTCCTGGAGCCAGTCGGAGCTGGTCCCCGAGCCCAGGTTGAAGAAGCGCGCACCGGAGTGCCCGGCCGAAAGGTTGGACGGCGCGGGCGACGCCGCGGAAACCGTGATCCGGTCCGGGCCCACGACGGAAAACGCCAGCCCGCGCAGCGGCTCAATCAGCGTCCATGCGGAGATGGGGGCTGAGCG
>JAPXRP010000083.1:5838-18174 GCA_033813475.1 Candidatus Hydrogenedentota bacterium
CCACCTGGAACGTGTGCTGCGTGTTTGCCGGAAGCCCCGTCTGGAGCCAGGAGGTCATGTCCGGCGCGGTCTCGTGGCGAAGCGTCACCGGACGGTCCGTGCCGGGGTCCGACCAGATGCGGAAGCCCAGCTCGCGGGCGCTGGGGTCCTCCCACATCCACCGGATGGACGCAGGGGACACGCCCACCCCGTCGGTCCCGCCGGGTTGAAGCAACGGCATCTGCATGCCCCAGAGCCCCGTGCCCTCATCCGTGCCGTCGGAGGCGAAGAAGACCAGGTTGTCCCCCAATTGGGCGATGGCCGCCGGGCCGCTGGCGGCCACGCCGGGGTTGATGTCCGTCAGCCGCCCCGTGGTGTCTTCCGTGCCCCCGGACATCCACAGTTCCATGCCGTGTTCCGGATCCCCCGCGCCGAAGAACAGCGTTCCGCCCACGTCCACGGACGACTGGATGGCGGAGCCCGCGAGTCCCGGGTAAATGTCCCTCACCAGCCGCGTGCCCGCCGCCGTGCCGTCGCTGCGCCACAGTTCGCGGCCCGTGTCGAAGTGGTGCCCCTCGAAAAGCACCGATTCGCCGCAGCGCAGGAACTCCCGGTCCGCCCCGTATCCCCCGCCGACCGAGATGTCCAGCACCATCGCGGAGGAGGTTCCGTCCGTCTTCCAGACCTCGTATCCGTACTGCCCCGCCGCGTCCTGGAAAAGAACGGCGTCTCCAAGGGCCGTGAGATGGTCGGGCCCCCAGTACCTGGGCAGGACATCCTCCCGGGTGCCGAGCTGGTCCCACGGCATTTCCGGCGGCTGGTGGCTGGTGACCAGCCGCGTGCCGCCGGGCGTGCCGTCGGTCACCCCCAGCCTCGTCCGGATGTCGGCGCCCGAACACTCCACCTTGAACCAGACTTTTTCCCCAACCGCCTGCAGGCCCGAGTACTGGCCCGCCGGAGTGTCCATGAGCAGCGTCTTCTGGCCCGTTTGCGGGTCGCACACGTAGAGGTAACAGCGGTTGAGATACGGACGCGGCGGGGTCTGATACAGCGTCTCCCCCACCTCAATGACGTAGAGTTTCCCCCCGTGGGCGAGAATGCCCCCCGTGCTGGGGGTTCGGAATCCCGCCTCCATGACCAGCTCCATGTTCTCCGGAACACCGTCGGCGGTGCGCCACACGCCGTTCACAGAAACCCCCTCCACTGTGCGGTTGGTGGCGACCAAGATGCCCCGCTCATCCTGGGTGAGGTTTCCGAAGGGGTACATGTTGTGCGAATCGCCCCAACTCATTTCAGCCACCGGCCGTGTTCCCGCCACAGTGCCGTCGGTCACCCAGAGCAGGGATTCCTTGTGGAGAGGCGACTCCTCCAGGTTCATTGCCTTGACCGTAAAGAACAGCCGCCCCCCGTGGGACAGGGGGGGCATCTTGTTGATGCCGCAGTTCCAGTCATACTTGCCCGTGGCCAAGAAGGCCACCAGTTTCTCCGTGCCCGCGTTCGTGCCGTCCGTGCCCCAGTATTCCCTTCCCTCCGTCAGGTAGCCAAAGCTGACAGGCGTCTTAAGCTGGTAGACCAGCCGGTTACCCGCCGGGTGCGCCGCCTCAGCGGCGCTTCCGGACACCCGTTCCAGGAGTTGGGCAACCTCGCGGGTTCCCTCCACGGTGCCGTCGCTCAGCACGAGACGCCCGTCGTAGGTGATGCAGGCGCACTCCCCGTTGTATTCGGTCATGGCCAGGGGTTCTGCGGCAAAGAGGGGAAAGGTCCCCGCTGTCGTGCCGTCGGAACGCCAGACCGCATAGTTGGCGAACTTCACTGAGGGGGCCATGAAGAAGAAGACCCCGTCAACCGTCAAGGCCGGGATCGCCACTTTGCTGGAGACAACGACACTGCCGTAATCCGCAACCAGCACGGTTCCGGCGGTGGTGCCGTCGGTGCGGAAGAGCGCCCGCTGCATCCCCCCGCCGTGCAGGTCCATGTAGAGGGCGTCCCCGAGAACATGGGGCGGCCGGATCGGCTGCGCTGAAAGCCGCCAGGGGGAAAGAAGTTGTCGGTCCCCGCCGGAGGCGTTCATGGACCACACTTCCGGGTGTTGGTCTTCCTGCTGCCGCGCGCAGACCAGCCGGTCTCCCACGGCAGCGATGGGTTTCATCCAGTCGTCCCCGGAAAACTGGTCCAGCAAAACGGTCCCGGCAGGCGTTCCATTGGTCCGGTACAGCATGTAGTTGCCGGTGCCATTCACTCTCGAGAGGAAAAAGGCCTGGTCGCCCAGCCGGGTAAACCCGCTGGTGAAGACGCCGGACGTCCCCAGGGGCAGGGTTCCCCCGGGGGTGCCGTCGCTGGCGTGGGCTGTCCGGGCGTGAACGGGCCCTGTGCAGAAAAGCAGTCGGTCGCCCAGCCGGAGATAGTTCTGGGGGGTGGAGCTGTTCGGATACCGTTCGGTGAAGCCGGGAGAGAGGTCCTTCACCAGCCGGGTGCCGTCGGCCGTTCCATCACTGAGCCACAGCTCCTCGCCCGCCGTGTATGTGTACCCCCGGAAGAAGAAACGCGACCCCATGTCGGCCCAGTTCATCGTGTCCGCCGGCAGCATTTCCATGTGCACATTGAGAACGACATCCGTGCCCTCCGGCGTTCCGTCGGATTTCCACAGCACCCGGCCATACCCTGTGTGCGCGGAGAAGTAGAGGAAACCATTAAGCAGCATCAGGCTTTGGGGAGACGACCCCCGCCGTCCCGGGTACAAATCCCGGAAAAGCCGCGTGCCCGCCGCCGTCCCGTCGCTGCACCACAGTTCCGTCCCGTTGTACGCGTCCCACCCGGAAAAGAGGAGCAGCCCGTTAAGGGACGCCATTTCCACCGGCCACGCGAACGAGAAATGCGGGGTCTCGTCCGCCGGGAACGTGGTGATGTCCTTGATAAGGAACGGCGCCCCCGCCCAGGCCGTGGACAGAAAACAGAGACTGAAGGCGGGCGCCGCCGCAAAACGCATTCCCCGAACCCACGACACCGCCATGACCGTCTCCCCGGCGCCAGACGCCGAACCCTGACCGATAAACACCGCAGGACGGGGCTGCCCCCCCGCCTGCTCGAAATCTACCACACCATTTGCCAGCCGTCAAGGCGAATGCATGAAAATGGGTTGAAGGGGACCGGCGGCGTATTTGTATGCACCGTATTCTCACAAAACACACACAGTTATTGGGTTTTGTTCGCAATAACGCGGAGGACGCATTCGGGCGTGTCAGACAGGAATGTCCGCCCCGCCTTAAGGGGGGCGGACATTCCTGTCTGCCGATTCCTGTGTTCCCCCGGCGCGGGGTCAGCGCGCGGGTTCGGGCGGCGCGGTGGTGTCCGCGGGCGGGTTCACCGGATTCCACCGGGCGGGGCCGCCGCCCGGCAGGGTTGCCATGTAGCCCGTCGCCTTGTGGGGGGTGCCGGGGGGATAGTCCGTGCTGACGATCTGCGCGCCGCAGGCGAAAGCCCGCTCCAGCCGCGTCTTGGCCTCTTCCAGCCCGCGTTTTCCCGGACCACCCGCCGTGGCGCGCACCCAGTACCCCCGTCGCACCAGGTCCGGCGTCTCGGGATCACCGGGGTTGTCGCGCACCATGGCCGCCGCGTCGGGCCGGCCGGGGCTGGAGTTCACAAACATGGCCCGTCCCTGGAGCGAGGGCCTTCCCTCCGCATACAGGTCGCGCAGCTCGCGGGTCTCATGAAAGATGAAGAACACCTTTCCCCGCGCGGATTCCAGGGTGGGCCAGCCGCGCTGCAGCACGGCCTCCTCCAGGGTGGCGAAATCCCCGCGCACGTCGTCCGGCGTGATGAGCCGGTCCGGGGGAAAGGCCGCGCGCACCTCCGAGTCGAGCCGGTCCAGGTCCGCCGCGGTGGGGGATGTGATCGAGGGGTCCAGCACGGGCCCCTCGTCCTTGTGCTCCACGAGAAACGAGACCGGCACATGCCCCGGATGTGCGTCGGACCATGCCCGCACCACCGCCAGACAGTCCGCAAACATGCGGCAGGTGCTCTCCTCGTCCAGATGGGGCACATGAAACACCCGCCAGCCCTCCGGGGTCCGGTGGATGTCCAGTTCAAAGCTCCGCACGCCGTTGTCGAGCTGGACATCCAGGGGCGCGTGCTCATAGTCCCAGTCGCGGGCCTCCGGGGTGATCATCGCGGCGATGTCCAGCCCCTGCGGGCGCCTGTGGTAGCTGTTGTGCGTGCCCACCACCTGCATCTGGTTCATGCGCGGGCCGCCGTCAAACACCAGCCCCGCCAGGCATACCAGCAATACTTCCACCATGTTTGTGTCTCCAAGGTTGCCCCCTTTGACCCGTCAGGGCGCGGTTTGGTTTCCAAAACGGCCCACACGGAGTCACGGAGACGCGGAAAAAATGCAGAAGGTGGAATGGGGGGAAGAAGGAAGGTGGGCAAAGCAGTCTTCCGCCTTTGTGTCCCGGGCATCTTGTGGTGAAAACTCCGGAACTTGTACAAACCCCCGCCCCATGACGTTCCATCTCTCTTTCTCTCGCCCTTCCCTCCCTCTTCTTCCGTCTTGCTCCCCGCGCCTTCGCGTTTCCGCGCAAGTCCCGCTTCCGGCATTGTTCCGGGCGCGGGAATCGTGTAGGATTTGCGGGGTGCGGCGCTTCTTTGCCGCCGTTGGAGAGTGTGATGGCTGAGGATGAACAAAGTCTGACAGACGCCCCCGCGCCGGCGGCGGCGCCGGATGTCTACCAGCGGGCCTACCCGTGGTTTGCCGGGTTGTCGCTGGCCGCGGCGGTGGTGTTTTGCGGGGGGGTGTACGCGCTGGGCGTCCACGGCCAGCGCTTTGCCGAGGGCATGAGCGCGCGTCTGGGGGATGTGGAGGCGGCCCGGGCGAAGTCGCTGGCGGACGGCGGGCTGACGGAGGCGGCCATCGAGGGGTACCAACGCGCGCTGGGCATGCCGTTTGAGAGCGCGGACCAGCGCAAGTGGGCGCAGCGCCAGCTCGGCGAGCTGCTGCTGCGGGAGAACCGCCCCGGCGAGGCGGCGGAGCCGCTGCTGGTGTGCGTCGCGGAGAACGCAGACTACCTGCCCGCCTACCGGCTGCTTTGCCGGGCGCTGGAGGCGGATTTCCGCCAGGAGGACCTGGCGAAGGCCGCGGCGGCCTGGGAAAAGGCCGCGCGCGCCCAGAACAACGCGGGCGACGGGGCGGAGGCCTGCCTGGTCGCGGGGCAGGCCCATGAGACGGCGGGCCGCGCCGACGAGGCGCTGGAGGCCTACCGGCGGGGCCACGCCCTGTCCGCGTCCGGCGGCAACGCCTATTTCGCCGCGCGGCTCCTCCAGCGGCGCGGCGGCGCGGAGGAGGCCCTGCGGATGCTTGATGAGTGCGTCGCGGGCGGCCGGGGGGAGCATCTGGAGCCGGCGCGCGCCCTGCGCGACGAGATCGCCGCGGCGGGGGAACAGCATGCGGACGCTCCTCCTGCGGGCTGAGCCCGCCCTCCGCGCCGTGTGCGCGGGGGCGGCGGTCCTCTTTCTCGCGGCGTGGCCGTGGGAGATTTTCCAGCGCCTGCCCTTCGGCGGCACCGTCGCGTCGGCGGCGGGGCTGGTGCTGATCGCGGCGTCGGCCCCCCTGGCGGTGCTGCACGGCGGCGACACGCTTTCCCTGCTGGGCGCGGCGGCGCGCCGCTTCGCGGGGCCGGTCCTCCTGATCGCCCTCGCCTGCGGGCAGTCCTGGTTCCACTCCGCCGACCCGGCGGCGTCCCGCGCGCTGCTCCTCCAGTACGCCCTCTACCTCGCGCTGTTCCTGGCCGCGCTGCCCTGTTTCCGCGCGCCGGAGGACGCTGTCTTCGGATGGCGCGTGCTCGCGGTGTCGGCGGCGCTGGTGGGGGCGGCGGGCATTGCGTGCGCGGCGGGCCTCCTGGCCCCGGCCCTCGCGGGCACGCAGACCTATTTCGGGCAGCGCATCGCCGGGGACCTGCGCGGCGGCGCCTTCGTGCGCATGGCCGTCACCACGCCGGACTTCAACCAGGGCATCCTGCCCCTGCTCGCCGCCCTGCCCGCGGCGGCCCTGCTGTTCCGCGGGCGGCGCGGCGGCGCGGCGGCGGCGCTGCTGGTGGTTGTCTCCCTTGCGGGCGTGCTCATCTCCTTCTCCCGGAGCGGACTGGTCGCCGTGGCGGCGCTGGCCGGGGCTGCGGCGTTTGCCGCCATGCGCGGACGCCCCGGCCCCGCCGCGCGGCGGACGCTGCTGGCGGCGGGGGCGGCGGGCCTCGCGGGACTCGGGCTGCTCTTCCTGACGGACTACCCGCAGACCCTGGCCGCGCGCACCCTGCGCATGTTCTCCCCCGACGACCCCTCGTTCTCGTCGCGCATGTACGTGTTCCGGATCGCGTTCGGGCTGCTGCCGGAGCACTGGCTGACAGGCTGCGGACTGGGCGCCGCGCCCGCCGTCATCGGCGCGGCCGCCGACCGCCATGTCTGGATGGGCACGGCCATCCACAGCATGCCGCTGCTGCTCCTCTTCGAGACCGGTGTGTTGGGGCTGGCGGGCTATCTGTGGTTTTGGGGGGCCGTCGTGTCCGGCATCCGCGGCGGTTTGCTCCGGTCCGGCGACCCCGCCCGCGTGCGGCTGGGAGGAACCGCCCTCGCGTCGTCCGGCGTGCTCTTCTGGATGCTCGCCATCCAGCCCTTCCAGGCCCTGTCGCTGTTCCCCCTGCTCGCCGCGCTCCTTGCCGCGCCCGGCCTGATAGTCTGTGGCGAGAGGCACACCGTTCTTGGTCCCCCCTTCAGGGGGGGGGGCGAGACCGCCCGCGCGCTCCGGTTTACCCCCGTCCTGGCTGTGCTGCTCCTGGCGCTGGCCGGACTCGTGGGCGTGAACCAGGTCACCTTCCAGCGGCTCACACACACCACGGAGACCTTCGCCGAGCGCATGGAGGACGGGCTGGCGGCGGAGGCCCGCGGCGACTGGACCGGCGCGCACGACGCTTATGCCGCCGCGCAGCAGGTCGCGGAGGCGGGGGGCGGGCTGTCGCGGTCGTCCTATTACGCCGAGGCGGCGCTGGCCGCGGACCTCGACTTCCTCCTGGAGCGCATGGTGGGCGGCGGCGGGATGGCCGTCACGCCCGAGGCGGCGGCCCGCTTCGGTGTCGCCCGCATGTTCCTCGCGGAGGGGAGGACGGCGGAGGCCGCTAACCGGCTCCGCGCCCTCGCGGAGGGGGCCGCCGCACCATGGCCCGAAATCTGGTTCGCCCTCGGCGAGGCCGAGTGGGCCGACGGCCAACACCCCGCCGCCGTCGCCGCCTGGGCGCGCGCCGTCGAATGCGCCCCCGGCGCGCCCCCGCGCCACGTCCTGTCGCCCAATCCCCCCTTCACCAGGCGGCTCGAGGACCTCACCGGCGAATACGACCAACTCACCGCCGCCAATGCCCCCGAAACCGCCGCCCTGCGCGTCCAGCTTCTCCTGAGGCTGGGCCGCGCGGAGGACGCCCGCAGACTGCTCAACGAAGAATGGGCCGGCGTCCCCGATGAAGCGCGGGCGTGGCGGGAGCGGATGGTGTCAGACCTTAAGTAGCCTGCGGGCACGGGGGTAGGCCCGAAGGAAGAGGGCGCGGCAAGCGGCGCCCCTGCGAGAGGAGTGCATGGCGTCATCGCCCGGACCTGCGGCGCGCGCCTGTAGGGGCGCTGCTTGCCGCGCCCTCTTCCTTGCGCTTGCAGTTTGCACCGCGCCCCCGCATGCACTACAATACGCCCCGTTGTGTCACCCGAGGCCGCTCTCTCCGGAGAGCCCACCCACCCATGGAGGCGTTATGGATATTGCCGTGCAGTGTGCGATGACGCGCCCCCGGTCCGGCCGCTGAGGTTTGGGGTAGTTTCCTTTCCCGCCTTTTCGCCGCCCGCCCGGGGTGGCTGTGTGTTTCCAGCCCGCGCCGTCGCACGTTTTCCGTTTTTTCCCTGATGAGAGAAGTGTGCCTTTTCAACGGAGAACTGCAATGAGCATCCCTCATGATGAGTCTTTAGGGGACAACCCTGTCCCCTCGTGTCCCGCGCTGGCGGCCCTTGGCTGGGACGCCCGGTGGGCCGGGCAGATGGAACCGTATTTGGGGCGCGGGTGGGAACCCGCGCGGGTGGTGTGCGAGCACCGCGAGGCGTATGTGGCGGCGGGGGCGTCGGGCGACCTGCGGGCGGAGCTTTCCGGCCGGTTTCGCCATGAGCACCCGGCGCGGGCTGAGTGGCCCGCCGTGGGCGACTGGGTGATGGCGGCGCCGCGCGCGGAGGAGGACGCGGCGACGGTGCACGCGGTGCTTCCGCGCCGGAGCCGCTTTTCGCGGACCGCGGCGGGCGACCGCACGGAGGAGCAGGTGGTCGCGGCCAACGTGGATGTCGTGTTTCTGGTGACGAGCCTGGACGGCGACTTCAACCTCCGCCGCATCGAGCGCTACCTGACGGTGGCATGGGACAGCGGCGCGCGGCCGGTGGTCGTGCTGAACAAGGCGGACCTCTGCGCGGACGCGGACGCGCGCGTGGCCGAGGTCGAGGCCGCCGCCCCCGGCGCGCCGGTGGCCGTGCTAAGCGCGGCGACGGGCCGCGGGGTGGACGCGCTGCGCGCGCTGGTGCCGCCGGGCGCCACGGGGGCCCTGCTCGGGTCGTCGGGCGTCGGGAAGTCGTCGCTGGTGAACGCCCTGCTCGGCCGGGAGCGCCAGGCCGTGCGCGCCGTGCGCGCCGATGACAGCCGGGGCCGCCACACAACGACGCAGCGGGAGCTGATCCCGCTGCCCGGGGGCGGCCTGATCATGGACACGCCCGGCATGCGCGAGCTCCAGATATGGTCCGCCGACGACGACGGGCTGGAGACGGCCTTCGCCGATGTGGAGGCCCTGGCGGAGCGGTGCCGGTTTGCCGACTGCACGCACGAGAACGAGCCCGGGTGCGCGGTCCGCGCCGCGCTGGAGGACGGCACGCTGGACGGGGGCCGCTTCCGCAGCTACGCCAAGCTGCGGCGCGAGATCCGGTACCAGGAGCTGCGCCAGGACCAGAGCGCCCGCCAGATCGAGAAAACCCGCTGGCGGGGCATCGCGAAGGAGATCCGGCGGATCGAGCGCGACAAGGGCTGGCGGTAGCCGCCACAACGGGTTGCGGGTCCGGCGTTCGCGCCGGACCCGCACCTACCGCGCGGATTTCGCGCCGCCGACCCTGTCACCGCGCGCGCCGTTCCCGGGCACTCCGCAACGGCTTCCTGTCCGGCGACTGGGGCCGGCGGGAGCGGTTTGACAGCCCGGGCGAAAACGCTTATGCTTTCGGGACGGGACGGAAAGGACGCGGCGTCCGGACGGTCCGTTCCCGGCGCGGACAGCGCGAAGGAGACCCCATGCAGCAGACACCGGCATCCGGCGTGAACGGCGGCGCGACCCGCCGCGACTTCCTCAAGACGGCGGCGGCGGCCGCGGCCGCGTCCTCGGCGGCCTTCATCGCGCGCAACGCCCACGCCGCCGGCAGCGACGTCCTCCGCGTCGGCATGATCGGCTGCGGCCCGCGCTGTTCCGGCGCGGCGGCGGAGGCGCTCACGGCGGACCCCGGCGCGCGCCTGGTCGCCATGACCGACATGATCCCCGGCCGGATCCAGGCCAAGCGCGAACGGCTCGCCCAGCAGTTCAAGGACCGCGTCGCCGTGGACGACGACCACTGCTTCACGGGCTTCGACGGGTACAAGCGCGTCATCGAGGCGTCCGACGTGGTGCTCATCGCCAACGCGGCGAAGTTCCACCCCTTCCACGCCATGGCGGCGCTCCAGGCCGGGAAGCACGTCTTCGTCGAGAAGCCCCACGGCATTGACCCCGCGGGCATCCGGCTGCTCCGGCAGGCGGCGGAGGTGGCGAAGGAGAAGAGGCTCTGCCTCGTCTCCGGACTCCAGAGCCGCCACCACACCGGCTACGCCGAAACCATCCAGCGCATCCACGACGGCGCCATCGGCGAGATCGTCAGCCTGGAGGAAAACTTCCTGCGGCCCCCCTACCAGATCACGCCGCGCGAGCCGTGGATGTCCGAGCTCCAGTGGCAGTGCAGCACGCAGTACCACTTCAACTGGCTCTCCGGCGACGATGTGCCCCAGTCCCTCGTGCACAACCTCGACCGCGCGAGCTGGGTGCTCGGCGACCAGGCGCCCGTGAAATGCCACGGCCTCGGCGGCCGCTCCTCCATGACCGACCATGTCTACGGCAACGTCTTCGACCACCACTCCGTGGTCTACGAGATGGAGAGCGGCGTCCGCATCTACGCCTTCTGCCGCACCACCGAGGGCTGCTTCAACGACACTTCGAGCCTCGTCTTCGGCGCCAAGGGCCGCGCCTCCATCCTGAACTGCGAGATCTGGGGCGAGAACGCCTGGCGCTGGAAGGGCGAGTGCAACCCCTATCAGGTAGAGCACGACACCCTCTTCAAGGCCATCCGCTCCGGCGAGCCCGTCAACAACGGCGACTTCATGGCCCGCAGCACCATGATCGGCATCATGGGCCAGCTCTCCTGCTACACCGGCGAGGAGATGACCTGGGAGCGCGTCAACAACTCCGACTTCGCCTATCCGCCCCGGCCCGAGGACTGCCACGACGCCATGGAGCCCCCCGTCCTCCCCAACCCCGACGGCACCTACCCCGTCTACAAGCCCGGCTTCACCCGCCTGCTCGAGGGCTGAACGCCCAGTTTTCCGCCTGTTCATCGCCCCGGGGTCTTTGCGTCTGCTACTATTGCCCCTCCACGGCCTCTTCGCCGTGGGGGAATGGACGCATGAGCGAGGCGGAAACAGCACACACCCCGGCGCGCGGCGCGCGGGGCACGGACCTGACCACGGGCAGCGTGCCCCGGCACCTGCTGGTCTTTTCGCTGCCCATCCTGATGGGGAGCCTGCTGCACACGGCGTACATGGTGGTGAACGCGGTGTGGATCGGGCGCTTTCTGGGCGCGGAGGCCATGTCCGCCATCACGGTGACTTTCCCGGTCTTCTTCGTGCTGATGGCCGTGGCGGGGGGGCTCACGCAGGCGACGAGCATTCTGGTGTCGCAGGCCTACGGCGCGCGGGACCATGACCGGGTGGCGCGGGTCATCGGAAACTCAACGGTCCTCATCGGGGGGGTGGCGGCGCTCTGCCTGGCCGCGGGCATGGCGGGGGCCGGGCCGGTGCTGCGGGCCATGCGCACGCCGCCGGAGGTGCTGCCCATCGCGGTCTCGTACTTCCGCGTGTTTCTCTGGACCACGCCGTTCATGTTCGGCGTGTTCCTGCTCGCGTCGGCGCTGCGGGGGGTGGGCGACTCGAAGACGCCGCTGTGGTTCCAGGGGGGCTCCCTGCTGCTCACGGCGGCGCTGGACCCGCTGCTCATGTTCGGGGGACTGGGCCTGCCGCGCCTCGGGCTGAACGGCACTGCCTATGCCACGATCCTCTCGCAGGCCCTGGCGCTGGGCGCGCTGGCCTGGCACCTGCGCCGCCTGAACCACATCGCCGCGCCCGTGGGACGGCGCCTGCGCGTGGACGGGCCGACAACGCGGGTCACCCTGCGGATCGGCGTCCCCTCCATGCTGCAGCAGCTGCTGGTGTCCGTGGGCATGATGGTGATCGTGGGGCTGGTGAACCCCTACGGCGCCCACAGCTCCGCCGCCTTCGGCATCGCCATGCGCATAGACCAGATCGCGTTCATGCCCGCCATGGCCGTCGGCATGGCCGTGGCGACCCTCGCCGGACAGAACATCGGCGCGGGGCGCCATGACCGCGTCGGCGAGGTGTTCCGGTCGGGCGTCGCGCTGAGCTGCGGCCTGACCTCCCTCGCGGTGGTGCTTGCGTTCTGCCTGCCCGCGTGGCTGATGGGCCTGTTCACGACGGAGGCCGACGTCATCGCCGTGGGAGCGGCCTACCTCCGCATTGCGAGCCTGGGCTACCTCCTGTTCGCCGTCATGTTCGCGGGGAACGGCGTGGTCAACGGCGCGGGCCACACGGGGGCCACCACGGTGTTCACCTTCATCGCGTTCTGGGCGGTGCGCATCCCCGTGGCGGCGTTCCTGTCGCAGCACTGGGGCCGGGTCGAGGGGGTGTGGTACGGCAACCTGGCGGGGCTGGCGGTGGGCATGGGCGTGAGCCTGGCCTACTACTTCTCCGGCCGGTGGAAGAAGCCGGTGATCCGGCGCGGGACTCCGTGACGGCGGCGGGGGCGCACAGTACCCTCCGGTTCGTCCGGGCCGAACCTTCCTCTATCAGCCTGTGGCCAAAGGCCGGCTTGTCTTGGTCCCCCCTTCAGACATTTTATGGGGCAGATCAAGTTCTTTCAATGGAGTTTTCCACCGGGTTTTCCACAGGGCGCGCGATGGAACCAGCTGGCGTGGTTTCTTAATGACTGGACATGGCGGAGG
>JAPXRP010000084.1:0-4034 GCA_033813475.1 Candidatus Hydrogenedentota bacterium
CCAGGATGTTGCCGGCGGGCACGGTGACGATGGAGCCGCCGCTGGTGATCGGCACGTCGGTGATGGCGTAGAGCGTGAGCGTGATGGCGGACAGCGCCTCGACCTCGGGCAGGATGAAGGCGATGTCGTCGGGCTCAATGTTGTTGGAGCCCTCGGGGACGCCGGTCACCTGCATGAACACCGTGGGCAGGTAGTCGGGGCTGGTAAAGCCCGGAAGGATCGGATCCTCAATGGGCCCGACGAACCGGAAGGAGGCGTAGCTGCTGGGCACGTCGGCCCACACCTGAAAGCCCGCCTTCATCCGGGTGACCTCGTCGGCCGTGAACCCCCGGGGGCCGCCCTCATAGCGGATTTCCAGGCCCTCCCCCGGCTCGATCACGCCGTTGTTGTTCGAGTCGAAGTCCTTGGCGGGCCAGACGGCGTAGCGGACCTGCCCGAACTGGTTGAACCCGCCGATCGGAAAGAAGGCCGCCGCGTCCGGCGCGCACGCCAGCGCTGCCAGGGCGAAACACCCCGCCAACAGGGCCACTTTTCTGCCTTTGCTCACCGTACCTGTTCCTTTCCGTTTTCCGGGCGGCCCGCCGCGCCGGAAGCCACAACCTGTTCCAATGGCGACAGCGGGCGTCACCCGCGCCCGGAGGCGCGGCGGCGCCTGCCGGCGAGGGCAAGCAGCCCCACCGCGGCAAGCATCACGGCCGCGTCGGCCAGGGGCGTTCCCGGACCGGTTCCGGGGGCGCAGCCGATGAAGCTGAGGAACTTGTTCCTGCTGTCGTTGTTGACATACTCGAAGCCGTTGACAAGGATGTCCTCCTTGTTCTTGGAGGGGTTGTCCACCTTGACGTCCATCTTCCCGGTCTGGGCCATGCCGCCGACGGGGAAGCCGACAACAAGGCGGGTGCCGTCGGGCGAGCCGCCGATGACGGGCATGAGCGTCTTGCCGAAATAGACCTGCGCCGACTGCACATCGCCGAGGTCCTCGCCGTACACGGTCACCGGGAACTTCTTGCGCGTCGCGCGCTTCGGGTCAACCCGCAGCACCTTGGGGCTGCGCTCGGGGGTTCCGGGCACCAGCGTGAACAGGTCGGAGCGGCTGACCTCCTGGCCCGTGGCCGTGTTCCGCACGAGGAGCACGATGGGCTCCACGGGCGGGTCGTCGGCCCGCGAGCTGATGGAGAGGCTGATGGTCGTGTTGGTGGCGCCGGTCACGACGACGTCGTACCCGCTCATGACCACCACGGGGCGCGCGCCGAAGTTCTGGCCGTAGATCACGAAGCGGAACGGCTCTCCGGGAAGCGTCTGCGAGGGCAGCTCGTTCTGCGAGACCGAGTCAATGGCGATGGTGGTCGGTCCCACCACGCGGGCCCGCGCCTCCAGCACGCCGGAAAGCTGCTTCTTCATCGTGTGGGAGCGGATCCAGTTGAACCCGCTGGCGTCCGGACGGACCCCCGCCTTGGCGCCGTCCATCCAGTAGTAGGGGGGCGGCGTGCGGAAGAAGGTCACGAAGCCGAGGCCGCGCTGCGCCCACTGGAACTCGCGGAACTTCCGGAAGTCGTTGCGGTCCTCGCCGGGGAGGTTGGCCCATGTGTCGGGGTCGGGCTCCGTCGGGGTGTTCGGACCCCAGGAGACGATGCCGGCGCGGAAGGTGTCGCCCTCCTGCATGCCCTGGGCGGCGCGCACCACGACGAAGAAGTCGGGGCCGTAGTCCAGGTCGTTGATGGAGACGCCGAAGCTGGGCTGGATCCACTGCCGGTTGCGCGTCTGCTGCTCGCGCGGCAGGGGAAGGTCGTCCGTGCCCGGGGTCGAGAAGACGAAGCGCACCTGGATGTCGTCAGCCGTCTGGCCCGTGAAGCGCGGGGGCCCGTCGAGCCGGATCGGGAGGTCAATGCCGGGGTCGTAATACCCGTTCCGGTTCTCGGGGTGGTTGTCGTTGTCGCGGTACAGGGCCACGCCGCTGATCCGCTGGTCCCTGCTCAGCGGCAGCAGGTCGGTCAGCGGGTTGAAGCTGGCGTTCGTCCCGTCCTGGTACAGCTCGACGGTCAGCTCCTCCAGGAAGGAGGGGTCGCGCACGACGCGCCAGACGCCGTTGCGCGGGGTGCCCGCGCGCAGCGTCAGCTCATTGGCCGAGTTGCCCGTGATCTCGTAGGTCTCGTAGCCCGAGTCCACCAGCCAGTCGCCGGCATACGCGCCCGGCGCCCATGCCGCCGACGGCACGCGGTACCCGGACACGAGGCCGATGCCGCCGTTGCCGGCGGCGAGGATGTCGCCGGGGCGGTTGGTGGCCAGGTCCAGACCGAGCACGGGCACGGCCTCCCCCGCGATGTTCAGCGTGGCGTTGCGGTTGGTGAGGTCCACGGCGCGGGCCGGAACGTTGACTTCGAGCATGTCATGCCCGTAGAAGTCCTGGACCGGGTCCTCCTCGGGGCTGTTCTTGACGAACGCCGTCCCGCTGCTGTTGACACCGGGGAAGAACTGAATGCCGCCGCGGCGCTGGTTGTCCGGCCGCGTGGGCAGGTTGGCGGGGATCACGGCGCGGATTTTGGAGAAGCGCGCCACCTTGTCCGAGGTGCTGATGGAGATGAACAGGTCATCGCCGGGCTGGAGCACCTCGGGGTCCAGCGCCTTCGCGCCGGGCGCCGCCTGCCGCAGCAGGTTAACCCGGGACACGGACGACCCGAGGCCGGCACCCGCCGACTTGTTGGTGTCCACAAACTCGAAATCGAACTCGTAGCCGTCCAGGCGCGGCACCGTCCAGTTGCTCCTGGGATACATGGTGAGCACCCAGGCGCGGTCCGCGTCGTCCACGATGCCGTTGCCGTCCATGTCATCGGCGCGGCCGTCCCCGTCCAAGTCCACCAGTTCCGGCCTCGAAGCCCACTTGAGGCTGGTCACGGGCACCACACGGTCCAGCAGCGGAAGCGCCGCCCCGCTGCCGGCGTAGTTGTTCAAATCCTGCGTGTTGAGGAAGATGCCGTTCTGGTCGGCGTCCTCCCACAGCAGCACGCCCGAATCGAGGCTCTGGTTGTCGTTCGTGTCGGGGTCGAGCGGCTTGAGCATGTCCGGAGTGAAATCCGGCCCCCAGAAGGCCACGGTGATCTGGCTGACCGCCACGGGCTCGCCCGTGGAGGTGACCACCGGATCGGAGGACGCGACCAGGTTCACGCCCAGCATGGGCATGTGCGCGCTGTTGGCGTCCACCTTCTGGGCGAGCAGGCGCGCCCCGGCGTTGCCCGGCCGCCACTGGCTGGCCCGCGGGTACTCGCCCGGCAGCAGCTCGGCGCTCCAGGTGCCGTAGCGCGGCAGCGCGGGCTGCTGCGGCGGCACAGGGTACGCCGACGAGCGCGGCCCGACGGGCGGCGCGTCGCCAAGCGTGGAAAGCGGGCTGAAGAACGGCACGGTCTCATAGGCGAACTGGCCCCAGGTGCCCGTGTCGTCGAACAGGAAGTTGACCTGGAAGAGCCCGAAGTCCACGAGCCGCGCCCCGAAGAGCCGCCAGTCGCGCACGTCCACCGTGTGGCCGTTCGCAAACTTGATCTGCTCCAGGGCAAAGGGGTCCAGCCACTGGTCAAACCCGCTGAGGGGGCCCACGCCGATGTCCGTGTACCCGCCCAGGGTGACGTTGTCAAGGTCCAGATTGCCCGGGTTGTTGATGTCAACGCTGGGGATATAGAAGAGGTCGGTCTGGTTCCGGTAGGGGGAGTCGGACTCGTAGGTGATCACCAGGTCGTGCACGTCCACGCCCACCCGGATGGGCTTGGCGGTGGACTGGTTGAAGGTGCGCTGGGGCCACCAGGGCTCAAACTCGCCCCAGCGGGGGTCGTTCTGCCACGGGTAGAGCGCCGTTGCGCCCACCTTGATCCCCTGCGCGGGGATCATGCTGTCCATGAAGACGCCGCCCTCCCAGTTGCCGGACTCGGGGTTGAAGCGCCGCGGCTCGATGAAGGCCCGGAAATCCGCGCCGTACATGATCCCCTGGCCGTCGCCCGGCGAGAGGGAGATGTCGCGGAAGCCGCTGTCGGTGCGCACCACGACAAAGT
>JAPXRP010000084.1:4044-17777 GCA_033813475.1 Candidatus Hydrogenedentota bacterium
GTTCATGGGGCCGTAGGCGTGGTTGTCCGGTGTCTTCTCGAGGAAGCCCTCGATGAACTCCTCGTTGTAGGAGCCGTAGTTGCCCAGCTTTCGGGTGCCGCCCCACAGGCGCAGGGAAATCTTCCACCACGGGTCGCCGCCACCCGGAGGCAGGGGGATGTATTCCCACGTCGGCATGAGTTCCTCCCCGTAGATGGCGTTCGCCAGCATGGGGTAGTCCCCGTTGAAGGTGAGGCCGCCTTCGGGGTTCGGGATGGGCGCGTCAAACACGCCGTTGTTGTTGGTGTCATGCCACACCCAGACGCCGTTGTAGGTCAGCTCGCGGCCGAACACCTCCTCATCGTAGATGGGAAGGCCCCACAACTGGGCCGTCATGTCCTCCAGGCCCGTCCGCGGGTCGAACCCGCCGTTTCCAGGCGCGCCGTAGGGATCGCCGCCGATGTCGGTCAGGATAACGTTGACCTCGCGCAGCTGCGCCGCGTTCTTGGCGGAAATCTCGCGCGTGATCTCCACATCGGCGAAATGCACCGATTTGGTGGACTGCGCGTTGATCCCGAGAACGGGCATCCAGGAATCCACGCCCAGCAACTTGCGTATCTGGAGGAACTCGCCGGCCACCACGTCCAGGAGCTGGTCGGGCTTGTTCCACCGGGGGCGGGAATGCTCGGCCATGGGGGTGTAGAGGAAGTGCGGGTGGTTCCACGCGTCAAAGAAAATGGGCGCCTGGTTCCCGGAGAAGGTTCCAACGTAGTCGTAGACGGTGAAGGAGGAGCTGTAGAACTGCTCGTCCTCCAGCTTCTCGTCCTCCCAGAAGTTCGGGGAGTAACTGTCCGTGGGCTTCCCCTCCTCGTCCACGGGGTAGCTTCCCGTGCGCGGGTCAACCATGACCGCGTCGAGCACCTCCACGCCCATGGTGAGCTGGCTGCGCCAGGTGGCGGACGTGCGCACCGCCACGATGTACGAGTTGCCGTCGGGCCGGACGTCCTCGTTCACCTCGCCCGCGGGCACGTCAAACTGGGGCTGCGCGAAGGTTCCGTTGCCGATGAAATCGAGCTCGTAGACGATGCCGGAGTACTGCTGGAGCCCGGTGATCTCCCCCACAGGGGCGCCCCGATTGTCCCAGGTGAACATCAGTTCGTCATACTGGGAGTCCAGCACGCCGTTGAGGGGCCCGAGCTCCGCCTCGGCGTCCTCGCCGGCCTTGTCCTCAATGAACAGACCGAACTCCAGCAGGTCCGTGGGATAGGGGGCGCCCATGTTGAGGTAGTTCAGGTCGTCGCTTCTGCGGCTGTCCGGGCGGACCCAATACGTCAGAGACTTGAGCTTGCGGGGCGCGAAGTTGTCGTTCTCCTCCTCGCTCTCCCCGTAGCCCATGGTGAACCGGAACAGGGGCACCCAGTCGGACAGGGGCACCACGGACTCCCGGTCGGGAACCAGGGTGGAGAAGCTGATGTCGGCCGTGGGCACGTCCGCCTGGCCCTCGCCCTCGCCCTCGCCCTCGCCTTCGCCTTCTCCCTCGCCCTCGCCCTCGCCCTCACCGCCGCAGCCGACGCAGGGAAGGACTTCGATGTAGTTCTCGCGCGTGAACTGGCGGGTCACCAGGGCGCCGCCGCTGCAGTTGTCGCGGTAGGTGACGGTGAGCACCACGTCATAGATGCCCGGCGCGGTGTACAGGTGCACGGGGTTGCGCTCCGTGGAGGACTGTCCGTCCCCGAAGTTCCAGTACCACCCCACGGGCACGAAACAGGTGTCCCCCACGGAGAGGTCCGTGAAGGTCACCTCCAGGGCCGGCACCGGGATCGCGGGCGTGATGTTGCCCCGCGTCGGCGTCGCCGAGAAGTCCACATAGGGCGTCGCCAGTATCTCGATGTAGTCGGTCTTGGTGACCGTGGTCGCCACGCCGAACTGGTTGGTCACCTCCACCGAGACGGTGTAGAAGCCGGTGGCCGTGTACTGGTGGACGGGGTTGATCTCGCTCGAGGTCTCACCGTCGCCGAAGCTCCACAGGACGCTGGCGGCCTGGTTGGCCCCGAGCAGGGTGAAGGCCACGTTCCCGTTCACAATCTGGCGGCGGGGCGTGCCGGTGAAGTCCAGGGTCGCCGGCGTGACCGCCGTGATCGTCTGGGTGCGGTTGGCCACGGGGGTGTTGGTGCGGATCCAGTTGCGCAGGGCGGCGAAGTCGGGGCCGTCCTGGCTGCGGTCCACATCGGTCCGCGGCACCACGTGCATCTTCTCCTTGTCGAAGCCCCAGTAGCGCACGGGCCGGGGCCGCTGGAAGAGGGTGATGTACCCGACGGCGCGGCTGCCCCAGGGGAACTCGGAGAAGAGGTCAAACTCGTCGGCGCCCTGGCCGGGAATGGGGGGCGAGGCGAGGCTGACGGTGAAGTTGTCCGGGTCGGGCTCCGTGGGGGTGCTGGGACCCCAGGACACGATGGCGGCCTGGAACTGGTCGTCCTGGTTCATGGCCGCGGAGGCCCGCACCACCACGAAGAAGTCGGGGCCAAAGTCCGGGTCAGTGGGCGCCGCGCCGGGGGTCATGGGCACCCACTGGCGGTTGCGCGGCTGCGACGTGTAGGGGGTGGCGTCCCGCCCGATGAAATTGTCCGTGCCGGGGGAGGAGAAGGTCATCTTGACCTGGTATTCGGGCTCGCCGCCGACGGCGCCGATGAGCACGGGCGGGTTGTCGAGACGCACCGGAAGGTCAATGTACTCCGTGACATTCCCCTGGGCGTCGCGGATCGGCGGGTCGTACACCCCGTTGCGGTTGCTGGGGTGCCAGTCGTTGTCGCGGTAGACGGCCACACCGCTGAACAGCCTGTTGACCGGGTCCTCGTGCTCCAGCGGCAGCAGGTCGTTCACCAGATTGAAGTCCCCGGAGCGGGCGACGTCGTAGAACTCGACAACAAGCTGCTCCAGGAAGGTCGGGTCTTTCACGACGTACCAGGCGCTGTCCGTGCGCGGCGCGCCGGCCCGCAGGGTGAGCGTGCGCCCGCCGACCGCGGTGATCTCGTAGGCCTCGACGCGCGGGTTGGCGCCCTGGGCCATGCCGATCAGGTAGAGGCCGACCGTGTTGGGGGTCCAGGCGCCGGACTCATAGTAGGCCTCGTTGGGGTTGGTAATGTCGGCCGCCGTCGGAATGAAACTGGCGGCCGTGGCCTGGGCGCCCGCTCCCTGGCCGTGCGCCACGATGTTCTCGGGACGGTTCACGGAGCTGTCCAGCCCGAGGACCGCCATTTCCGCGCCGCCCGGCTGGATGGAGCCGGTGGAGGTGTCGAGCACCAGGGTGCGCACGTTGACGGGCAGCATGTCGTGCCCGTAGTAGTCCTGCAGCGGGCTTTCCTCGATGCTGTGCTTGGTCATGGTGTCCACCACGCTGTAGGCGCGCGGCATCACCTGCAGACCCGCCAGTTTGCGGGGGTCCGGCTCGCGCGTGGGCAGCTTGGACGGCACCAGGGCGCGGAACTCCATGAAGGCCTTGGCCTGCTGGCTGGTGCGCACGACCACGAACAGGTCGGCGCCCGGGCTGCCGGCGGCCACATTGAGGGCCTTCTCCCCGGCGGCCTTCTCGGCGAACTCCACGAAGGAGGGGCCGTCGAGCCAGTAGTCCGGCCAGTCTGTCACACTCTTTTCCCGGTCTTCGCCGGACTTCAGAACGCCCGCCACTCCGGTCTCGGTGTCCTTGTAAGGCAGGTCCCACTTCGTGCGCGGGATGAGCGTGAGCACCCAGGCGCGGTCGGACAGGCCGTCCCACGCCGCGAGCTCGGGCGCCGTCAGGTCCGCCACATCCGCGGGCACCAGCGGGTCGCCGTCAAACACCACGCCGTCGCCGCTGAGGTCGTCCGCAACGTAGTCGCCGTCGAGGTCAATGACCTCCGCAGCCTGCCCCCACGAAAGGCTGCCCAGGGCCAGCGGCACGATCCGGTCGGTGAACGACGGCGTGGTCATGCCGCTCGTGAGGAAGGGGCCGTCGAAGACGCCGTTGCTGTTGGTGTCCTCGTAGAGGAGGACGCCGGAGGTGAACAGCGCGCCGTCCACGTCAAGGCCGGCGAGCTGGCTGGGGGTGAAGTCGGGGCCCCAGAAGGCGACGCTGGCGCTGCTGAGGCTGATGGGGCTGTAGGCGTTCACCGCCGGGTCGTCGGTCCCGGCCAGGTTGAAGCCGAGCATGGCCGTGGGCAGGGTGTCCACGCCGATGTACTGCTTGAGCAGGCGGGCCGCCCAGGCGTTGGGCGCGTTGAGCAGCCGCTCGGGCCGCCAGTCCTCCAGCCGGGGGAAGACACTCCGGGGAAGGGTGTCCTCCACGATCATCCAGCGGCCGCGCCGGACCGCGCTGCCGATGCCCACCCCGACACCGTAGGGGTAGTCGGGCACGTTCAGCTCGCCCAAACGAAGGGGGACAGGGCCCGGCACCTCCACGGTCTTGTCCAAATAGGCGCCGTGGCCCTTGCGCAGGGTGAGGGTGCTGCCGCTGCTGCCGAGGATGTAATAGCGCGCGCCGTAGTTGTCCACCAGCCACTTGCCGGCAAGGTCTCCCGAAAGCGGCCCGAGTTTCGGATTCTCAACCAGGAACTGATACACGTCGTCCGCGTAGGTGGCCTCGGCCCCGCTGGCGCCGGGGAGGTTGTACGGCGCGTTGGGCTGCCCCCCCTCGCTCGCGAGGTAGCAGTAGCTGGTGTCGCCCCAGTTGATGACCGCGCGGCCGCCCTCGTACCCCGACCAGGTGGAGTAGCGCGGCAGCGTGGGCTGGGAGGGGGGATCGGGCCAGTAGCTGGACCGCGGCTCGGCAAGCTGCTCGTCCAGCCCGTCGCCCTCCAGCTTGAAGGGGACCGTCTCAAACGCATAGTGGGTGTTAATCCACTCGCCGGCCCCGCGGAAGCTGTCAATGTAGTCGGGGTACATGAAGGGGTTGTGGCGGTGGAAGAAGCGCAGCTCCCCGATGCCGTAGAAATTGACCAGGTCTTTCGCCTGGAAGGCGTCCCAAATGAACTCGGAGGGGCCGGGCGGATAGTACTCGTAGCCTGGCTCCGAGATGAATTCCGTGTCTATGAAACCCGGGTCCGTCCACAGGGCGATGGCGCTGCGGCTGTTCCGCTGCGTGTCAAAGTCATAGGGGTAGAACGGAAAAACGTCCAGCGACTGGCCCGCCATGATGGGGGTGACCTTGGACCAGCGGTTGTCTGTGGCGTAGGTCAGCACCAGGTCGTGCACCTCGGCGCCGCAGCGCACCGCCTTGACCGTGTCGCGGTTGTGGGAGCGCTCGGTCCACCAGGCGTACTCGCGCTTGGCCCTGTAGGAGCAGGGGAAATCGGTCGGGTCGCAGACGATGTCGTTTGCGGCCGCGTTCTGCCAGTTGCCCATGGCCTCGCCGACCGTGAACTTCTCCCCGGCCTTATCGAAGGTCCGGCCCGTCTCGGGGTCAATGACCTCGCCGTTGAACACCACGCCGCCCAGATACTCGGTCATCACCTGGGCCTGGATGTTGAAGAGGATGCCGCCGTCCCAGGCGCCCAGGTCGCCCTTGGGGTTCCAGCGGCGCGGCTGCACGAAGCAGCGGGTGTCGCCGCCAAGATTCAGCCCGACCCCGTCGCCACGGACGCCCGACACGTCGATATACCCGCTGTCGGCGCGCATCACGACAAAATAGTCCATCTTCTGGGGGTAGGGAATGGAGGGGTTCGGCCACGCGCCGGCCGCCGCCCCCAGAGAGTCGGGCGTGGGCTCCATGCTGCCGTCCGGCGTGTCGCCGGGCGCGCGCCGCCGTCCGCTGGCGAATCCGAGGGCAATGGTCCACCACGGGTCGCCCCCGCCGGGCGGGAAGGGCTCATAGCCCCACTGCATCATGCCGGGCAGGATGGGCTGGGTCTCCCCGAAGCTGCCGGGGAGGTAGGGGAACATGGGGTAGTCGGTGAACTGGATGCCCAGGGTGCCGCGCGGGGTCGGCGGGTCGAACTGCCCGTTGTTGTTGGTGTCGTGCCACATCCAGAGGCCGTTGTAGGTGAAGTCCTCGCCTGTCGCGTCGCTGGGGTCAAGCCGCCCGATGGTGGTGAACTTTTCCAGCCCCTCGCGCGGGTCGAATCCGCCGTTGCCCGGGGGGCCGAAGGGGTCGCCGCCCACGTCGGTGAGGGCCATGTGCAGCAGCACCGGCTGCTGGAGTCCGCCCCAGCCCGGCAGGCCGTGGGCGTCAATGCCCAGCAGGGGCACCCAGGACTCCACGGAGAAGAGCTGGCGCATGTCCACCGCCTCGCCCTTGAGGGCCTGCAGGGTCGCCGTGGCCAGATCCCACCGCGGACGGACAAACTGCTCCAGCGGGTTGTACAGGGATGCCTGGTCGTTCCAGCTGTTGTACCGGCGGTTCAAGAGGCCGCCGCGCACGTCGAACACGCCGAAACTGGACGAGTACGCCTCGGGAGGGGCGAGAATCTCGGCGTCAAAAAAGTTCGGCGTGTACGAGTCCACCGGACCGCTGTCGGTGAAGGGAACGGGAAGCAGGCGCCTCTCACCACTGACAAGGTCGGTGTAGTAGGGCTGCATGATCGCGTTGGTCACCTCCATACTGAGGGAGGCGCCCGTCTGCCACGCGGACGAAAGTCGGACGGCCACAATGTAAGAGTAGCCGTCGCCGGGACCGGAGACAATCCAGTCATTCTCCGCAGGGTTGTCGGAATATGCGTGGAAGGGACCGGTCGCAACGGAGCCCCTTGGCGCGTCAATGGGGCTGTCTCCCGTCGTCGGGAAGGCTGCGTCCGCGGCGTCATAAATGAAACTGAGATTGTAGGTGTTGTCGTTGATGCTGTACCGCAGCCCGTTGGGCCCTAGGGTCCCCCCGGTCGCACCGCGGATGGGCATGGCGTAAGGCCAGCCGTGGCTGTCCCATTCGCACTTGGGGCTGCCGTAGCGGACAACCCCGGGAATGTCCGGAAGGCCCACCTGAACGTTGTCGGAGGCTGGCAGCCCCTCTCCATCCAGGTTGTAGACGGGGATCAATGCAAAGATCAGGTAGTCGCTCTCCCGCGGGGCGATATTGTTCACATACCCGCGATCCGCCATCGAAACCGGGTCGGCCTTCAAACGGTACGTCAGGCGCGTGAGGGCGCGCGGCGCGGGATCCTCTCCAGACCATTTGATGTTGAATCCGAAGAGGGGTACCCAGTCGTTGAGGGGCACCAGGGCGGCGCCGTCAGTGATAAACTCCTCGATGGTGAGGTCGGCCGCGGAGGTCTCCGCGACGTTGATCGCCTCCGGAAGGTCCAACAGGCAGATCTGCTCGGTGTTGTCCGGCATTAGGATGACCGCCTCGACGATCACGTCATAGTCGCCGCCTGTGGCGATGCTCCGCGTCACCGGCTCTATGTCCGCGATGGTTCCGGGGGGGGTCACATTCCCGGCGTTGGCATTGGATCCTGGCTTAATTTTGGTGCGGTCGGCAAACCAGGCCCGGTAGGCATCCACGTCCTCCTTGACGTACCAGTAGCGCGCGCGCTCGATGCGGACGGGGCTGCGGTCGGGCATCGAATACGCCCGGGTGAGCAGCACGAAATTGGCACCGGGCGCCACGGGGCGCGGCGACACGCTCAACTCAACGCTCACCTGGTAGGGCGAGGCCAAGCAGTCAATCTGCCCGAGCGCGAGGCCGGCGGAAAGCAGCCCCGCCAGGGCGGCGTCGCCCCCGGCGAAGGCCACCCGCACGGGCTCGGCCCGCCGGGGGTCCGGGGAAGGAACGCCCGGTGCGCGCGCCACAAGGGACCCCGCCAGTCCCGTCAGCACAAGGCCCCACAGGGCCACTCTCATCGTCGCGCGAAGTCGTGTGTTCACCACGCCACTCTCCCGGAAAGGCTTGCCCGCGCGCCGCCGCACCTGCGGTGCGCGCCGGGGTCCGCCAACACTTCGTAACCCTGTTTGGTCCGCCGTCGCCGCCGAAACGCACGGCCGCACGACGGCGCGCACGCGCCCGGAACACGCGTTCCGGACACGCCCGCTGGCATCCTTTCGTCTGCCGACCGACCTGTCATGGCACATTTTTCCCGTTGTCCACCCCGTTTTTATATCACAGCCGGGGCAAAGTGTCAATAGAGAAGTTGCCTGCAATTCCAAATCATGCTTGAATTTAGGTTTCCAAACCCCGCCCGGCAACGCGGCAGATTTCGCAGTTCAGTGTAAAGTATTTCCTGCCCGCCGTGCAAAATGCCGCAACCGGACGCCGTAACCGCTTAGGATGATGACACTTCCTCCAACCCCTGAAGGGCGTCCCGAAGCGCGTCCACCACATC
Source organism: Candidatus Hydrogenedentota bacterium (assembly GCA_033813475.1). Taxonomy (GTDB): domain Bacteria; phylum Hydrogenedentota; class Hydrogenedentia; order Hydrogenedentales; family CAITNO01; genus JAAYBR01. The sequence goes on from JAPXRP010000084.1 coordinate 12,309, forward strand.
CTGGCTCACGCGGAACACCCCCGGCTTCCCCTCCAGGGTGGCGAAACGCTCGCGGGAATTTTCGGGGGAAACCCCGCCGATGCGCAGGGGGCCGATGCGCTCCCCGGCGGCGGGCGGCGCGACGGGGGCCATGCGGACGTAGAGGGTGAAGACCGGCTGGTCCAGCCCGTAGGCCGCGGGATCGGACGGAACGCCGGGGGCGGCGAGGCCGGTGATGCGCAGGGGGCTCACGGCGGCGAGGAGGGCCTCGGCGTCGGACTGGTTCTTCAGGCGCAGGGTCTCGGGCCGGGTGACGACCCACTGGCCGTGGCGCTTTTCCAGGACCACGCCCAGATTCTCGAACTGAAACTCCAGCACCTCGGCGTCCGGCCGGTTGAACCGCAGCAGCTCCGTGGAGCGGAACTCGTCCGCCGTCAGCAGCAGGGCGTCCACGGCCACGCCGCGCAGGGCTACCGCGCCGCCGCTGTCCTGCGTGGCGTACCACAGGGCGGGGTCGTCCGGATTCGGCCAGAGGGAGAGCTGCGCGGTGGCGCCGTCGTCGTGGGAGAGGGTGATGGACACCTCGGGCGCGGCGGCGCCGCCGGGAAGCGCGGCGGGGGCGGCGTCGAGCGGCTCGCCCCGGCTCTCCTTGAGCACTGCGAGGAATCCGGACACGGCGAACTGGTTGACCTCCGGCAGGGCCGGCGCGGTGAGGCTCCAGGCCCCGTCGGCGGCGCGCTCAAGCACGAGCGTCTCCTCCCCCCTGCGGTAGTCCACCCGGTTCAGCTCGCTGAGGCGGCGGGTGATCAGCCGCGTCTCCCGCCAGGCGTCGGGCTTGCGCGGGAGGATCATCATGAGGTGGCCGTCCATCTGGAACACGGCGCGCTGGCCCGCCACCTGGGCCCACACGCCGCCCTTCTCGCCGTCCATGGCGCCGAGGAGGATGTTCTGCGCGCGGCCGCTTTTGCCGTCCACCACCGTGATGCGCGCGGCCGCCGGGCTGAGGCCGTAGTCAGAGAGGCTTTCCGGCGCGTCCACGAATTCGCGCCCGACGGCGAACTGCACCTCCTTGACCACCTCGTCAACCTTCTCCTGGTCGGCCATGGCCTCCAGCGGCGCGGCGAGGCGCCAGGGCTCGCCGGGGGCGGCGCGCCGCACGACGACCTCGGTGGACTCCTCGCCGACGGCGGGCTGGTCCTCCGGCGGGGCCGCGTCGGTGCCGGTCCAGATCCAGGCAAAGCGGAACTCCAGAATGTCCGCCTCGCGGTCCTCGACGAGGAAGCGGTGGCGCAGCTCCTCCAGGGAGCGGTTCACCTCGAAGAACTCGCGGGTGTCGGCGAGGAAGAGCGGCCCGTCGTTGAGGCGCGCGTAGCGGTGGCGCTGGGTGGGCTCCACGTCGCCGAAAACCACCGTCGCGGGCGGGGCGTCCCCGGCCTCCACGGTGACCGTGAGGGCGGGCACATCCAAGCCGTACTCCGCGGGGTCCGCCACGGTCTCCGCCACGGTGCGCTGGCTGCGCAGGGTGGACAGATTGTCCGCCACGCGGTCCCACAGCATCTGCAGCGGGGGGATGGTGTCGTTGGGCGCGGTGATGCGCCACTTCCCGTCCTCGCCGCGCTCGCCGGCCACGGCGGGCTGGTTGATCTGTTCCAGGGTCAGGCGGCGCACATCCTTCCCCTGAAAGTCGAAGAGCCGCGCGGCCTCGGCGGCCCGCTCGACGGTGCGCCGGCCGCGGCGGAGCATGCCCCAGTAGGCGCCGCTGAGCAGGGCCAGCGCGAGCAGGAGCAGGAGCGTGGAGCGGAACTTCATTGGTGCCTCCCCCGCAGGGCGCGCGCCAGCAGGCCCGCCGCGGCCACCACCTGCACCAGGCACATGACGGCGACCCAGGCCGCGGCCCGGCGCTGCGTGTCCGTGAGGATCAGGGGGGCGGCCTCGGCCCCCGTCGGGCGGATGGCGATGAGCTCCTCGCTTTCGTTCATCCACGCGAACGTGTTCATGAGGAAGTTCAGGTGGCCGGGCACGGTGATCTGCCCGTTGGTGGCGAAGTCCGCGTCGCCCACGACGACCACCCGGGCGTCCGCCCGGCCCTTCGGGCTCTTTTCCTTGTCCACCCGCGCCTGCACGGCCGCGGCCACGGGGATCGGCCCCTTCGCGTCCGCCTCGTCCCGCTTGGCCTGGCCGGTCTCCAGCAGCTTCGCCGTGTCGGTCTCGGCCCAGAAGTCGGGCGTGGTCCGCAGCAGCTCCACCCCGGCCACGCCCGCGGGGGGCTTCTCCGCCAGCCGCACGCTGCGTAGCGCCTGCAGGAGCATGGTCTGGTCGAAGCCCCGGGTGACGGGATGCTCCTTGTGGTAGCAGCCCTGGTATTCCATGAACCCGGCGTCCACCCCCTCGAACGGTTTCCCGTCATAGGAGAGTTCGGCCTGCCATTTGTTCGAGGAGGCGTCGGTCACGACCAGGTCGCTGCCGACGGTGATCCCGAACCGGCGCGCCAGCCAGGGCCGCAGCTGCTCCCCGGACACCGCCCCCTGCGGGGGGGCGCGCCAGGGGTCCATCAGCACCAGCAGGCGGCCGCCGGCGTCCACAAAGGCGTCCAACGCCTCGATCTCCAGGGGGTGCAGGTCCGTCTGCGGATTGGCAATCACCAGCACGTCCACGTCCTTGGGAATCTCCGGCTGGGCGAGCTTGATGTTCAGGCGGTCCAGGGCGAAGGACTCCCCCGTAAGAAGCTGCACCAGCCCCGACAGGCCGCGCTCGTCCTGCCCCGCCGGGTCGCGCTCCTCGTGCCCCCCAAGGAAGGAGACCTTCGGCTCCGTGTCGCGCAGGACGTTGATGAGGGCGTTGGTGAATTCGCGCTCCTCGAGGCGCGGGCTGCCGCCCGAGAGGGTGATCACCCGCTGGCGGTCGCCCGCGCGCACGACCACGGTGCCCTGCGTGGACGCGTGGGTGATCTTCAGCTCCTCCACCCGCCCGCGCTCCACCGTCGGGTCGAGCACCTCCACCTGGATCTGGTCGGTGAGTTTCCGGCACTGTTCCAGAAAGCGCAGCGTCTTGTCGCGCGCGATGACCACCAGCTCGTCGTCCACGTCGAGGAAGAAACAGATGACCTCGACGGGCTGCGTGATGTTGCGCAGCACCTGCGCGGTGAGCGGCGACAGGTCGCGCCGCCCCTCCTTCGTCAGGTCCCATTTCGCGTCCCAGGACTGCACAAAGAGGTAGGCCACCACGCAGATGCCCAGAAAGGCAGCCGTGGACACGGCGGCGTTGAGGCCGCCGAGCGAGCGCTCCTCCGCCGCCCCGCGCACAAAGTAGGAGAACAGGGTGAGCCCGGCCCACGCCAGCCCGAGCGCCGCGGACAGCCCCAGCGGGGCTGTCACGGGGAGGGAGAACGGGTCGGACACCCAGAAGACCGCGTTGAGCGCCGCCACCGCGCACAGGATGGAGAACACGCCCGCCAGCTGCCGCGCCCGCCGCATCATTTGCCCCTCCAGTGGCGGCTTTCCAGCGCGCGGAAAGTCAGGAAAAGGAAGAACGCCGAAACCAGCAGATAGTACGCGATGTCCGGGGGCGACACGACGCCCAGGGCCATGTCCCGCGCGTGGTTGTCCAGCGCAAGCTCCATCACCAGCCCGCGGAACAGGGCGTAGCCGCCGCCGAAAGCCGTGCGCACCGTCTCGGGCCACGCCGCGGGCGCCGGGTTGGCCGCGGGCAGCTTCTCGCCCACGTTGCCCAGGATGTACAGCAGGAGGAACCCGCCGAAGGTGACAATGCCCGCCGTGATCTGGCTGCGCGCCAGGGCGGACACGAACAGGCCGATGGCGAGGAAGGCCATGCCCATGAGCCACACGGTGCACACGCCGAAGATGATCACCGCGGGCTCCAGCGCGACAAACCGGGACACGACCAGCAGGTGCACCGAGACAATGAGCATGAGCACGAGCAGGATGCCCAGCGACGCGAGGTATTTTCCGAAGATGATCTCCCGGTCGCGCAGGGGCCAGGTCAGCAGCAGCTCCATGGTGCCCCGGTGCCGCTCCTCGGCCAGCAGCCGCATGGTGATCAGCGGCGACAGGAACATGATCCAGATTCCCGTGAACACCAGATAGGGGCTCAGGAAGGTCTCCGCGAAGTCCGGCACGGTGGAGTAGCCGTAGGAGGTCGGGTCCACGGACATCTTGGCGTAGGTGAACAGGGACAGCGCGAAGGCCAGCCCGGAAATGAGGGCGAACACCCCCGTCACGATGTACCCGACGGGCGTCAGGAAAAAGGCGGAAAACTCGCGGCGGCAGACGGCCCAGGTGTTTCTCATGCCGCGCCCCCCCCGGACGCGCCGCGCTCCTCCGACGCGATCACCCGCATGAAGACCTCCTCCAGGGGCCGTTTCCCCTCGCCGGTCAGGTTGGCCAGGCTGTCCTGCACCACCACGCGCCCCCGGTTGATGATGATCACCCGGGAACAGGTCATCGTCACCTCGGGGAGAATGTGCGTGCTGAGGAGGATCGTGTGCTCGCGCCCCAGCTCCCTGATCATGTTGCGGATTTCGATGATCTGGCCGGGGTCCAGCCCCACCGTCGGCTCGTCGAAAATGAGCACCGGCGGGCTCCCCACCAGCGCCTGCGCCAGCCCCACGCGCTGCCGGTAGCCCTTCGACAGGTTCCCCGTCAGCCGCTTCGCCATGTGCGTCAGGCCGCAGCGCTCCATCACCCGGTCCGCCTCCGCCCGCCGCGCCGAACGCGGCACCCCCTTCACCACCGCCACATGGCGCAGGAACGACTCCACCACCATCTCCTCGTACAGCGGGACGCTCTCCGGCAGGTAGCCCACCCGCCGCTTCACCTCCAGCGGCTGGTCGTGCACCTCGAAACCCGCCACCCGCGCGCGCCCCCGCGTCGCCGGGGTGAACCCCGTCAGGATGCGCATGGACGTGCTTTTCCCCGCGCCGTTGGGCCCGAGAAACCCCACGATCTCCCCCCTGCCCACCTGGAAGGAGACCTCCTCCACGGCGGGAATCGCGCCGTAATACTTGGTCAGGCCCTCAGCCTCAATCATGATTTCCTGGCTCATGCGGCCCTTATCCCTCACAGGCGGTTTATGCCGAAGCCGCCCCAATTACGGACGGCGGCATACGACATATTGAACACGTCTTGACCGGAACACATCATATTGTGCGCCGAACCGCACCCCAAACGCAACCTGTGGGGGAGGGTTGGAAGGTGGAATATCCGCTTGCGTCCCCGCACGGGCAAGCCCGCGCGAAGAAAGGCGCAAGCAAGCTTGCGCACTCCACGGCGCGCGTTGCGCGCGGAAAGGCGTGTCGCTGTCGTTGGCCCCCCTGCCGCACCGTGCGCAGCACCTTGGAGTGCGGTAGCTTGCCGCCGCCTTTCTTCCCGCAAGCCCCGCTTGCGGGTCGGAGGGACAACACCCGGAACAACAATCAGCCCCGGTCCTCGGGGGCCAGACCGGACGCCTCCTCCAACCCCGCCGGATCGGAGG
>JAPXRP010000085.1:0-17691 GCA_033813475.1 Candidatus Hydrogenedentota bacterium
GCCACCAGCTCGCCGCGCTTGTACTGGCGCAGGTCGCCGAACTCGCCCAGAAGAGAGAGCGCCGTGCGGCGGCCGATCCCTTTGACCCCCACAAGGCGCGCATAGTCGCCCGCCAGGCGCGAATGCGCGCGGACCACCTCGTCCATCCTGCGCTCCACGCGCCGCAGACGCCCCCCGATGGAGCGGATCATCTCCGCGCACATCTGGCGGACAAGCGGGGTTTCGGGGCCGTCCTTGAGGCGCTGCTCCCAGGCAAGACGCTCGCACAAAAGCGCCCGGTGAACACGCCCAAGCTCCCGAAGCGCCCGCTCCTCCGGGACCGGCGCAGGCGTCGGGCGCGGGCGCATCACCCTGCCGAACAGCGCGATCACGCACGCATCCACCCGGTCCGTCTTGTCCCGAAGGCCCATGCTTTTGGAGAACGCGTGCACACACCCGGGGTTCACCACCGACACCGGCGCGACGCGCTCTCCGGCCATGTCGCGCCAACGCGTCCCGAGTCGGCCCGTCGCCTCGACGCACACCCCCCCGAGACCCAGGGGGGAAACCCCCTGACCCCCAAGCCACCGCAGAAGCCCCCGCATCCCCGACTCCGTGTGGGGAAACTCCGCGTGCGCAAACTTCGGCCACGCCCGCGGCGGCACCTCCCCGCAGGCAAGAGCCGCGTGAAAGGTCCCCTTCGCCACATCAATCCCAAGCCACACATCCTTGTCTCCCATAACCGGATCCTCCTATAATGGGGTCGTTGTGCGGCTCCCAAAGCCCCTCCTTATGACGCGAGCTCGGAACTTCGCCGGCTCCTGATACTGTCCGGGCCTCAGGGAGCCAAATGGGCTGGCGGGGGCACCTACACAACGAGCTCGGATGACCTTCACCCGGCTCCGGGGCGCCAACACCTCCGCCAGCCCAGCCTTCAAGAAAGCGCTTCCCTCGAAGGCTCGTACAGTATCGTATAAGGGGCGCCGCTTGCTGCGCCCTCTTTTTTCGCGGCAGGACCGTCTTGCCCGCCCGGCGAAGGACGTTCCCTGCATGACAGCGTGCATTTCCCCGCGCGTTCACACAACATACCCGATCTTGTTCATTCTCCTGTCAGGCACCCCGAACAACGGAGAACACTTGACGTTTTGGGCGCGATGTACGATAATGGCGAAGGGGCCGTGCCGATGTGGCGCCGGGATGCTGTGGGTGTCTGACGGGCAGGAGCGGCGATGAGCGAGCTGTATTCCTCTCAGAGCAGTCTGACTCCGGACCTTGCGGAGGAGGCTGCGGGCTTTTCTTTCGCCAACCTTCTCCCCATGCTGCTTCTGCTGACGGGCACCTGCGCGGTGGGGGTCTGGGGCGCCCACATCCGGGTGCAGGAGCGCGACGCCGAAATGCGGGCGGTGCTTCTGGAGCAGGCCGTCACGCTGGCGGGAAACATCAACCCCCACCTCGCCGCGCAGCTCACCTTCACGGAGGCCGACGCGGATTCCCCGGCGCACCACCGTCTCTGCCAGGTGATGACGGCGTTCGGGCGCAACATCCCGAACCGCGGCGTCTACAGCATGGCGCAGCGGGGAGGCAAGCTGTATTTTGGCCCGGAGAATTACCCGCCCGACGATCCCATGGCCAGCCCTCCGGGGACGGAATACCTGGAGCCGGGGCCGGAGGACTTCGCCATTTTCATCACCGGGGAACCCTTTGTGGCGGGCCCCCTCAAGGACGAGTACGGCACCTTCGTCACCGCCGCCGCGCCGGTGATGGACCCCGTCTCCAACCAGGTGCTGATGGTGGCGGCGATAGACATCCTGGCGGAGGACTGGGACAAGAATGTCAGCAGCGCCCGGCTGATTCCCTTCGTGCTCACCGGGGGGCTGCTGCTTTCCTTTGTTGTCGGCTTTGCCGCGCTGCAGCGCAATGGCCGCCGGTCCCGCGGGGGCGGGAGCGGCGGCGTGGACCTGCGCCGGTGGGTGGGCGTCCCCCTCGGGGTGCTGTTTTTGTGCGGACTGGCCGTGTTGACGGCGCATCAGGCGAACGAGCACCGCAAGGCGTACCTGTCGGAGGCCCGGTGGGTGGCGCAGCACGCCCTGCTCGACTGGAACCACACCGTGGCGACGGAGGCCCGCATGCTGGAGGTGTGGGCGCACCGGGTGCGGGAAAACGCCGGGGTGATGGAAGCCTGGAGGTCGGGGGACCGTGAACGCCTCCTGGCGGCGGCCGGGCCGGTGTTCACGCACATGCGGCAGGCGCAGCAAATCTCCATCCTGCATTTCCTCAATCCGGACAAGACAAACCACCTGCGGGCGCACATGCCCGAAATGCACGGGGACGTCCTGTCCTGGGCCTCCCTGGAGGCGGCCGGCGAGACGGGGATACCGCAATGGGGGCTCGATCTGGGACGCTGGGGCAATTTCTCGCTGCGGTACTGCATGCCCGTCCTGGAAGACGGGGCGCTGGCCGGCTATCTCGTGGTGGGCAAGGACACCGGCGCCCTTCTCCCGCGCTTCGCCCTGAACCTCCGGGGAAACATTGTGGCCGTTGTCCCCAAGCGGCTGGTCCCCCGGGACGCCTACGAGACCGGAAAGAAGCTGTTCTCCTACCCCGGGAACTGGGAGGACCTTTCGCAGTATGTCGTGGTCAGCCAGACCGCCGCGTTTCTTCCCCGTGGGGTGCGGGCCTGGCTGGCGAATCCCCATTCCCCCTTTGAGGATTCCTCGCTGGCGATGTTCTGGGAGGAGGGCCGCAGGTGGCTCCTGCTCCCCATCCACCTGGCGGACGGCCAGGGGGAGAACATGGCCACCCTCGTGTTCTTCCAGGACATCACGGACCGCTACTGGGCCTCCGTCAACTCCCTCGTCCTGCAGGGCGGCCTCGCATTGGTGCTCTTCTTCGCGGCCCTTGCCCTGATCCACACCATCACCCGCCGCGCCGAGGGGCTGATCCAGGCCGCCTTCGCCGGGGTGCGCGCCCGGGAGAAAGACCTGGAACTGACCCTCTATTCCATCGGCGACGCCGTCATCACCACGGACCGGGACGGGGCCGTCGCGCGGATGAACCCTGTCGCCGAGAATCTGACCGGATGGACGGCGGAGGAGGCGGCGGGCTTCCCCCTGGAACGGGTGTTCCGCATTGTCAGCGCGGAGTCGCGCCAGCCCGAACCCAGCCCGGCGCGCCGGGTGATGGAGACGGGGACCGTGGTGGGGCTGGCCAACCACACGATCCTCATTGCCCGGGGCGGCCTGGAGCGCCAGATCGCGGACAGCGCGGCGCCCATCACCGACGCGGGCGGGCGTATCCGCGGGGTGATCATTGTGTTCCGCGACGTCACCGAGGAATACCGCGTCCGCCAGGAACTGGAGGAGAGCCGGGCCCGGCTGGCCGCCCTGATGAGCGCCGCCGGGGACGCCATCCTCATGATGGACCCCGCCGGCAGGGTCACCTTCTGGAACCCCGCCGCAGAGCGGATGTTCGGGTACACGCGCGAAGAGGCGCTGGGGGGCAACCTCCACAAACTCATCGCCCCGGACCGCTACCACGCCGCGCACCGGGCGGCCTTCCCCCATTTTCTCCAGACCGGCCGGGGCAACGCCATCGGCAAGACCCTGGAACTGGAGGCCCGCCGCAAGGACGGATCGGAGTTCCCCGTCTCCCTCGCCCTTTCCGCCGTGCAGATGCAGGACGGCTGGCACGGCGTGGGCATTGTCCGCGACATCACCGAAAGCCGGCGCATGGCCGTGGAGCTGCGGGAGAACCTGCGCCGGGTCCAGCAGATTCTCGACGCCGAGGACGTGGGCGTGGTCATCGTGGACTGGGAAACGCACCTGGTGCGGTTTGCCAACAAGAAGGCCCTGGACCTGACCGGGGTTTCCGAGGGCGACATGGCCGCGCTCCGGTGCTGGGAACTCTTCTCCAACGCGAAAGAGGGGCACTGTCCGGTGAAAGACCTCGGGCTGCCAGGAGAAACCCAGGACTGCGATCTGCTCACGGCGGACGGCGGGCGCATTCCCGTCCACAAGACCGTCGCGCCGATCACCTTCCGGGGGAGCAAGTGCCTCATTGAGACCTTCACCGACATCACGGAGCTGCGCCGGACGCAGGAAACCCTGGCCGCCAGCGAGGCCCAACTGCGCCTGATCCTGGACAGCGCCGACGTGGGCGTGTTCATTGTGGACAAGGAAACCCACACCATCCTTTTCGCGAACCGGAAGACCCTGACCCTCTTCGGGGGCACCGCCGAGGAGGTCTGCGGGCGTCTTTGCCATGAGTACATTTGTCTCGCCAAATGCGGTGAATGCCCCGTGACGGACCTCGGCCGGGTCATTGAAGCCGCCGAGCGGGAGCTGGTCACCTCGACCGGCGGCCGCATTCCCATCCTCAAGACGGTCCGGCACATTGTCTACATGGGCAGGGAATGCCTGATTGAGTCCTTTGTGGACATCACGCAGCTCAAGGCCGCCGAGGCGGCGGTGCGCGAGAGCGAGGAGCACTTCATGGAGGTGCTGTACGCCTCCAACGACCCCATTCTGCTCGTTGCCGACGGGGCCTTTGTGGACTGCAACGATTCCGCCGCGCGTCTCTTCGGCCGCACCTCGCGGGAGGAGATGCTCCAGGCGCATCCCTCCGACCTTTCGCCGCCCGTCCAGCCGGACGGCGTGCCGTCCAAGGAAAAGGCCAACGCCATGATGCAGGCGGCCCTGGAGCGGGGGTTCCACCGCTTCGAGTGGGCGCATGTCACGCCGGACGGACGGGACTTTTTCGTGGAGGTCTCCCTGCTGCGCATTGTCTTCAAGGGAAAGACCCTGCTCCACAGCGTGTGCCGCGACATCACGGAGCAGAAACGCGCCGAGGCGGAGCTGGAGCGGCACCGGGAGCGCCTGATCGTCGCCACGAAGGGCATGGGACTGGGCATCTGGGAGCATCTGCTCGACGACAACACGCTGTACTGGGACGAGCAGATGCTGGCGGTCTACGACGTGGCTCCGGAGGAGTTCACCCACCATTTCTCCGACTGGGAGCGGCGCCTGCTTCCGGAGGCCCGCGAGGCGGCGAAGCGGGAGTTCGAGCGGCAACTGGCCGCCGGCAACGACATCTACATGGAATACCCCATGGTGGACCGCAGTGGCGCCATCCGCCACATTGCGGCCAAGGGGATCATCTTCCGCGACGGGGCCGGCCGGCCCGTCCGCACGCTGGGCATCGGCTACGACATCACGGCGCGCAAGAACGCGGAGCAGGCCCTGCGCAAGAGCGAGCAGCGCCTGACCGAACTCGCGGAGCAGGGGCGCACCGTGGTCTGGGAGCTGGACGCCGAGGGCATGTTCACCTACGTCAGCCCGGTGTCCGTCCTGGTCTACGGCTACCAGCCCGGCGAGATCGCCGGCCGCATGCACTTTGAGAGCCTTCACCCCGAGGAGGGCCGCGAGGAGTTTGCCGAACTCATCCGCGACATGTTTGAGCGCAAGGAGTCCATGCAGGGCATCGAAAACCCCATCCTGAAAAAGGACGGGAGCGTGGTGTGGGTGTCCACCAACGGCATTCCCGTGCTGGACCGGAACGGAAATCTCACGGGGTACCAGGGCAGCGACACGGACATCACGGAGCGCCGGCAGGCGCGCGAGCGTCTGGAGCTGGCAAACCGCGACCTGGCCGCCGCCATCGCCCGGGCGAACGCCCTGGCCCGCGAGGCGCAGGCGGCCTCCCTGGCGAAGAGCCGGTTCCTGGCGAACATGAGCCACGAAATCCGCACGCCCATGAACGGTGTCATCGGCATGACCGGCCTGCTGCTGGACACGGAGCTGAACGCCGAGCAGCGCCGGTACGCGGAAGTCATTCACCGCAGCGGCGAGGCCCTGCTGGCACTCATCAACGACATTCTGGACTTTTCCAAGATTGAGGCGGAAAAGCTGGAGCTGGAGGAGATTGACTTCGACCTGCGCGCCGCCGTGGAGGACGTGGCGGAGTTGCTCGCTCTGCGCGCCCAGGAAAAGGGGCTGGAGTTTGTCTGCCGCATCGCCCCGGGCACGCCGACCCTTCTCCGGGGGGATCCCGGCCGCATCCGCCAAGTCCTGAACAACCTCGGCGGCAACGCCGTCAAATTCACCGACGCCGGGGAGGTGGCCCTGACCTTCTCCGGCGCGGAGCTTCCCGATGGAAAGGTCCGCCTGCGGGCGGAGGTGCGCGACACGGGCATCGGCATCCCGGCGGAGAAGGCCGGGAGCATTTTCAACGTTTTCGAGCAGGCCGACGCCTCCACCACGCGCCGTTTCGGCGGGACCGGGCTCGGCCTGGCCATCAGCCGCCGCCTGGTGGAGCTGATGGGCGGGGAAATCGGGGTGGAGTCCGCCGTGGGCGCGGGATCCCTCTTCTGGTTCACCGCCCTGCTCGGGCGGCAGGCGGAGACCGGCGTTCCCGCGCTGAACCCCGCCGAGATCCGGGGCGCCCATGTGCTGGTGCTGGACGACAGCCGGACCAACCGGCTGGTCCTGTCGGAACAGTTGGAGGCGTGGGGGGTGCGCCACGAGGAGGTGGCCGACGCCCAGGCCGCCCTCGACCGGCTGCGCGGTGCCGCCGCCGCGGGGGATCCCTTCAGACTGGTCATCACGGACATGCAGATGCCCGCCATGGACGGGGAGCAGTTTGGCGAGGCCGTCAAGGCGGTTCCCGAACTCCGCGAAATCCGGCTCATCATGATGACCTCCATCGGGCAGCGCGGCGACGCGCGGCGGCTGCGGCAGTCCGGGTTCTCCGCCTATCTCACCAAGCCCGTCAAGCAGTCGGACCTCTATGACTGCCTGGCCACCGTGCTCGGAACCCCCGACGCCGGGGAGAGCGCCCCGCTCATCACCCGTTACCGCCTCAGCGAGGCCCGCCGGGGCCGGGCGCGCATCCTCGCGGCGGAGGACAATCCCGTCAACCAGATGGTCATCCGGCGCGTGCTGGAGAAGCTGGGGTTCCACGCCGACGTTGTCTCGAACGGAAAGGAGGCCGTGGAGGCCCTGGCGCGCGCCCCCTATGACCTCGTGCTCATGGACGTGCAGATGCCGGAGCTCGACGGGCTGGAGGCGACCCGGATCATCCGCTCCGGGGAGGCCGGCGCGGTGAATCCGGGCCTGCCCGTCATCGCCATGACCGCCCACGCCCTGAAGGGCGACCGGGACCGCTGCCTGGAGGCCGGCATGGACGACTATGTGACCAAGCCCATAGACCCGGCGCGGCTCCTGGAAGTGCTGGAGAAATGGCTGTTCGCGGAGTGTGCCGTTGAGCTGTCCATCCCCCCCGCCCCGGCCGCCCCGGCGGCGGAGGCCGTTCCGGCCCAGACGCCCGGCGAATCCCCCGATCCCCCGGTCTTTGTCCGGGAACGGCTGCTGGACATGCTGGCGGGCGATGGGGACGCGGTGCGCGAGGTGCTGGGCCAGTATCTCGAAAGCGCCCCGGAGCAGCTTGCTCGCATTGCGGACTGCATGGCCCGCGGCGACGCCGCCCAGGCCGGCCGCGAGGCCCACACCCTCAAGGGCGCCTCCGCCAATGTGGGCGCGGAGGCCCTCGCCGAGGCGGCCCGCGCCCTGGAGGCCGCCGGGCGCGAAGGGGATCTGGACGCCGTGGCCCGGCTGCTCCCCGCCGCAGAGCAGGCGTTTGCGCGTTTGAAGGCGCTGTTGCAGGAGGACGGCGCATGAGGGTGCTGGTTGCCGAGGACGATCCCACCTCGCGGGTGCTGCTCGCGTCCATGCTGAAAAAGTGGGGGCATGAGCCCGTCTGCGCCGCCGACGGTCTGGAGGCCTGGAACCTCCTGTGCCAGGCCGACGCGCCCCGGCTCGTGCTGCTGGACTGGGTCATGCCCGGGCTGGACGGCCCGGAGGTCTGCCGGCGCCTGCGCGCCGTGGAAACGTCCGATCCGCCCTTTGTCATCATGCTCACCGGGCGCGCGGAGAAGGGGGACATCATCCTCGGCCTGGACGCCGGAGCGAACGACTATCTGTCCAAGCCCTACGACCCCGACGAGCTGCGGGCGCGTTTGCGGGTTGCCTGCCGCATGCTGGAGCTGCAGCGCGGACTCGTGGAGGCCCGCGACATCCTGGCCCACCTCGCGGCGCATGACGCCCTGACGGGGGTGCTCAACCGGCGGGCCATCCTGGAGCGTCTTGAGCAGGAAGTCGCCCGCGCGGCCCGCGCGGGGGGGAGGCTCTTCGTCGGCATGTGCGATCTGGACCATTTTAAAAGAATCAACGACACCCTGGGGCACCAGGCGGGCGACGACGTGCTGGCGGTCTTCACGCGGCGGATTACGACGAAGCTCCGGGCCTACGACAGCGTTGGCCGCTACGGGGGGGAGGAGTTTCTCGTCATCACCCCCGCCGGGGGACAGCCAGACCCCAGATGCCTCTACGAGCGCCTGCGCGCCGAAGTGGAGGGCGCCCCCATCCCCACCCGCGCCGGAGAGGTGGCCCTCACGGTCAGCATTGGCGTGGCGTCGGGGTCGGGGAACAGCAGGGTGGACGCCCTGGTCGAGGCCGCCGACCGCGCACTGTATCAGGCAAAAACCCAGGGAAGAAACCGCGTGGTCCTCGCCCCGGAGGAATGATGCCCCCCTCGCCGGGGGTGGGGAATGCCGTGCTTCGGCGGGTTCCCTTTTGGGGGAAGGGGCTGTCAGCTTTTGCACCTTTGTTCGTGATGAATACTGCCACAACTGCGGTAATCCCTGAAAAATCCTGATTATGGGTTGACTTTTTGGTGTAAAAGTGGGTAGAGTAACAGCGGACGGTATGATAACTGCGAATTTTGCAGTGGGGGTCCCCGGCAGGGGGACCGCAGGGGCAGTGCATCAGCTGGCCGGTTTAATGCGTGCCCTCTTTTTCAGCCAATGGAGGAATGAAACCATGACGGACCGGGAACAAAAGGCCTTTACGACGTTTGAGGCGGCCAAAATCTGCCACGTCACCCACCACAGCATCAAGAACTGGATCAAACAGGGGCTGATCAAGGCGTCGCGCACGCCCGGCGGCCATTACCGCATTCTCGAGAAGGACCTGGACAAGTTCCGGGAGCGGTTTGACATGTTCCCCCGGGAAAAGGGGCCGTCCACCAAGCGGGTCATGGTGGTGGACGACGATCCGGACGCGCTGGCGCTGATGGACCGCATCCTGTCGGACGAGGGGTTTGAGCTGGTGAAGGTGGCCAACGCCACGGAGGTGGGCCTGAAAGCGGTGCAGATGACGCCCGACCTCATCCTTCTCGATTTTCTGATGCCGGAGATCAACGGGTTTGAGGTGTGCGCGGCCCTGCGGGCGAACGAGCTGACGCGCAGCATCCCGATCATGGCGGTGACCTGCCTCTCCAAGGAAAAGGACATCGAGCGCATCTTCGCGTCGGGCGCGGACGACTATCTGCCCAAGCCCTTCAAGGTGGACACCCTGCTGGCGAAGGTCCGCGAGCTGGCGGGCAAGGGGCGCAGCGCGGAGTAAGGCCCCGGGGGGCCGGGCCGGGAGCGATCCATGCGCAAGATGCTGACGCGCGGCAGCCTGGAACGCCGTTTCGTGGTCTCCATCCTATGGGTGGGCGTGATCCCCATGATGCTGGCCATGGTGATCGGCTATCTTGCCGCCCGCGAGGCCCAGCAGATCGCCACCCTCCAGAACCTGTCCACGGCCGCGAAAAAGACGGCGGACGGGATCAGCCTCGCCATGGGCGAGCGGGAGTACATGATCACCCGCCTGGGCGGCTCGGCGCCCCTGGTCCGCTTCCTCCAGGCGCATGCCGCGGACCCCGCAGCCTCCGCGGAGGAGGCGCTGTCGGTGCTGCGGGCGGAGCTGGCCGAGAGCGGGGGCCGCACGCTGAACGCCGGGGTGTACAGCATCCAGGGGAGTCTGACGGCGGCGGCGGGCGGCCACGACCAAATGCTTCCGGCGGATTTGAGCGAGCCCGAGCGGATCACCGGGGCGCGTTTTGTGGACATCCGGTACAACATGGACGCGGAGCAGTATGTCGCCGTGCTCGCCGCGCCTGTCCGGGCCGCCGCCGACTCGGAGGTGCTGGGGTATCTGGTGGAGGTGCAGAGCCTGCGCGAGCTGCTCGGGTTCATTCTCGGCGACCGGAGCCGCGAGATGGTCCGCTCCGGCGTCTATGACCGGTACGAGATCGTCATCTACTCCGAGCGCGCGCGTCTGGTGGTCTACCCGGACATCACCTCGGAGGGGGAGGCGGCCCCCCCGCGCTACGCCACGGTGGACCCCAAACTGGCCGAACGGTTCACCCGGCACCCCTCCCGCGACTCGGACGCCTTTTTCCTCTGGAACTACGCGTCGCGGGGCGAGCGCGCGCCCGTGCTGCTGGCCTACCAGCGCCTGGTGCCCGGGGCGGACGTGTTTGTGGCGGTGCACCGGCCCACGCCGCAGGTGTTTTCGCGGATCAACCTGGCCGCGCTGGTGACCCTGGCCGTGACCAGCGTGCTCATCGGCATTTTCTGCGCCGTGGCCTACCGGATCGTGAACAACACCATCATCCGCCCCCTTTCGCTGCTCAGCGAGGGCGCGCAGATTGTGCGCCAGGGCGACCTCGACCTCAAGCTCAAGGTGGAGACGGGGGACGAGATCGAGGAGCTGGCCAATTCGTTCAACGAAATGGCGGCGGCGCTCCGGCACAACCTGGGGCGGCTGCGCCAGTCCGAGGAGAAGTACCGGAGCCTGGTGACGTCCATGCGCGACGGCCTGTTTCAGACCGGGGCCGACGGCGCGCTGGTTTTCATCAACCCCGCCGGGGTGGAGATTTTGGGGTTCCGCGACTACGGCGAGGCCCTGGGCGTCTGCCTGGAGGACCTGTGCGAGGACCCCGCGGAATGGGGGCGCCTGGCCGACGGCGCCCCGGGAAAGATCGAATCCCGCCCCCTCCGCATCTGGATGCGGCGCCCCGACGGGGGCCGCGTCTGCGTGGAGCTTGCCGGACTGCGCATGGTGGGGGAGGACGGGGTCTTTGAGGGGATCGGCGGCACCTTCCGCGACGTCACGCGGAACGTCCTGCTCGAGGGCGAGGCGGGGGAGCGCGCGGAGCGGATCGCCGTCATCAACCAGATTGCGAACGTGATCAACTCCAGCCTGGAGGCGGGGCTGCTCTACGAAAGCCTGACGGCGGAGCTGCGCCGGGTGATCCACTTCGACTACGCCGCCATCTCGCTGCGTCTGGAGGGCGACCCGGACCACTTCGAGACCCGCCAGCTCTGGCCCGAGCCCCGCGAGGGGCGCGAGCAGTTTCCGCGCCTGGACGGGGGCGACAGCTGCGCGGCCTGGGTGGTGGCGGAGGGGCGCGCCCTGCGCGCGGAGGACATCCAGTTCCCCGGAAGCGTCTTCGCGTTCCAGTTTCCGGAGACCATCCACGGCGTGCTGTGCGTCCCCCTGTTCGCGCGGGGCGAGGTCATCGGCGCGCTGAACCTCGGATCGTCGGTTTCGGGCGGCTTCACGAACCATGAGGCGGCGGTGCTGGAGCAGCTTTCACCGCACCTGGCGGCCGCGCTGCGCAACGCGCACCTGCTGGAGAGCCTGAAGCAGTCCCTGGAGGAGGTGACGCGGGCGCGCGAGAAGCTGCGGCTGGCCAACGACGAGCTGAAGTCGCTGGACGAGATGAAGACCAACCTGCTGTCCAACGTCTCGCACGAGCTGCGCACCCCCCTCGTGGCGGTGATGGGCTACACCGACATGGTGCTGAACGAGAAGGCGGGGCCCGTGACCGAGACGCAGCGCGACTTTCTGCGCGTCAGCATGCGCAACGTGGAGAAGCTCGTCACCCTCATCGAAAACCTGCTCGACTTCTCCCGGCTCCACCGGGGCACCGAGGAGGTGACCTTCACGCGCTTCGACCTGCTGGACTGCGTCCGCGCGGGCATCGAGACCGTCAAGCCCCGCGCGGACGCGCGCGGCATCACGCTGCGCTGCGAGGCGCGCGACCCCTCCGGCGCGCCGGCCGCCGGCCCCGTGATGGTCGAGGGGGACAAGGGGAAGATCGGCCAGGTCTTCAACAACCTGCTTTCCAACGCCGTGAAGTTCAACCGGGACGGCGGCGAGGTTTCCGTGCTCGCGGAGCTGCGGCACGGAACGGTGTCCATCTCGGTGAGCGACACCGGCATCGGCATCCCCCCGGAGGCGCTCGACAAGGTGTTTGACCGCTTCTACCAGGTGGACTCCTCGTCCACGCGCAAGTACGAGGGGACGGGCATCGGACTGGCCATCTCCCAGGACATCGTGCGCCTGCACGGCAGCCGCATCACCGCGTCGAGCCGGCTCGGGGAGGGGGCCTCTTTCCAGTTCACCCTGCCCGTGGTGCGGCCCGAGGAGCCGGACGGCGGAGCGGGCGCGGCCCTCTCGGCGGAGACGCACCTTCTGGTCGAGGCGGTCTCCCAGGACCGGGCGCTCTCGTCCCAGCTGCGCAGCCTGCTGGTCCCGGATGGAATAGACGTCATCCACGCCCCGAACCCCTCCGCGGCCAAGGCGCTGGCCCGGAGGTACAGCCCCGACTGCATTCTTGTGGACACGGAGGCGGGCCCGCTGGGCGCGTTTGTGCTTGAGGAGATGCTGCAGGAGCCGGCCGGCGCCGAGGCGCCGATTGTCCTGATCACCAACGACGACGCCCTGGCCGAGAAATACCGGCGCCGGCGCCTGGTCGCGGCCCGCATCCGCCGCACCTTCCGCAAGAGCACCCTCCTGAGCGCCATCCACTCCGCCGTCAGCGGCGCCACCGACGCCGCGCGGCTCCTGGGCGCGCGTGTCCTGTGCGTGGACGACGACCCGGAGATCGGGGGGGTCATCGCCCGGTTCCTGGATGACGAGGGGTTTGCCGTGGACATCGCCACCACCGGCGCCGAGGCGCTGGAGCGGGCAAGAACCGGAGACTACTGGCTGGTGCTGCTGGACATCGCCCTCTCGGACATGGACGGCTGGGAGGTCTGCCGGCGGGTGAAGGGCGACCCGGAGCTGGCGGGCATCAAGGTGTTTCTGGTGACCGGGCGGCCGGTGGACAGTGAACCGGTCCTGCTGCGGGATTCCGGGGCCGACGGCTACCTGCTCAAACCCTTCCACGGCGAGGACCTGATGACCGCCGTCCGCGCCTTCGACGCCCAGCGCCGCAAGGGGTAGACAAGAGGGAAGAGGGCCGCATGGGGATCCGCCCCTGCGCCCGGCTGTGCGGGCCCTTTCAGAGGGGGAACATCCCCGCTGCCCCAACGCAGCAGGCGGCCCCCGCCGCATTTTCCCCGCACGTTCCGCCGGTTCCTAGGGCTGGGCGGTCGCCGGTGCCACGTCTGCCGCCGCTGCGGGGGCCGGAACCTCAGGGGCGGGTTCGGGGGCCGTTTCCGGCGCGGCGGCTGCCGCCGGGGCTTCAGGGGCCGCGGCGGCGGGGGCGGCCTCTGCGGGGGCTTCAGATGCGGGCTCTTCCGCCGGAGGAACGGATTCCTCCGCAGGGGGCGCGGACTCCGGGGCCGTTTCAGGCCCGGGTGTTGAGGGGGCCGGGACGGCCTCCGCAGGCGCGGCCGCCTCGGGGGGGGCCGCCTCTGCGGCGGGGGCGGGGGGAACCTCTTCGGGGACAGCCGTTTCGGCGGGGGCGGCGGGAGCTTCGGCCGGGGCGGCCTCTGCCGGCGCCGCAGGGGCCTCCGGTGCCGGCGGCGTTTCCGTGTCTTCGGTGGTCAGGGCGAGGCCGGGGTTGCGGCTCCATTCGGCCATGGACCCGTCGTACAGCGCCACATTCTCGTAGCCCGCGAGGCGGTGGCCAAAGTAGCCCAGGGACCCCTCGTTTCCGGAGTTGCAGTAGACCACCACGCGGGCGGCGGGGTCGCCGTCACCGACGGCAAGCGCCGCCTTGACCTCGTCCTCTGATTTGAAGAGGAGTGTGGTCTCGTCAAGAATCCGCGCCGCCGGGCGGCTGTATGCCTTCGGAATGTGGCCCACCCGGGCCACAAAGTCCTTCTTCTCCTCGCCCAGATAGAAGGGGCGGGGCCGGACGTCCACCACCAGGCCCTTCCCCGAGACGAGCAGCTCCAGCACCTCGCCCTGCCGTGAAATGACCTCGGGGCGAATTTTGACCTTCACGTTCTCCACCGGAACGGCCTTCGCGTCCCCCGGACCACTCTCCACCGGCAAACCGTCGGCCATCCACTTGCGCAGCCCCCCGTCCAGAAGATGCACCTCGGGAAAGGAGAGGTACTCAAGCACCCAGAAGACCCGCGCGGGGGGGATGATGTTTTCGTGCGAGTCGCCCTCGCCGTAGACAATGACGGTGCGGTCGGCGGTGATGCCGCGCTGCGCGAGCAGGGCGGCGAGCTGGTCCACCGGGCGCAGCAGGTTCACCACGCCGTTGCGCTCCTCGGAAAGGGCCTTCGCGGGCAGGTTCACCGCGCCGGCAATATGGTTTTGCGCGTAGGCCTCGGGGTCTCGAACGTCCACAAACAGGGCGCCGGGCACTCGGACGGCGTCGAGGGTGGGCGCGGCGAGGCCGAGGGGATAGCCCAGATATTCCGGCTGTTCCGCAGGCGCGGGCGCTTCGGCGGGGGCTTCGGGCGCCGCCGGGGCGGCGGGGGTTTCGGCGGGTTCGGCGGCCGGGGCCGGTTCTTCCGCCGGGGCGGGTGTTTGCTCAGGCGCCGGGACCTCCGTCGGGGCCGGGGCGGCGGGGGGGGCCGGGGCCGGCGTGTCCGTGACTTCGGCGACGGGCGGGGCAGGGGCCTCGGCGGGGGCCTCGGCGGGGGCTTCCTGGGCGGCGCACACCCCCGCACAAAGCAGGAAACAGACAAAGAGGACGAAACGGGTCATGAACGGAGTCTCCCAGAGCGTTGTCCCAATATCATGCCATAAATGAATGGCGCGGGGACAGTTAAGAGTTCCCGTTCCCTGCGGCGGAGGCTTGGGGAAGGCCGCCGATCAGGCGTTTCCAGGCGGCCATAGACCGGGTCAGATGGTCGCGCGCGTCTCCGCCGATCCCGTAGCACTGGAGGCCCACCGGGCCCTTGTAGCCAAGTTCCGCCAGGGTGCGCAGCACCTGGGAAACGTCGTAGGAGCCCTTGTCGAGGGGTTGGAGCCAGTCCCCCGTGCCCGCATGGATGGCGTCGGCGCGGTCCGCGCCGTTGATGCTGACGGCCCGCAGGCGGGGCAGGGCCGATGCCAGCACGGGGCGGAGGTTCTCCTCCTTGTCCACTTTGAGCCAGTGGCAGAGGTTGAACATGATCCCCACATTGGGCCGGTCCGCCTTTTCCGCGATCCGGACGGCGTCCGACACCTTCTCCAGCCAGTCATTGGCATGGGGGTACAGGAGGACCTCCGTGCCGGAGTCCTTCGCCAGGTCGGCGATCTCACGCACCACGGCCACGCCGCGCTCGTCGCCCGAGGGGTCGGACGGGGGCATGCCCTGCATGAGCAGGCAGAGCTGCACGCCGCGTCCCTTGAGCAGGGGCAGGACGGCCTCCAGTTTCTTCCGGTCGTAGGGCGGGGCGCCCTCCTTCATGGACACCTGCATGGTGATCTGGAAGAGCTTCAATCCCGCCGCGTCCAGGCTTTCCAGGCGCTCCTTAATGTTGTCCAGCCAAAGATGTCCCACCCCGCCGTAGCCCAGCTCCCTGAGCAGGGCGGCCTGCTCGGGCAGCGTCCGCTTCATGCTGTCGTGCGTGTCAATGCAGTACGCGAAGAACGGGAAGGGCGCCTCGGCGGACGCGGTCCCCGGGACCGCCAAGACCGCGGCGGACGCCGCGAGGAGCAGGAGGGTGAAACGCATGGGGGGATTCCTTTTCAGACGGCCGGCGCGCGCCAGGGCCGGGTGCGCTGGACGTTGGCGAGCACCTGCCGGGCGATGGTGGCGTCCTTTTCAATTTCAAAGTCGAACATGCCGAGGAGGGAGAAGTCCGCGCCGTTGTTGAACACATACTGCAGGGCGTCCTCCGGGGGGATGGCGCCGGCGGCCATGACCTTGAAGGCGATCCACGGCTTCTCGACGTCCTTCATGACCTCGATCACCTCGTTGGGGTCTTTGCACCAGTACCCGGGAATCTCGCTGTGCGGCCCCTTGATCTCCTCCGGCTTGGGGCCCGTGGGGTAGTTGTGGTGGTGGAAGGTTTTGATGTAGAAGTCCGCGGGAATCTTGTGCTTCTCGCACAGGCGGATGACCTCGATGTCATGCGCGCCGACCCCGGAGGGCAAGCCGTGGTCGTGGCCGATGCCGACGGCGCGCCTGACCGCCTCGACATTCCCCTCGGAGGCGAAACGGTCGCCCGCGACGCCCCAGAGGTACACCGCCTCCGTCCCCATCTCCTTAAGCTCCTTCACCTGCGCGACGTAGGCGTCGGGCTCCTTGTCCACCTGGGCCGTCGGGCAGATGATCCACTGGATCTTCCCGCCCCGCTCGTCGCGGTGGGCCTTCAGGGTGGCCATCGCCCTGGGAACGGTGTGGATGACCAGGGTGTTCACGCCGTTGGCCTCGGCCAGCGACATGGTCTCCATGATCTTCTCGTCCGTGTTGTAGTGCGCGCAGAGGTCGTAGACGTACTTGAGGTCGCGGCTGTGGGTGAAGTGGGTGAGCAGGTTGCCGCCGAGCAAAATGCGGCTGACCGCAAGGTCCCCGATCCTTCCCTTTTCCAGCCCCTCGCGGTTCAGCGTGAGGTCTATGGGCGCGGGCGCAGCCCCCGCGTCAGTGGCCGCAGCGTGGAACCCGCATCCGGCCGCCATGCCGGCCGCCGCCCCCCCCATCAGCGCCTGCCTGACAAACTCCCTGCGGTTGGACTTTTTCGCCATTGGGGTGTCTCCCGTGGTTGCGCCGCCATTCCGCGACTCCGCCAGTGTACAGCGTATCCGGCCCTGGGAACAAAAAAGGGATTCTCCAGGAAATTTGGGGAAACGGGGGGCGCCGGGGGTGAGCCCGGCGACACGCGCGGCCGCCGTGCGTGCCTGCAAACCAAATTTCAAATTTGAGATTTGACAGGAAGCGCGGATCGGGCAGTGGAATGAGCTTCCGCTCTGAAAGTGTGCCGGGAGATGGGGCCGAAAAGGAAGAGCGCTTCGCCGGGAAACCCCGGAAAAGGGGGCGTTGGCGAGGGGGCGGTCCCGGTGACCTGTGGGGCCGCGCCTGCCTGCGCGCCGAATTTCAAATTTGAGATTTGACAGGAGGCGCGGATCGGGCAGTGGAATGAGCTTCCGCTTTGAAAGTGTGCCGGGAGATGGGGCCGAAAAGGAAGAGCGCTTCGCCGGGAAACCCCGGAAAAGGGGGCGTTGGCGAGGGGCGGCCCCGGCCTCCACACACTGTCAAATTTCAAATTTGAGATTCCTGACAACTGCGGCGCGTGATGGGGCGGGCCGTCAGCGCGCGGCAATCCCTCCAAAAAAAAGAACCGCGGCGGGACCGGAGCCCCGCCGCGAAAGAAAAGCATGGGGATGTCAGGCGCTCTTGAACTGCTCCACGAGTCCCGTGATGACGGCCTTGGCGTCGCCGAAGACCATGCGGGTGTTCTCCTTGTAGAAGAGGGGGTTCTCAATGCCGGCGAAGCCGGAGCGCATGGACCGCTTGATGACGAAGCAGGACTTCGCCAGGTCCACGTTGATGACCGGCATGCCGTAGATCGGGCTCGTGTCGTCCTCGCGGGCGGCGGGGTTCACCACGTCGTTCGCGCCGATGACCACGCAGACGTCCACGGACTCGATGACCGGGTTGATGTCGTCCATCTCCACGAGCTGCTCATAGGGCACGTTGGCCTCCGCCAGC
>JAPXRP010000086.1:0-17592 GCA_033813475.1 Candidatus Hydrogenedentota bacterium
CTCTTTTCCGTTTCCCTCTGTTCTTCCGTCTTCCTCTCCGCGGCTCCGTGCCTTCGTGTGAGTCCCTCTTCCCGCATCTTTCCTGAATCCGGAGGGTTCTCACACGGAGGCACAGAGCCGCAAAGAGGACCGGAAGAGGCCGGGGCGGGGAACGGAGAAGAAGGGCCAAGGGGGCTTTCGCCCCTCCGTGTCCTCCGTGTCTCCGTGGTGAAACGCCTTCGGGAACCGCCCCGGCCACAATTTCCGTTTGCCCGGCGGTTCGGGGTATCCTACCGCGGAGTTGCATTTCCCTGGAGATTCCGCATGAAAGCCGTGATCATGGCGGCGGGCAAATCCACCCGCACCTATCCGTTGACGCTGACCCGGCCCAAGCCCCTGCTGCCGGTGATGGGGAAGACCGTTTTCGAGCGGCATCTGGAGGCCCTGTCCGGGCTGGTGGACGGCGTGGTGGCCGTGGTGGGGTACCGGGGCGACATGATCCGCGCCGCCTTTGGCGATGTGTTCCAGGGGATGCCCGTCACCTATGTGGAGCAGACGGAGCAGCGCGGCACGGGGCACGCCGTGCTTCAGTGCGAGGGCGCGGTGGACGGGCCGTTCCTCGTGGTGAACGGCGATGACCTGTACGACCGGGAGGACCTGGCGCGGCTGGCGGCGTCGGAGAACGCCGCGCTGGCCCTGGAGGTGCCCGACCCGCGCCTCTACGGCATCTACGAGACCGACGCGGAGGACCGCGTGGTCCGGCTGGTGGAGAAGCCGAAGGAGGTTTTCTCCAACCTGGCGAACATCGGCGCGTATGCCTTCACGCCCGAAGTGTTCCCCGTGCTGCGCGGCCTGCCGCCCACGGAGCGCGGCGAGATCGAGATCACCTCGGCGGTGCAGGCCCTCGCGGAGACATCGGGCTTCCGCGTGGTCCGCACGCGGGGCGCGTGGCTGCCCATCGGCTACCCGTGGCACCTGCTTGACGCGAACCGCTGGTTCCTCGACCACCGGCTCGTGCCGGGCGTCGAGGGCGAAGTCAGCCCCCGGGCCGAGATCAACGGCCCCGTGTTCATCGGCGCGGGCACCGTGGTGCGCGCCGGAGCGGTCATAGACGGCCCCGTGTGGATCGGCCGCGGCTGCCGCATCGGGCCCAACTGCTGGATCCGCCCGTACAGCGTCCTGTGCGATGGGGCCGTTGTCGGCCATGCCAGCGAGGTGAAGGCGTCGCTCCTCATGGAGCGCGCCGCCGCCCCGCACCAGAACTACGTCGGCGACAGCATCATCGGCGCGCGCGCCAACCTCGGCTGCGGCACCATCACCGCCAACCTCCGCCACGACCGGAAGCCCGTGCGGTCCCTGGTCGCCGGCGCGCTGGTGGACACGGGCCGCGAGAAACTCGGCGCCGTCCTCGGCGACGACGTCCACACGGGCATCAACACGTCCATCTACCCCGGCCGGAAGCTCTGGCCCGGCACCGCCACCGTTCCCGGCGCCGTCGTGCGCGAGGATGTGGTGGACGGGTAGGGCGGTCCCGGGTCCGTGCGCGTCCGTGCCTGTCCGTGTTCGTCCGTGTTCGTCCGTGTTCGTCCGTGTTCGTCTGTGGACGGAGTGGACGGAGTGGACGGAGTGGACGATATGGACGATGTGGACAGTACGAACCCGCTGAGCGGGGAGGGTTGGCTGCCCGCGCCGCCCTCTTGACCGTCCCCTCCTGCCTGAAGTAGGCTTGCTGCGGCTCTGGCCCAACGGGAGACCTGCCATGACCTTCCTGCTTCCCCTGATGGTGTGTGCGGCGGCGGCCGTGCCCGCGGATGCGCCGTGGATGAATCCGGCGCACGACCTGTTCTACGAGAAACCCGCCACGGTATGGGACGAGGCCTTCCCGCTGGGGAACGCCATCCTGGGCGCGCTGGTCTGGGGGGACGGGACGCCGCTGCGGATTTCGCTGGACCGGACGGACCTGTGGGACCTGCGGCCCGTGCCGGAGTACCACTCGCCGGAGTACACCTACGCGACCATGCGGCAGTGGGAGAAGGAGGGGCGGGTGAAGGAGCTGGAGGCGCTGTACGACAACCCGTACCACCGTCCCGCGCCCACGAAGATCCCCGCGGGCCGCATCGAGCTCACGCCCAAGAAGCCCAAGGCCGCCTTCCAGAACGCGCGGCTGTCCCTGTCCGACGCGACGGCGCGCGCGGATTTGGGCAAGGTTCAGGCCCGCGTCTGGATTCACCCCACGGAGCCCGTCGGATTCATCGAACTGGACGGCGTAAAGGATCTCGATGTGTCCCTGAAGGCCCCCGCCTTCGGCGGCCAGGAGCCCGGCGAGGCGAAGCCCGCCATCTCCATGGGCGACCTCGCGCAGTTGGGCTATCCCGAATCGAAAACCCGCTCGGGCAAGGATTTTCAGGCCTACGAGCAGGAGGGCTGGGGCGGGTTCCGTTTCGCCGTTCATCTGGCGTGGCGCACGGACGGTGCCCGCTGGCTCGGCGCGTGGTCCGTGTCCAGCACCTTCGACGGCGACAACCCCGCGGAAGTCGCGGAGACCCGCGTGCGCGCCGCCCTGGCGGAGGAGGCCCGCGCCGCCCTGCGCGCGTCCCACGAGGCGTGGTGGCGGGCGTGGTGGGAGCGGACCTGGGTCACCGTGCCCAACCCCCTCGTGGAGCGCCAGTGGTACCTGGAGACCTACAAGTTCGGCGCGGCGGCGCGCAGGGACGCCCCGCCGATCACGCTCCAGGGGCCGTGGACGGCGGACGACGGCAAGCTGCCGCCGTGGAAGGGCGACTACCACCACGACCTGAACACCCAGTTGAGCTACTGGCCCTGCTACAGCGGCAACCGGCTGGACGAGGGGCTGGGTTTCCTGGAGTGGCTCTGGAAGAACCGCGAAAACACCCGAGACTGGACACAGCGTTTCTTCGGGATGCCGGGGCTGAACGTGCCCATGACGGCGGACCTGAACAACAACCAGATCGGCGGCTGGCGGCAGTACACCCACTCCTCCACCACGGCGTCATGGCTGGCCCACCATTTCTACCTGCATTGGAAATTCAGCCAGGACCGGGCCTTTCTGGAGGAGCGGGCCTTCCCGTGGCTGCGCGACTGCGCCGTGTTCATCGAGGCGGTGACGGCGGAGCGCGGTTCGGACGGCAAACGCACCCTGCCCCTCAGCTCCTCGCCGGAGATCAACGACAACCGCCCCGAGGCGTGGTTTCCGTCGGTCACCAACTACGACCTGGCGCTCATGCGCTGGCTGCTGGCGGCGACGGCGGAGCTGGCCGACGAGCTGAAACAGGCGGACGAGGCCGCGCGCTGGCGCGCCGTCCTGGCGGAGCTGCCTGACTTCACGCTGGATGAAAACGGCGGGCTGTCCGTGGCCGCCGGACACCCGCTGAAGGAGTCGCACCGCCACTTCTCGCACCTTATGGCTCTGCACCCGCTGGGGCTCTACGACCCCTCGCAGGGCGGGGACGCGCTCAGGGTCTGGCAGGGCTCGATGGAGACCCTCGACCGCCTCGGCACGGACTACTGGTGCGGGTACAGCTTCTCGTGGCTCTCCTCGATCCACGCCCGGATGCACGACGGCGCGCGGGCGGAAAAGGCGCTGGAGACCTTCGCGCGGGCCTTCGTCCTGCGCAACGGGTTCCACTGCAACGGCGACCAGACCAAGGAGGGGCACAGCAAGTTCACCTACCGTCCCTTCACGCTGGAGGGCAACTTCGCCTACGCCGCGGGGCTCCAGGAAATGCTGCTCCAGAGCGACACCGGCGTGATCGAGGTCTTCCCGGCGGTGCCGGACACCTGGAAGGACGCCCGGTTCAAGGACCTGCGCGCCCAGGGCGCCTTCACCGTCTCCGCCGAACGCCGTGACGGCGCGGTGGTCTCCGTTGAGATCGCCAGCGAGACCGGCGCGGCGCCGAAACTGCGCTGTCCATGGACCGGCGCGGTGCTGGACTTGGGCGATCCGGCAGCGGCGGCGGCGGGCGTCATCCTCCAACGCGAGGGAAACACTTGGCGTTTAGGGTCGAGGGTCTAGGGTTTAGTGTCTGGGGGAAAGGGTTCAGGGTCCGAAGCTCGAAGCCCTCTTCCTGAAGCCTGAAGCCTGAAGCCTGGGGTCTGAAGCCCCCCGATTCGCCATTCCCCCCGGGAATCGGGTATTATTCCCCCCGTGTTTCCCCTATGGCTGTGACCGCGCTCCGTTCCGGAGGCGGCCCGAAATTCGCCGGTTTTCCGGCGTGAGAAGGGTTTTTCATGAGCAAGCTGACGTCGAACCACGTTTTCACCTCCGAGTCCGTGTCCGAAGGGCATCCGGACAAGGTCTGCGACCAGATTTCCGACGGCATCCTGGACGCGTGCCTTGCGGCGGACCCGAATTCGCATGTGGGCTGCGAGACCCTGGCGGCCACCAATTTCGTCGCCAGCGCCGGGGAAATCACCTGCGCGGGCTGGGACAGCGTCAACCCCGAGCGCATCGCCCGGGACGTGGTCAAGGCGATCGGCTACGACCGCGCGCTGATCGGGGACGAGGTCGGCTTCAGCTATGACACCTTCCTGTACATGAACTGCCTGCACGGCCAGTCGCCGGACATCGCCCAGGGCGTGAACGAGGGCCAGGGCCTCTACACGGAGCAGGGCGCGGGCGACCAGGGCATGATGTTCGGCTACGCCAGCGACGAGACGCCCGAGCTGATGCCGGCGCCGATCCAGTTCAGCCACCAGCTCCTCAGCGAGCTGGCGGAGATCCGCCGCGCGAAGACGATCCCCTACCTGCGCCCCGACTCCAAGTCGCAGGTGTCGGTGTACTACGAGGACGGAAAGCCCAGGGCCATCACCACCGTCGTCGTGTCCCACCAGACCGCCGAGGTGCCGCTGGACCAGATCCGCGCGGACCTCGTCGAGGTGGTCAAGACCGTGCTCGGGCCGACGGGCCTGCTCACGGACAAGACGGAGTACTATGTGAACCCGACCGGGCGCTTCGTCGTCGGCGGCCCCCACGGCGACTCCGGCCTCACGGGCCGCAAGATCATCGTGGACACCTACGGCGGCGTCGGCTCCCACGGCGGCGGCGCGTTCTCCGGCAAGGACCCGTCCAAGGTGGACCGGTCGGCGGCCTACTACGCGCGCTACGCGGCGAAGAACATCGTGGCCGCGGGCCTCGCGTCCAAGTGCGAGATCCAGGTGGCCTACGCCATCGGCGTGGCCAAGCCCATGAGCATCAACGTGTCCACCTACGGCACCGGCACGGTGTCCGACGAGCGGCTCCAGCAGGTGCTGGAGGACGGGGGCCTCTTCGACTTCCGCCCCGCCGCGCTTATCCGCGACCTCGGCCTGCTCGCCCCGAAGGGCTGGTCCTACCGCCAGACGGCGGCCTACGGCCACTTCGGCCGGGACTGCTTCCCCTGGGAGCGGACCGACAAGGTGGACGCCCTGAAGAGCGCCGTAAAGTAGGAGGCGCGTCATGCGGAAAGTCATCGGCGTCGGCGCGCCCATCGTGGACCTCCTGGCCCGCGTGCCGGAGGCCTTTCTGGACGGCGTGCCCGGCGAGAAGGGCGGCATGCTCATGGTCTCCCCCGAGGAGCAGCGCGCCCTCGTGGAGTCCCTGCCCGAGCCGCCCGCCCGCGCCCCCGGCGGCGCGGCGGCCAACACCATCGCCGCGCTGGCGAAGCTGGGCCTGCCCGTGGCCTTCGTCGGCAAGGTGGGCGGGGACGCCGACGGCGACTACTACCTGGACGCCTTTGCCGCCTGCGGCGGCGACACGAGCCGCTTCAAGCGCGCGCCGGAAAGCCACACGGCCCGGTGCCTGAGCATGATCACGCCGGACGCCGCGCGCACCATGCGCACGGACCTCGGCGCGAGCCTGCTGCTGCGCCCGGAGGAGCTCAGCCCGGCCGACTTCGCGGGCTGCGCCCACGCCTTCATCGAGGGCTATCTGCTGTTCAACCCCCCGCTGGCCGAGGCGGCCCTCCGCGCGGCCAAAGAGGCGGGCTGCACCGTGAGCCTCGACATGGGCTCCTTCGAGATTGTCCGCGCCTTCCGCGACACCCTGCCGGGCCTGCTGGACCGCTATGTGGACGCCGTCTTCGCCAACGAGGACGAGGCCCGCGAGTTCCTCGGCCGCGACGACCCGGCGGCGGCGCTGGACGCCTTTTCGGCGCACTGCGGCACCGTCGCCGTGAAGCTGGGGGCCGAGGGCGCCTGGGTGCGCGACCGGGGCGAGACGGTGCGCGTGGCCCCGGAACCCGTGGAGCGCGCCGTGGACAGCACGGGCGCGGGCGACTGCTGGGCCGCGGGCTTCCTCTACGGCTGGCTCCAGGGCTGGCCGCCCGCCCGCTGCGGCGAGCTGGCCTCGCTGCTCGGCGCGGAGACCGTGAAATGCCTCGGCGCGCAGCCCGACACCGACGGCTGGGCCCGTATCCACACCCGGATCGGCCTGTCCTGACCCCTTTTTCGGCCCGCCGGACTGCAAACCGGCCGCGCCGGTTGTTACAATGGAAGAAAACGTGATGTGAACGCATGCCCGCCCTTTCCGGCGCGGCGCGAACCCGAAAGGATGGACCCCATGGCCGTGGCACCGATCATCATCCCCGAAACCGACAGCACCCTGCCCTTCAAGGTGGCGGACATGAGCCTCGCGGCGTGGGGCCGCATGGAAATCGAGATGGCGGAGAAGGAGATGCCGGGCCTCATGGCCGTGCGCGCGCAGTATGCCGCCGCGCAGCCCCTCAAGGGCGCGCGGATCATGGGCTCCCTCCACATGACCATCCAGACGGCGGTGCTCATCGAGACCCTCACCGCCCTCGGCGCCGAGGTCCGCTGGGCGAGCTGCAACATCTACTCCACCCAGGACCACGCCGCGGCGGCCATCGCCCAGGCGGGCGTCCCGGTCTTTGCGTGGAAGGGCGAGACGCTGGAGGAGTACTGGTGGTGCACCTACCAGGCCATGGCCTTCCCCGGCGGGCAGACGCTCAACATGATCGTGGACGACGGGGGAGACGCGACCCTGCTGATCCACCGAGGCTGCGAGTTCGAGGAGCACTTCGAGAAGACCGGCGCGCTGCCCCCCGTCTGCCGCGACAACCGCGAGATCGAGATCGTGGACTCCCTGCTCCACCGCGTGCACGGCGGGGACCCCGGCCTGTGGCGCCGCACGGCGGCCGGCTGGATCGGCGTGTCCGAGGAGACCACCACGGGCGTCCACCGGCTCTACCGGATGATGAAGGAGGGGAGCCTGCGCACCCGCGCCATGAACGTCAACGACTCGGTCACCAAGTCGAAGTTCGACAACCTCTACGGCTGCCGCGAGTCGCTGGCCGACGGCATCAAGCGCGCCACGGACGTCATGGTGGCGGGCAAGGTCGTCGTG
Organism: Candidatus Hydrogenedentota bacterium; assembly: GCA_033813475.1. Lineage (GTDB taxonomy): Bacteria > Hydrogenedentota > Hydrogenedentia > Hydrogenedentales > CAITNO01 > JAAYBR01. The sequence goes on from JAPXRP010000086.1 coordinate 7,340, forward strand.
GTGGCGGGCTACGGCGACGTGGGCAAGGGCTGCGCGGACGCCATGCGCGGCCTCGGCGCGCGCGTCGTCGTCACGGAGATTGACCCCATCTGCGCGCTCCAGGCCGCGATGGAGGGCTACCAGGTTGTGAAGATGGACGACGCCGCCAAGATCGGCGACATCTTCGTCACCGCCACGGGGTGCTACAAGGTCATCTCCGGCGCGCACCTGCGTAGGATGAAAGACCAGGCCATCGTCTGCAACATCGGCCACTTCGACTCCGAGATTGACGTGGCGCACCTCGAGCAGAGCGCCGACATCCGCGAGGTCAACGTCAAGCCGCAGGTGGACAAGTTTATCCTGCCCGACGGCCGCGAGATCATCCTGCTGGCGCGCGGGCGGCTCGTCAACCTCGGCTGCGCCACCGGCCACCCGTCCTTCGTCATGTCCAACTCCTTCACCAACCAGACACTGGCCCAGATCGCCCTCTTCACCGAGCCCGACCAGTACGAAGTCGGCCAGGTCTACACCCTGCCCAAGAAACTTGACGAGGAGGTCGCCCGCCTGCATCTCGGCAAGCTCGGCGTCGAACTCGACACCCTCACCCCCGAACAGGCCGACTACCTCGGCATCCCCGTGGAAGGCCCCTACAAGCCCGACACCTACCGGTATTGAGACAGGACGTCCGCCTCTGAATGACGGACGGCAGGCGGCTCATGGAGCGCATCCATAAGGGCCGCCCGTCTTGATGCCCCAGTTTTCTCCTTTCACGGGACGCTGCCGCCCCATCTACACGGCAGCGGCGGGAACAGGCTGAAAGGGGCGTTGACGCAACGTGTGGAGGACCGGTTATGAATCGCCGCGCGTTCCTGAAGGAAACCGGGGCCTTTTCCGCCGTGTGCGTGGGGCTTGCCTGCCGGGGGTTCGCGGCGGACGAGACCGTGCCCTCCTTCCCCATCGTTGACACGCACGTCCATTTTTGGGACACGGCCCGGCTGCGCTACCCGTGGCTGGAGGGTTCGGCGCTGCTGAACCGCCCGTATCTGCCGCGGGATTACGATGAGGCCGTCGGGCCGGTAAAGGTCGGGAAGATCGTGTTTGTCGAAGCGGCCTGCGCCGATGACCAGACCCAGGAGGAGGTGGAGTGGGTCACGGGGTTGGCGAAGAGCGAACCGCGCATTCAGGGCATCGTGGCCAACGCGCCGCTTGAGCAGGGCGAGGCCGTCCTCCCGAGACTCGAAGCGCTGGCGGCCAATTCCCTCGTGAAGGGCGTCCGCCGGTTTTTTCCAACGGAGAAGGACGCCCCACACGGACTGCTTCCGGCACTGGCCAAAGGCGTGCAATGCCTGGGGCGGGTCGGGCTGCGTTTCGATCTCGGACTCCGGCCCGGCCAGATCCCCACCGCCACGGAACTGGTGCGGCAGTGCCCCACTGTCAAGTTCATGCTGAACCACATCGGCGTTCCGGACATCAAGGCCAATGCGCTCGAACCTTGGAGGCAGGAGATCCGCGCGCTGGCGGCGTTTCCCAACGTCTTCTGCAAACTGTCGGGGGCGGCCACCCTGGCCGATCACGCATCCTGGACGCCTGAAGACCTCAGGCCCGCGCTGGAGCATGTCATTGAATGCTTCGGGTTCGGGCGCACGGCCTTCGGCAGCGACTGGCCGGTCATGCTGCTGGCCACCGCCTATCCGCGCTGGGTCGAGGCGGCCGCCTGGGCCGTCAAGGGCTGCTCCGAAGCAGAGAAGCGCCGGCTGTTCCATGACACGGCGGCGGACTTCTACGGCCTGCCCGCGGGTCCCAACGGCTGAGCGGACGCCGCGCCCGGGGAGGACGCAAGCGGCTCCTCCGAGCGATAGTAGCGGTAGATGGTCCAGGTGGCGACGGCGCACAGGATGTGCCACACGGCATGCCCCTGCAGGAGGGTGTCCGGATAGTAGAAGGGCCTTCCTTCAAGGGAGAGATTCCAGACGCCGAAGGCGGTGGAGAAGCTGACTGCGGTGTAAACGACCCACTTTTTCTCGAAGCGCACCCGCTTTCGGTTGATTGCCCAGTAGGCGCCCTCCATGAGCACGGAAGACGCAATCAACAGGCCGAAGGTCCGCTCAACATTCAGCGGCGTGAAAATCAGCCATGCGCTCAGTCCGGCATAGAGCGCCAGAAAAACGAGCGCGCCGCGCCGGGCAAGCCGGATAAAGGAATAGCAAACACAGAAAGAGACCCAGAGGTACATGCTGCTGACATCCAGAAACCCGCCCATCGAGGTCAGCGAACCGTGCATGGCGACCGTGCCCAGCCGAGGATGATCACGGCAAGCGCGTAGATTCCGGAAAAGAAATCCGAGCGGTTCATCAGGTTGTCGGGGAGCTTCGGGTGGCCCGCCGCCCGCTGCCTGCCGACACGCCAGGCGATGTCAAGCCCAAAGTACACCAGAAGCAGCGATGAAACCGAGTTCGCATCCTGCTTGAACAGCCCGCCGCTGTCAACCTCGCAGAAAACGTGGATCGAATGGCCGGGAAACCCCGCCAGATACCAGGCATAGTAGGCCGCCCAACAGGCCAGAGAGGCGGCCATGCAGACCACAAACGCCCTGTAGTGTCTGACAGAGTCCATGCACTTGTCCAGCATCTTTCTTCCTCTCTGTGAATCCGGCGTTACGGTGGTCCGCGAAACGGGCGGCGGGCGAAAGGTCCCGGGAGCCGTGCGGTCCGGGGGCCATCGCAGCCCGCAAAGACCAGTGTACCTTATCCTTGAACGCCGGCAGTGCGTCGTCCCCTGATCGCCGGACAAGAAACAATCGCGGATGTGTTCATGACAGGAAACCCCTTGTGGGTTCGCGCTGACAGCATCGGCGCCGTCAAAGGCGATCACGCACCCATGAGATGCGGAGAGTTTTGGGGCTTTCCGACAAGAGGTTGCCGCGTCGGCCGGGGCGGCCTCCTCGCAATGACCGCAAAAGAGACGTCACTGCAATGACCTTGGAAATGCGCGTCTTTGCGAAGGCGTGCAACGCCTGAAGCAACCTCGTTCTCGCCTCGGCTTCGGTTCTCACAGCATCTTGTCCGGTGCTCAGGGGCGTCCCCCGCAGCCCGTGCTTTCGGCGCATGGCGGAAGCGTGCTCCCGTGAACGGGAGGATGGGCCGGCCGGCTTCTTCACAGCGGCTCTGCGCGCCGGGGTGGCCTTTGTGGCGTGGCGGACTTCGCGCGGGACTCCGCGGATGCCCTATGATGCTTCCGGGACCGCAGACGACAGGAAAGGAACCGCATACCCATGAAATGCACCCGACGCGCCTTTTTGGGCGGCATGGCCGCCGCCGGCTTTTCCGCAGGGATGGGAGGACGGGGATTCGCCGCGGCGGGAGACGGCCCGTCTTCCGTCCGGCGGTACAACCTGTCGGTGTCCATTGACGCGCTCAAAAGGGATCCGGAACTGCTGGACATCGTGAGCGGGGCGGGGGTGACGGACCTGTGGCTGGCCTGCTTCTTCAACGGGAACTTCTATCACAGTGTCGAGGAGGTGCTGGAGTGGAAGGGGCGCATTGAGGCGAAGGGCATGGCGGTGCACAACATCACCATCCCCCTCGGCCATCCGTCGTTCACGGACACACCGCCGGACTACATGCCCGGCGTGGCGCTGGGCGCGTGGAAGCAGGGGGTGCGCCCCGACGGCACGCGGCACTACGGGGTGTCGCTGCATCCCCCGGCCACGGAGGCGAACGTGGACGCCCTGCGCAAAATCAAGACCACGGACCCGAAGATCGTCTTCGTGGACGACGACTACCGGCTTGCGCCGTCGCCGTCGGACATCGGCGGCTGTTTTTGCGACGACTGCAAGCGCGCCTTTCTGGAGAAGCACGGCTACGGCGCGCCGCAGTGGGACGCCCTGCTGGGCGCGGTGGCGGAGCGGCGGCTGACCGCCGAGCTGCGCGCGTGGGTCACCCACCAGTGCGACATGCTGACGGCGTGCTTCCGGGCGCAGCAGGCCGCCCTCGCGCCGGAGGCGGAGCTGGGCATCATGGTCATGTACCTCGGCTCCGAGAAGGCGGGCATCCGCCTGCCCGACTACACGGGGGTGCCGTTCCGCGTGGGTGAGCTCATGTTCGGCGACGCCTCCTTCGCCCCCGTGAAGGGCAAGACCGACGAGCTGTTCAGCGCCCTGTTCCACCGCCGGTTCACGCCGCCGGAGCGGGCGTACAGCGAGACGACGGCCTGGCCGCCCGACGGCCTCTCGGCGGCGAACATGGCCGCGAAACTCTCCATCACGACCCTCGCGGACGTGCGCAACACCATGTTCATGAGCGGCGAGCGGGCCTTCCCGCGCACCCACTGGGAAACCCTCGCCCCGGAGATGAAGAAACAGGCGGCGTTCCACCGGGAACTCGCCGGACAGGTCCCGCGCGGGCCCTTCCGCCACTATTGGGGCGAGGGCGCGCGCTGGGCGGGCGACGCGAACCCCTACAGCCTCTTCCTCGCCTGCGGCGTGCCCTTTGAGGTGTCGGAGACCGTTTCGGACACGGGGTGGACCTTCCTTGCCGACGCCGACGCGCACGAGGCGGCGGGCGACCGTTGTGTCACGCGGGCGGCGGGCGGCGCGGGGCGCGCCGTGCCGGAGACGTTGGAGGCCCTCTTCGCCCTCAAGCATGAGGTGCTGCCCGCCCTGGGCCGCGTGCCCGTGGTGGCCGAGGACGTGCCGGTGGTCTGCGCGTGGTATCCCGGGGCGCGCGCGGTGCTCCTGTGGAATCTGGCGGAGGAGGGGAGGGAGGTCACCCTCCTCGCCGGGAAAGACCGCCGGTCCGTCGCGCTGGGGCCGCTCGCGTCCGAACTCGTTCGCGACGTGGTCTGCGGATAGCGGGAGGTCTTGGGAGACATCGTCCGCCCCCTCCAGTCCGTCACCCCCGCGAAGGCGGGGGCCCATGCCGTTGACGCGTGTCGTAATCCGCTGACCCAGGATGGATTCCCGCTTGCACGGGAATGACGGCAGGAGTGTTCCCCGGCCCGCTACGGCATCTCCCGGATGAAACGGATGCATCCCGTTCCGTTTGGGCAGAGGCAGGCGCCCAGCAGGCGCGGCGCGCCGGGGGCTGTTTCGGGCCACCAGAACCAGTGCAGCGCGCCGCCCGGCGCCGGCAGCGCCACGGTGCCGGACGCCGTGGTTTCCGGCGCGCGCGACAGGTCGGTCTCCATCAGCGCCAGGATGCCCGGACCATGCGGGGGCGCGTCCTTCCGGCGCGGCAGGGCCTTGATGCGGGCCTCCTTGGCGGTCCAGAGCGCGTAGAACAGCAGGGTGCGGCCCGGCTCCGCGCAGGCGGCGAGGCAGGCGTGTTCGGCGGGCGTGAAAAACCGCGCCGCGATGCGTTCCACCCCGGCGCGGGGACGGACGGCCTCCACATCCACGCCCAGGGGACCGCGCGCGCTTGTGGCCAGGACCACCCACCCGCCCGCGTGGCTCAGGCTGGCGCGAAGCGCCGGGTTTTCCCGGAGGACGCGCGCGCGCATCCAGTGGCCCGCGGTGAACTCGGCGCGGCGGTCGGGATGGGGAAGCGCGGCGGCCGCCTGTTGTTCCTCCGGGGCCAGCACCCCCTCCAGGCGCTCCAGCAAGTCGGGGGTGTCAGGCCGCCTGACCGCCCGCAGAAGGACGGCGTTCTCCGCCGGGGCGGCGGGGGAGGGGGGGCTTTCCACCGGCGGGTCCAGCGCGGCGAGGCTGCGCAGAAAAGGACGGGCGTCCCTCACTAGAACCCTTCCTCATCGAAGTCGTCGGGCTCGTCCGGGTCCTCGTCTTCGCCGTCCCCCTGTGCGGAGCCGTCGTCCTCCTCCTGCGCGTCCTCCTCGTAGGCGGGCGGCTCCGTCCCCTTTGCCCCCTCAAACCCGGGCACTTCCAGCGTGGACAGAATGCCGATGTCCTGCCCGGCGGCGTCAAAAACCCCCTCGGCCACAAGCACGGGGCATTTGGTCCGGACGGCGACGGCGATGCCGTCGCTGGGGCGGGTGTCAATGCGCAGCACCTGCTCCACCTGCCCGGCGGCGTCCACCTGCTCCACCGTCAGATAGGCGAAGAAGGTGCCCTCCTCGAACTTGTACACCGTCACCGATTTCAGCGTTCCGCGCAGTCCCGCGAGAATGTTCAGCACCAGGTCGTGCGTCATGGGGCGCAGGGGCTTCTGGCCGCGGACCCCGAAACTGATGGCCGCCGCCTCAAAGGGGCCCACGCTGATGGGAAGCACCCGGTCCCCGGACTGGAGCAGCACCGTGGGCGCGTTTCCCTCGTCCAGCGCGTAGGCGCCCAGCACAGTCACTTCTATCATGTGTGTTCTCCGGACGGCTCCAACAGCGGGCCGTCCCCCGCCGATGGTACTCCAGACACCCCCGCGTCCGTCAACCGGCGGAAGTCTCTGACCGCCGGATACGATGGTGTGAAAACCGAAGCCAGGGCGGGAGCGGGGCTGCTTCAGGGGCTGCGCGCCTTCGCGATGGCGTGAGTTCTCACCGTCATTTGCGGGGAGGTTGTCCCGGCCGACGCTTTAACCCTTGCCGGAAAGGCGGGGCAACTCGACATTCACGCGCCGCCCCTGCAATACTCCCCCCGGACGAAAAACGCGAGGAGACATGATGAACCGGCGACAATTCATGAAAAGCGCCGCCTGCGGCGCGCTGGGATGCGCGGGTCTGGGCATTGCCGGCGCCCAAGACGCCCCTGCGGCAGCATCCGGGCAGGGGCGGCGTCCAAACATCCTGTTTGCGATTGCGGACGACTGGAGCTGGCCCCACGCGTCCATCGCGGGCGCCCGGGGGGTCAGCACCCCCCATTTCGACCGTGTGGCGCGGGAGGGGATTCTCCTCACGCACGCGTTCTGCGCCGCGCCGCAGTGCTCGCCGAACCGCGCCGCCATCCTCACGGGCCGCCACATCGGGCAATTGGAGGAGGCGGGCACCCACAGCAGCCTGTTCCCGGGCAAGTTCAAGGCCTATCCGGGCCTGCTGGCGGAGGCGGGGTACCATGTGGGCTTCACCGGAAAGGGATGGGGGCCGGGGGACTGGAAACGGGGCGGCTGGACCCAGAACCCCGCCGGTCCCGAATACAACGCGCACCAGGCGGCGGAAGTCCCGTGGAACGGCATGAACCGCAACGATTACGCCGGGAATTTTGAGGCGTTTCTCGCGGAACGCCCCGGGGACGCGCCGTTCTGCTTCTGGTACGGGGGGCACGAGCCGCACCGCAAGTATGAGCGGGGATCGGGGCTCGCGGCGGGAAAGCGGATGGAGGACGCCCCCGTGCCCGGCTTCCTGCCCGATGACGCGGCGGTTCGCGGCGACATGCTCGACTATTTTCTCGAAATCGAGTGGTTCGACGCGCAGCTCGGCAGAATGCTGCAGAAGCTGGAGGCGCTGGGCGAGCTGGACAACACCCTCGTTGTGGTGACGGGCGACAACGGCATGCCGTTCCCGCGCGCCAAGGCCAACCTGTACGAGTACGGCGTGCGGGTGCCGCTGGCGGTGCGCTGGGGCGACCGGGTGAAGCCCGGCCGCACCACCGGCGACCTCGTCAGTTTCGTGGACTTCGCGCCGACCTTCCTTGACGCGGCGGGGCTGACGCCCCCGGCGGAAATGTCCGGAAAGTCGCTCCTCGGCCTGCTGGCCGCGGGCGCGCCCGGCCCGAATGAGTTTGTCGTCTTTGGCCGGGAGCGCCACTCGCATGCGCGGCGTGACAACCTCGGCTATCCCTCGCGCGCACTCCGGACCCGCGACCGCCTCTTTATCCGAAACTACAAGCCGGACCGCTGGCCCGCCGGCGACCCGGAAGGCTGCCACGACATTGACGACGGGCCCACCAAGAGACTCCTGTTCGAGAGCCGGGACAAGCATCCCGGGCTGCATGAAATGGCGGCGGGAAGAAGGCCCGGGACGGAACTGTACGACGTCAGCACCTCGATGGACTGCCTGAAGAACCTGGCCGGGGAGCCGGAACACCTGGAGACTGCCGAAAAGTTGGGCGAGAAACTCGCAGCGGTCCTGTCCGCCCAAAAAGACCCGCGGGCCCTCGGAACGGGGGACGTGTTTGACAGCTATCCCCGTTTTGCCACCATGCGGCCCGAGCTGGGCGGTTTTGCCAAGCCGGGCGCCTACAACCCCGACTACCAGAAATAGAGACGGTCTCAGCGGAAACGGGCACAGCCCCGGCGGATGCCCGGCGCTTTTGCGCGTGCCCGAGGCATGGGCGGCAGGGGCGCCGCTTGCTGCGCCCTCTCCTTTCCCGGCAGGATCGTCTCTCCCGGCGGGGGGAGCGTCGGCCGCGCACTTTCGGGCAACGCGGCAAACGTGCAATAATGAGCAAAACCCGGCGGCCTCCCCGCCCAACCTGGAGAGCATCCCATGAAGGAACGGCACCTCATCGTCGGCGCGCACATCCACAACCGGGGCGAGAACGCGCTGAAAGTGCAGAAGCTCCTGACGGAGTACGGCTGCAACATCAAGACGCGCCTGGGCCTGCACGAGGTCGCCGAAGACTACTGCGCCCCCGGCGGCGTGCTCATCCTGGAGATGACGGGCGACGACGCGGTGTGCCAGGAGCTGGCGCGCCTCCTCGGCGAGATCGAGGGCGTCGAGGTGCAGAAGATGGAATTCCGCCACTAACCCCGGACCCGGCATGACAGACTCCCCGACATCCCCCGGCGCGGGCGCGGTCCGCCGTGAAAGCGACCTGCTGGGCGCGCGCGACGTGCCCGCCGACGCGCTGTACGGCGTGCACACGCTGCGCGCGCGGGAGAATTTCCCCCTGGCCGGGCGCGCAGCGCATCCGGAGCTGTTCCGCGCGTTCGGCGCGGTGAAGCTGGCCTGCGCGCGGGTGAACCGCGGCCTGGGCTGCTGGGCGGAGGCCCCGGAGAAGGCGGAGGCCCTGTGCCGCGCGTGCGCGGAGATGATGGAGGGGCTGCTGGACGCGTGGAACGTGACGGACGCGCTCCAGGGCGGCGCGGGCACCAGCACAAACCTGAACGTGAACGAGGTGCTGGCGAACCGCGCCCTCCAGCTCCTCGGGCGGCCGCTGGGCGACTACGCCGCCGTGTCGCCGCTGGACGACGTGAACCTGCACCAGTCCACGAACGACACCTATCCGACGGCGCTGCGGCTGGCGGCGATCCGCGGACTGCGCGCGCTGGAGCAGGCGCTGGTGGCGCTCCAGGAGGCCTTCCAGGCCAAGGAGCAGGCCTTCGCCCACGTGGTGAAGATGGGCCGCACGGAGATGCAGGACGCCGTGCTGGTGACGCTGGGCCGCGAGATGGGCGCCCACGCCGAGGCCTTCGCCCGCGACCGGTGGCGGGTCTACAAGTGCGAGGAGCGCCTGCGCGTGGTCAACCTCGGCGGCACGGCCGTCGGCACGGGCTACGCCGCGCCCCGCCGCTTCATTTTTCAGGCGGTGGAGGAGCTGCGCGGGATCACCGGCATCGGTTTCGCCCGCGCGGAGAACCTCGTCGAGGCCACGCAGAACGCCGACGTCTTCGTGGAGGTGTCGGGCATCCTGAAGGCCTGCGCCGTGAACCTGCTCAAGACCTGCGGCGACCTGCGGCTCCTGTCCTCCGGCCCCGAGGCGGGCCTGGCGGAGATACGGCTGCCGCGTCTCCAGGCGGGGTCGTCCATCATGCCGGGCAAGGTCAACCCCGTCCTCCCCGAGGCGGTCTCGCAGGCCGCCATGCGGGTCCTCGGCAACGACCAGGTCATCGCGCTGGCGGCGTCGCAGGGAAACCTGGAGCTGAACGCCTTCCTGCCCCTCATCGCGGACGCCCTGCTGGAGAGCCTCGACCTGCTCGCCCGCGCCTGCGCGCTCCTGCGCTCCAAATGCGTCGAGGGGATCCAGGCCGACGAGGAGCGCTGCGCCGCCCACGTGCGCACCGCGTCCGCCGCAGCCACGGTGCTGGTCGCCGTGCTGGGCTACGAGGCCGCGTCCGCGCTGGCGAAGGCGTCCGCCGCAGAAAAACGCCCGATCCGGGACCTCGCGCTGGAGCGGGGACTCCTGACAGCCGAGGCCTTCGACGCCCTGTTCACCCCGGAGGCCGTGTGCCGTCTGGGCATGCCCGACGGGTTCCGGTTTGACCGGGGCCCCGGAGACGACCATGCAGACCACGCCTAAGTCCATGCGCCTGCACATCGGCCTGTTCGGCCGGCGCAACGCGGGAAAATCCAGCCTGCTGAACGCCATCACGCGCCAGCGCGTGTCCATCGTGTCCGAGCACGCGGGCACCACGACGGACCCCGTGGAAAAGCCGATGGAGCTCCTGCCGCTG
>JAPXRP010000087.1:0-17477 GCA_033813475.1 Candidatus Hydrogenedentota bacterium
GGACAGGCCATTTGGGCGTGTCTGCGCACTTACAGGGAATCCCGCGGCACGACGCGCCCAAAAACGCCCGCATGGAACCACCTCAACATGACCCGCTCAATTCAGCCTTTTGCCACAGGCTGCTAGGCAGTCCCGGTGGCCCCGGGGAGGGCCTTTCCCCTCCGGTGGGGGGCTCTCTGGTGAGAGCATCGAAAACCATGCATGACACCCCCTTCTGCCGGGGCTGATGTCCCCAAGAAGCAGAGCACTTGGACAATTTTGGCAGTCCCCCGGGCCGCGGGTACCGGAGGCGCCCCGGAAACCGCACCGAAAAAACGAACATATCATTGAGAACCATGGACCATGCGAGCCGCAAGCGACTGACTTAGTAACCCCCGGCTGGAAAAGGGGGAGAAAAGTCCCGCCCGGTGCGCCGCACAAAAAGGAGTTGAGACCATGCAGGAAGAGACAACGAAACCCGCCGGGCGGGTCAGGCTGTCCCAGAAGTTCATTGAATCCCTGCCGCCGAATTCGCCAGACGCACGGCGCAGGGAGAAAGAGTATGCCGATGCGGAGGCGGTGGGGCTTCGGCTGAGTGTGAGCAAGGGGGGAAGAAAGTTTTGGGATTACCGCTACCGGTACAACCGGCGCAAACGCTGCCTGCGGATAGGGGAGTGGCCTGGCCTGTCCCTTCAGGCGGCGCGGGAAAGGGCGTGGGAATGCCGCAACCTGCTCTACCGGGGGATAGACCCGGCCACAGAGCGCGACAAGCGGGCGGCCATGATGACCTTCGGGGAGTTTATCGAGCAGGACTACCTGCCCTTTGCCCTGGCGAACAAGAAGAGCGCGCGGGATGATGTAAACAAGCTCCGGAAAGACCTGCTGCCCCTTTGGGGAAAACTTCCCCTGAACGCCATCACCACGAAGGATGTCCAGGGACTCTGCACCCGCATCCGCATGGAGACCTCGCCCTCCTATGGCAACCGCTACTATGCCCTGATTCACCGCATCTTCAACCTGGCACTGCTCTGGGGAAAGATGGAGGGCCGGAACCCGGCAAAGGGCGTCATGAAGGCAAAGGAAAGCACCGGTCGGGAGCGCTTTCTCACCCGGGAGGAGATCGAGCGTTTCACCCGGGCGCTGGATACCTGCCGGGAAGACGACTATGCCGGACAGGCCGTGTTGCGTCTTCTGCTGGTGACTGGCATCCGTTGCGGCGAGGCCCTGTCCCTTCAGTGGCAGGACATTGACTTGGCGCGGGGCCTAGCCTTTCTGCCCAAGACCAAGAGCGGCAGAAGCCGGACGGTGCTGTTGAATCCCCTGGCAAGGGATATCCTGACCGAACTGCTGGCGCGAAGGGAGAACGACCATCCCTACGTCTTTCCGGGGATCCGGCCCAACACCCACATGAGCGACCCCCGCCGGGTCTTCGACAAAGTGAAGACGCTTGCCAACCTCACCAACCTGAGGATCCACGACCTGCGCCACACCTTCGCCAGCCTGGCCGTGCAAAACGGCGCATCCCTCTACGAGGTGCAGAAGCTCCTCGGACATTCCAGCTCCATGATGACCCAGCGGTACTCCCATCTCAGCGACGAGGGGCTCCGCGCGGTGTCAAATGGAGTTGCCAGCCAGATCACCCAGGCTTCAGAGTGATCCACACACGCCGTCATCCTCCGGGATGGCGGCCTTTTTTCTTCCCCCCGCAGCAGGCCGACAAACTCCGCCATAAGCCGCCCGAAGCCCGCCGCCCTGTGTCCCCCGAAGATCATGCGCCGCAAGGAGATCGGACAATACCCGCAAAAACCGCAAAAACGCCGGGGAACATGGGGGCACACCAGACGCCAGTGGACTCAAAATCCACACATTTCGAGGCGGTCCTTGCGGCGCTGCCAGTCAGGCACGAACCGGGACAGCAGACGGAAGAATGCCGGAGAGTGCTCCGGAACGACAAGATGGCACAACTCGTGAAAGATCACATAGTCAATGCATTCCAGCGGGGCCTTGACGAGGTCCACATTCAAGAGCACATTGCCTGTCCGGCTGCAGCTCCCCCAGCGGGCACGGATCCTGCGAACGATCATGCCGGGAGGTGAAATCCCCAGCGGCTTCATGGCCTCAAAGCACCGCTCCATCCGTCGGCCAAACGTGACGCGGGCATGGTCCCTGTACCAGCCATCCACCAGTTTCCGGACACTGTCTCTGTCCCCAAGTTCAGCAACCGTCACGTCAAGGTATCTTCCCCTCAACTTGACCGAAGGCGGGACCCCCTCAGATATCCGCAGGCGGTATTGCCGCCCCAGATACCGGTGCGTCTCCCCGTTGAGATACTGCCGCGCAGTCGGCATGGGACGAAAACGCCGAAACGCATCCACCTGCTTGAGAATCCAGGGAGCCCTCTTCAGCACACGCCGCCGGATTTCCTCCATCTCGGTGCCCACGGGGGCCGCCACCATCACCCGGGCGTCCGGGTGAACCGTGATGCCCAAATGTTTCCGCGCCCGGTACTCCACGGTGAACGTGATGGGCATGCGTCCAAAGTGGACGGTTTCCCGGTGCGGTTCCGGAGGGATGGCGGAGTCGCGGGTCACCTGGCATGCGCCTTTGCAGTGCTGACACAGCGGTCCAGGATGGTGTCTATCTCCCCGAAGGAAAGCGCCACCCCGATCTTTTCCTGGAAGGTGAAAAGCAGATCCTCTATGTCCGTCTTCATCCGGTTCTGCGCGTCGGTGTTGTTTGTCCAGTTGACGATGGCGTGCCGCTCAATGGCATGGTCAATCGCGACGGCAAGGTCCGCCAGAATCTGGCGCTCAGGGGCCTGGACAGGGGAACGTCTTTCAAGAACATCCCGCACCAGTCCGAAGAAGGCCTTTGCGGTGTCGGAATGGACCAACTGCTCCGGCACCTCGTCGCCCGTCCGGGTGCGCACCCGCTCGGCAATCTGTCGGACCTCCTCCAGATACTCCAAATCTGTCAGGCGCTGTTGACGCCAGGCCTCAATCACGTCCCGGAGCAGCTTGGAGAACTTTTCGTAAAAGGTCGGATCCTCCTCCATGCGCTCTGTGATGGTTCTCTGGGTGCGGGAGGCGATGGTGTCAGCCTTGGCCGCCTCGCCCACCATGCGCTCCACCTCGGCCTCAAACCGGTCGCGCTCAAAGATGTTCACGAGCGCCGTCACCTGCTCCACATTCCCCGCCCCGACGTGCTGGTCTATCAGTTTCTCGATCCTCGCCTCATACTCGGACATGTTGACCGTGTCGGAGTAGCGCCGCTCGACGGACGCGCGCAGTTCACGGAAGAACTTGGCGTCATGTGTGTATTTCGGAATGCGCCCCCCCTGCCGCTCCTGGAAGCCCACACTGGCCAGGGCCAGCTTCAATGCCCGGAGATAGGCGCTCAGACGCTGGTAAAAACGGTGCCTTTCGGCGTCATCTGCCAGGAAGCGCTCATAGGCCTCCCGGTCGTACTTGTTCCCAATGGACTCAAAGAGCTCCCAGAGGTCTGAATGCTTCTGGGGAAGCTGTGCGGCGATGTTGTCCAGGTCTGTCAGGGTGCCTTCCAAGTCTTCCCGCTCAAACCCGGGGAGCTTTTCATACAGGGTCAGTGCGCCGTCCAGATTGGCAAGCACCCCCTGATAGTCGAGGATGTATCCAAAGTCCTTTCCCTCAAACAGACGGTTTACCCGGGCAATGGCCTGCAGCAGGGTGTGCTCCTTCAGGTCCCGGTCCAGATACAGCACCGTGTTGCGCGGCGCGTCGAAACCTGTCAGCAGCTTGTCCACCACGATGATGATTTCGGGGTCGCTGTCTCCCTTGAAGGCCCCGATGATGGAGCGGTTGTAGGCCTCCTCGGTGCCGTGGCGCCCCATCATGTCCTTCCAGAAGAGCTGCACCCGGCGGTCGGTCTTGTCCCGGAGATCCTCCTCGCTTTCCTCCACACTCTCATGGCCTTCACGGTCGTCGGGGCCGGAAATGAGCACCTCCGACGTCACCATGCCGAACTCGTCCAGATACTTCTTGTACAGCAGCGCCGTGTGCTTGCGCCGTGTCACGAGCTGCGCCTTGAACCCTGTGTGCTTCCAGTTGTCGCGGAAATGGCAGCCCACGTCCCAGGCGATGGCCATGACGCGCTGCTCGGCCCGGCTCACATGGTCCGACGTGGCGAACTTCCGTTTCAGGTCGGCGGCCTGCGCCTTGCTCAGGTTGGCCGTGATCTTGTCAAACCAAGCGTCTATGGCCGTCTCGTTCACGTCCAGCGGCACCATGCGGCCCTCGTACAGCAGCGGCACCACGGCGTGGTCCTCCACCGCGTCCCGGATGGTGTACACGGGCTGGATGAACCCGCCGAACTTGGTCACCGTCTTCTTTTCCCGCTTCATCAGCGGGGTGCCCGTGAACCCGACATAACATGCCCCGGGGAGCACCCGCTTCATCTTTTCATGGAAGCTGCCGTACTGGGACCGGTGGCTTTCGTCCACCAGCACAAAGATGTCCGGGTCGTCCACCCGCAGGCTTTTCACGCCGCCGAGAGCCTCGAACTTGTTGATGACCGTTGTCACCACCCGGGCCTGGCCCTCCTCCAGCAGCCGGGCGAGATGGGCCGCCGTCTGCGCGCGCACCGGCTCCAGCCCGCAATGGGTGAAGGTGCGGTGAAGCTGGTCGTCCAAGTCGGTTCGGTCGGTCACCAGCACCACGCGCTGGCCGCGCATGCCAGGCTCCAGGGAAAGCGCCTTAGCCAGCATCACCATCGTCAGTGACTTGCCGCTGCCCTGTGTGTGCCACACCACACCCCCCTGGCGGCGGCCTGTGGCGTCCCGGCCGCGCACCCGTTCCAGCAGCCGTTTCACCGTGAAATACTGCTGCCAGCGTGGCACCTTCTTTTCCCCGGCGTCAAACACCACATACCGCCGCGTGATGTCCAGCAGCCGCTCCGGGCGGCACAGCCCGTAAATCAGCCGGTCCTGGTCCGTCACCTTCCGTGCCGCCTCCCCGTAACGCTCATACTCCTCCCGCACCCATGCCGGACGCGTCTCGAAAACCCGGTCTTTTTGTTGCACCGTCAGCGGCGTGTTTACCAGCGCCGAAAGGGTGGCATCGTCCTGCTCCTTTCCCTGCTCCTCCCGCCAGGCCGCCCAAAACTTGGCCGCCGTGCCAGCCGTGGCGTACTTGGCCTGGTTCTCCGCCGGGGCCACACCCACCAGCAGCTGGGCATAGGTGAACAGCACCGGAATGCCGTCCTCCTTCTGGTTGCGCAGGTGCTGTGAAACTGCCTGGTCCACCGGGTCTGTCTGCCCCACCAGCACCGCCCGCTTGCACTCGATGACCGCCAGCGGGATCCCGTTCACAAACAGCACCAGATCGGACACATAGCATTCCCGGCTGTTGACCCGTTCGACGGCGAACTCCTCCGTCACATGGAACACGTTCCGTTCCGGGTGCTCCCAGTCTATGTACTGCAGGTTGAAGCTCTTCGTGTCCCCCAGCACAGACTGCTGCAGGCCCTTTCCCAGCATCAGCAGGTCGTACACCTTCTCATTGGTC
Organism: Candidatus Hydrogenedentota bacterium; assembly: GCA_033813475.1. GTDB lineage: Bacteria > Hydrogenedentota > Hydrogenedentia > Hydrogenedentales > CAITNO01 > JAAYBR01. The sequence goes on from JAPXRP010000087.1 coordinate 5,520, forward strand.
CGCACCAGCCCGTCATACAGCACATCCCGCAGCGCGGCGATCCCCGCCGCAATGTTCCCCCCGGAAAAGGGCAGCTCCTCCCCCCGATACCGGATCGTGTTGATCCGGGGAAGCACCTCCTCCATCACGCCGAAAAGCAGCACCTCGGAACGGCGGCCGCCGCGCAGCATGTCCGCCTTTTCGGGCGGAAGGTAGACATACCCAAGCTGCTGCAGCAACTGAAGCGCCGGAACCTTGCTGGCCCGGTCCTCGTCCTGCGGTGGAGTGATGGGAACATGGCTCTCGGGGTGGTCATTCATTTTCTGGCGGATCCTCCCCGGGGTGGTCCAGACGCTCGACCACCTTCGGCAGTTTGCGCTCCTCCGACTGCAGCCGCCGCTCAACCTTCCTGATGTCCTCGGCGGGCGGGAGCTGCTCCGGGATGATGCCACGGTTCCTCAGAAGACCACGCACCTCCTGATTGTTCCGCTCGTGCTCCCGTGTGATGCCCGGCTCGTCGCGAAGGTCGTCCCGCTTGATGTTGAAATTGGTGATTTCGTTCGCGAAATCCTTCGCCTTGATGGTGATCGTGGGCAGGAAGTCCGCCAGGGGGCGGGCCTTGGGCACTCCCAGCCGGTCCTTCATGTCCTGTGTTGTCAGACCACCGAAGAGCGCCCGGTCGCCCTTGCTCCGAATGCGTGCAAAACTGGATTCGTCCCCCACCCGCTCATAGATGATCCCGGAAAGCTCCTTTTCCGAACCCGTCAGCTTGCGGCGCGCCCGTAAGCGGTCCACTTCCGCCAGCCGCTTCTCGATGATTTCCTGCCTGCGTGTCTGCACGGCAAAATAGGTCTGGGCAAACGCAATCTCCGGCTTCGACGGGTCGCCGTTCTGCGCGATCAGGTAGCAGGCGTACCGGGTCAGGGCGATGTCCTCCACTTCACGCTGCGCGCCGGAGCCGATATCAACCATTTTGCGCAGGCGCGCAAAATGGTCGCTGGGCTCGGTACCTGATGCCACACAAGCACTTACGGCCTTCTCAATGACCGGTTCGAAATTGCGCCAGTTCCGGTAGCCCAGCAGGGCCTGCAGGTCCCGGGCCAGCCAGAACTCAGCCCCAAGCTCCTCGTCATGGCGCGCCATCTGCTCGAAATCGGCGTGCAGCTTCACGATCAATTCACGCTTCATCGGTCCTCCTTCCCTTTTCTTTCGGTTTCCAACTGTCCCAAACGCGTCCGGTACGGTCTGTGCCGGGTGGCGTCTCTCCAGTTCATGGACAGCATCCCGCCTCCGCCACCGGTACGCTCACCTCGCCGGTAAGCAGTTTCTGCATGAGTCCCCGCTTCTGGAGCTTGAGCGCTGTCAGTTGTGTCCGCAGGAGGCAGAGCTCCTGGTCGCAGATGTTCAGGACGGCGGCGATACGCTGCTGTTCGGCAGCGTCGGGGTAGCACAGAGCAAGTTCGTAGAAACTGGGCTCATGAATGTTTAGTAGGCCATTGTTTCTAACCCCCGTGTTGATCAAGCTGCGCAGGCCAGAATTGAGCAGTCCTGCTTCAAAGACGAACTTGAAGAAGTCGGATTGCGCCTGATGGTCGTCTTTGATACGGAAACAGAAGTAGACGTTGGGCACAATGGCCTCTTCATAACTGTCTAATCGAAACACGCACCCTTGAGGGTAGGTCTTGGAGTTTCCCTTGTTGTACGCAAATTCACCCTTTCTCAGAAGAATATAATGCTCGATATTTTTTCCGGCAATGATCTTGCTGTACTTCTTTTCCTGTCGTTCAAATCCCTTCCGGGAGGAAATGCTTAGTACCGCGTCAATTTCTTCTGTGGTTGTGCGGTATACCGGATCAAACATATCCGCGAGCCTAGCAGTATGCCATGGTTTTGTACATCCTGGGAACCGGCGCTTTCCGGTGAGCAGTTGCTGCATGAGCGCCTGCTTTCGCCGTTCCTTGGCCGCGATGAGGGCTTCTGTCTGGTCAATTGCCCGGTCCCAGCAGTATAGGACGGCAATGGTGGTATCCTGTGTGTCAATGGGCGGACATGCGATTTGCATGGCAAGAAGGTCATCTTGTGTTAGATTCTTCATGCTCCCACTTGTGCCAGAAGCTTGACTGCGAATGTACTCACGCATGCCATCTGATGTTAGCAGGTAGGCCAGCCATCTCGTTCGCACCTGCGAATCGGTTCTCACAGTCAGCTTCCATAGCCGGTCAGGAAGAAAGAGACGAGGGTAATCGGCATCAACATAAGCACTTGCACCAACCAGCTCTAGCGTGTTCATTCTGCTAATTAGGATGGTGTCTCTTGTGACAGACACTCTTGCTCGCTCCAGCTGGCTCTCCTTTACACGTTTGTTTTCTTGAGGGAAAAACTTCCCTGACGAGATGGCGCTGGTTTTTAGAACACCTATGTCTCCGTTACTTGCCGGGATACCTTCTGCGTTTACACTCACCCCCGCTTCAAGACCTGCAACAATGTCTCGCAGGCGGATCAGTGACCATTCCCTTCTACTGTCCATTTGGCATCAGCTCCCTCAAGTGCCTTGCCATCTCCTTGCGCGTCTCGGCCAGCTGTTTCTCCAGGTCATCCATCTGGCGCTGGATGGCGGCGAGGTCAATTTCCTCCTCCTCCTCGAAGGTGTCCACATAGCGGGGGATGTTGAGGTTGAAGCCGTTTTCCCGGATTTCCTCGAAGGAGGCGCGGTGGGCGTACTTGTCCACGCTCTGGAAGGCCGCACAGGTGGTGACGATTCTCTCGATATCCTCCTCCCGCAGGAGGTTCTGGTTCTTCGCGTCGGCGTATTCGCGGCTGGCGTCAATGAAAAGCACGTCGCGGGTGTCCCTGCCCCGCTTAAACAGGAGGATGGCCGTCGGGATGCCCGCGCCAAAGAAGAGGTTGGCGGGGAGGCCAATGACGGCGTGGAGCAGATTCTCCTCGATGAGGGCCTGACGGATTTTGCCCTCGCTGCCGCCCCGGAACAGCACGCCGTGGGGGACAATGACGCCGACCCTGCCGGTGTCGGCCTGGGCGATGGAGATCATGTGGAGGATGAAGGCGTAGTCCCCCTTGCTCTTGGGGGGGACGCCGCGCTTGAAGCGCTCGTAGCGGTCGGCGGCGGCAGTCTCCGCGCCCCACTTGTCCAGGGAGAAGGGGGGATTGGCCACCACGATGTCGAACTTCATGAGGCGGTCATCCTCAATGAGGGCGGGGTCAGTGAGGGTGTTGCAGCGCTCAATGCGGGCACTGTCGCTCTCGTGGAGAAACATGTTCATCTTGCAGAGCGCCCAGGTGCTGGCGTTGATCTCCTGGCCGAAGAGGGCGTAGTTGCCGTCCGCAACCCGGCGTCCAACCTTGAGCAGCAGGGACCCGGATCCGCAGGTCGGGTCGCAGATGCGGGCGCCGGACGGGGGGTCCAGCAGTCGGGCAAGAAGGGCGGCCACCTGCGGGGGCGTGTAGAACTCCCCGGCCTTCTTTCCCGCGCCCGCCGCGAAATTGCCGATAAGATACTCATACACGTCGCCGATGACGTCGCGGCCATGAAGCTTGGAGGGGCGCAGGTCGAGCTTGGGGTTGCTGAAGTCCTGGAGCAGGTTCACGAGGCGGCGGTTGCGCTCCTTCGTGTTGCCAAGTATGTCGCTGTTGAAGTCTATGTCACGGAAGACGCGGTCAAGCTTGGCCTTGTTGGCGTCTTCAAGGGCGGCCAGCACGATGTTGATGAGCTCGCCGATATTGTCGGCGTCACGGCGGGCGTAGAGGCTGTCGAAGGTGGCGGGGAACCGGTCCACGACGCGCTGCTGGACCTCGTCGCGGAGCTCCACGTCGGGAACGACAAAGCGTTCGCGCTCCAGGGCGCGGCGGACGCGCTCGGCGTTGCCGTCGTACTTCCTCTCGTACTCCTCCTTCCGGTCGCACCACACGTCGCTCAGGTATTTCAGGAAGAGCATCGTGAGGATGTAGTCCATGTAATTGTTGGCGTTGATGATGCCGCGAAAGGTGTCGCAGGCGCGCCAGACAATGTTCTGAATGTCCTTGATCAGCTGGGTCTCGTTGGTGGTCATGGGGTCTCCGTGATGATTGTGCGGGTTTGCACCGCGTTCAGGCAAACCAGGCCCAGCAGCCGCGCGCGCCGGGCCAGGAGGGAGTCGGTCAATTCCTGTTCCCGCCGCTGGAGACGGTCCAGGGCGGTGATGTGCTCCTGCACCGCCAGGGGCGGCACGGGAATCTCAAGGTTCTCAAAATCGGTCCGGCGCACCACCGTGACGGAGCCGGTCCCCTGGGTACCCCGGGAAAGCTCGGTCTGGGCCGGGGGCTGGTTGATGTACCAGGCCAGATACTCGGGAAGAATCCGGGAGGTGCCGGGGCGGAGGATGTAAAAGTGGTTTGACGCCATGGTGGCGGGGGGCAGCCCGCGCACGACGCCTGCGGTGTGGGAGGCTCCGCGCACCTTGAGCAGCACATCCCCCTCGCTCACAAGATAGGGGTCGGGGACGCGCTCCGGCAGGATGCGGACAAGGGTGTCCCGCCGCATGGTGCCGCCCTTTGTGAGGTCGCGCATCTGGATGAGCCAGTGGGTCCCCTGCGGGTTGTCCTGCACGGCCTCGCGGGGCTGGTAGCCCATTTGCAGAAACTGCACCAGGTCTTTGAGTGTCACCGTCATGTCTGCTCTCCCGCATGCCGTGGCGGGAGGGTGTCCCGCCACGGCATGGATGATGGTTAGGGGTTGGTGTGGGCGGCCTTCCGGTAGGCGTAGGCATACCGCGTGGCGTGGTCACCCCCGCCGGGTCCCCCGTCGCACCCCTTGTTGAGGAAGTAGTCCTCCACCTGACGGGCTGCGGTGTCATTGCCGCAGTCTTCGTAAATCCACCAGTCGCCAATCTCCCGGACGTTGTGGTCCGAGAAAAGCCGCTGGCGGGGGTCGGCGGCGATGCCGACATACCAGTCAGCGTAGTGCCCACCTTTTATGGCCATGTACTGCTCAATCTTGGAAATCACTTGGAACACTGTCATCATACTTCACTCTCCTTGTTGTCAATCCGGGCCGCGCCGACGCCGTTGCGGCGTCACCCAACGCGGTCCCGTCTTCCGGCATGGAAAACGGTCCACCTCCTTTCGTCTGGGCCACGGATTGACAGGGGAGTTCCAATCGGGTACACTACCCGCACGAAGTTGGACGCCTGCCCCCGTGGCCGGTGTTCGCCCCCGGCGGTGTGTTAGCGCGCATCGCCGGGGACTTTTTTTGCTTCAACTGTCGCTCAAACGGTCGCAGGAGCCCGAAGCATCCCGCTTACCGTTCTGGGATTATACCAGAAAATTGGACTCCTGTCAAGTAGGTAACCGACAAACCCCGATGCATTATCCCGGTGGGTGGGCAGGAAGAATCTCCATCTGACCCACCACCCTGGGTACTTGGTCATCCCCGGCGTTTTTGCGGTTTTTGCGGGTGTTGGCGCAATGCCTTGGGGGGCATTGGGTTAGGACACACCTACCTAGCGGGTGGATGGCGGGCTTTGGCGGCTTTTGGTGGGTAGGCAGGCAGGGGCGGGAGGAGGCCGTGTTTCTGAGTAGGCAAATTCAACGTTATTTGGCCCCCATACCCCCGGGAGGTGCGGAGCCTTTCTCCTGTGTCCCGGAAGGCTCCCGCACCCCATTTTCCCCCTATTTCGCCTCCGCCCAGTTCTTCCCCCGGCCGCATTCCACCAGCCCCGTCGTCGGCGCACCGGGGAACATCTCCAGATAGGCCTGGGTCATGCAGTCCTTGAGCATGGCCTCCGCCTTGTCGGCGTCCTTCTCATGGCAGGTCAGCACAATTTCATCGTGGACCGTGCTGACCAGCCGGGCGTCCAGGGGCTTCAGGGCCTCTGTAACCCGTGCCAGGGCGTGGAGCAGAATCTCTGCGGCGGTACCCTGTATGGGGGTGTTCAGGCTCTTTGTATAGACACCCGCTTCCTTGTCCCCAAACCGGCGCACCCTCCCACCCAGTGTCATTACCGGGGCGTTCCGGCATGCACGGCTCCGGGTGTCTTCACGCCAACGCCGCAGGCCGGTATAGGCGGCGAACAGTTTCTGCTGCAGCGCCTTTGCCTGTTCCAGGGTGATTTCCACGCCGTATCCCCGGGCATACTCCTGCAGGCCCTTGTCGCCCTGCCCGTAAAGGGTGCCAAAGGCGACCGCCTTCGCCATCTGCCGCTGTTCCTTGGAGACCTCCCCCTCCGGGCAGCTGAAAAGCAGCGACGCGGTGAACCGGTGGATGTCCACCCCCTTCCGGTAGGCCTCCAGCAGCGTCTTGTCATTGGCCAGCTGGGCGGCCACCCGCAACTCGATCTGGCTGTAGTCGGCGGTCAGGATGACATGGCCGGGATCCGCAAGAAACATCTCGCGGATGGCCTCCCGGGGAAGATTTTGGAAACTGGGCTTGCTGCTGGCCATGCGCCCGGTGACCGCGCCCGCCAGATGGAAGCTCGCGGAGAGGCGTCCGGTGACGGGGTTGACCAGTTCCGCCATCTTCTTGCCATAGGTGGAGAGGAGCTTGGAGGCCTTGCGCAGATCGAGCAGCGGGGCAACACCCGGCAGGTCCTTGTTGGCCTCCAACACCGCCTCCTTGGTCTCCAGGAGCCCCTTGGGGGTTTGCGGCCAGGCCCTGAGACGATCCTCCGGGAGAACCTCTTTGAGAAAATCGCCCAGCTGCTGGGGGCTGCCCGGGTTGATCTCCGCCCCCATGTCCTCCTGGACCTCCCTTGTCAGGGAATCACGGCGGTCACGCCATTCGGCCATCATCTCCGCATGGCGCTTGGTGTCAAAGCGCATCCCCCCAAGCTCCATGGCAACCACCGCCGGTTGGGCGTCGCGCATCCGGCGGTACACCCCCTCCAGACTCTCTATCCGGAGCCGGTTCAGCAGCCGGTCATGCAGGCGCGTCAAATGGCGGACATCCCCGGCCGCGTAACGCAGCTGCTCTTCGGACAGCTCCGCCGCACCCCAGTCGGACAGCTGCTCCTCCTTTTTCAGGTCCACGTCGAGACGTGTGAGGAGGACATTCTTCAGAGACAGGGCACCCCCGCTCCCCCCGCCCGGAGCGGGGTCCCTGTGGGTCAGGTTGGTCAGGGCGTTGAACATCAGCATTGTGCAGTCCATGACCCCCGTTTCCACGCCGACATGCGCCAGATGCTTCATCTCGAACACGGCGTTGTGGACGACGGTCTTCTTGGCGAACACCGGCGCGAGAATCTCCTTCAAGTGTCTCCCACAGGCAACGGCGTCTATGATGAGCGGCTCCCCCGCCCTGCCGCAGAGCTGCACCAGCCGGATGCGGGAGAGAGAGGGGTCCAGCCCGGCCTTGGGATGGTCACGGTACTTCGGGCGCTTCGCCGTCTCAATGTCCACCGCCACAAGGTCACTGGTCTTCATCAGGGAACGAACCGCCTTCCTCGCCTCCGCCGCGTCCATGATGTGCCGGTAATCCCCAAGGCCTGCTCTTGAATAAGGAGCCGACGGAACCGAAACAGCAATTCGCGATCCCTGCGCAACAGTTCCAGTTCCTGAAGATGCTGAAGAAGATGAGGGCTGCTCAACGCTGCGGGGGTGCGCCCGTGCCTCCGGGACAGAATCCAGACCGATCCCCCTTGTCCGCCGGGAGGCCAAGACCCGGTCCGCATAACCAACAGCTGCCTGCATGAACTTGCGCAGGTCCAAATCCGCCAACCACGCCTCTGTCACGTCCTTGCCGCCCGGGACTGGGCACGAGACGGCGTTTGGGAAACCCATCTCGTAGGAGGCGGCCGCCTTGATCCCGGCGTCATCATCATCCATTACCAGCACAATCTTCTCTGCCGCCAGCAACGCACCCAGCGCACAGGGGCCAAGAGGCGCATTGACACCGCCGAGGGCGACAACGGACACGCCCGTGTCCTGGTTCAGCTTGATTCCGCACAAGGCGCTCTCAACCACGGCGACCACTCCGTCGAACCCCGGATCCGTCCCCGCAATGTGTCTCGCTTCCAGGGAGGAGCCCGGAAGCGAGCGGTACCGTCCGTTATTGCCGTCCCAGCAGCGAACTGTTGCCGCGACAACGCCCTCTCCCTGCACAAGGTGCGGGATCAAGATGCCTTCAGGCACGGAAACCCTCCAAATCTCATGCCCGTCAGCCGCCTTGTAGCTTGTTGTCAAACCGAGCTGCGACCGTTTCAGGCGTGTGTCCTCCCGCACCATGCCCAAACGGTAGCGGCGTATGGAGGCGTCTGTAAGACCCCGCTCTTCATACAGATAATCACGGCCTCGCATGCTGTCCTTGAGGTCCTCTTGGGCAATCTCGATCAGTCGCATCATGCCCCCTCTCCACGTGGACCTGTTGACAACCTCGTTGGCCCTTGATACCCCCTCACGAGGCGGAGCCGCGCCGTGCTCCGCCCGATACGCCCGCACTTGTTCTTTTGCCTCGGCGGGACTGAGCCCCCGGGTCAGTTCCAGCAGTTTCGCGAAGCCGCCCTTTGCGCCGCAGATTCTGCAATAGTAGCCGCCGTTTTCCCATACGGCCAGCCGGTCAACACCCGTCCCGCATGCAAAGCACGGTCCCCGCATGACCCCCGGACCATTGGGAATGGTGGGCGGGAATCCAATGCTCGCCAGATACTCAACGATGTTCATGCTGTCTAATCTTTCTCCTGTGCCTCCAGGGGAACTTGAATACCAGCCTCCCGCCATCACAGAGACGCCGCTGCCAGAAGTCCGCCCACGTCATAGCCCGAGCTCTTGGCGCGCTGAAGATGTGAGCCGGTATACCCTCCTGGACCTTGCGACCCCCTTCCCCTTTGGCAATTCCGCCGACATGATCCACCCGTACTCCTCCAGCAGGTGCAGCACCGGCTTGAGCGTCTTCTGGGTGCGCAGGCTGTGGGGACCCTTGCTGTAGCACCAGCTTGACGTGAATTCTGTCAGCCTGTTGCTGCGCAGCAACTCCATGAGCTTGATAGCGTCACTGGTTGTCTTCGCCGTGGGAAGTATTCTGGTAACCCGCTTCAGTTCGGCCATGAAGTACTCCACAAGGGCGACACCCCTGCGGACGTGCTCCGCATCCAAATCTCTTGCAGCAGGGTTGTCAGACAGCTGGAGGGTTGCCGCAAGCTTCAAGGAGGCGGTTGCCATCTTGTTGATCAGGTTGTTCTGGTCATCCCGTGGAAGGGAGCGCAACGCGCCCCGTTTCCCCATTTCGCGCTCCACCTTGTAGTAGATCTTCTCGTACTCCTCCCGTGCCTCCGGAGTCAGGGTAAGTAAAGGGGGATCCAGGACATTGACCGTTCCCTCAACCACCGGTAATGGGCGATCAAGGATGTCGGTGATCCATGCGTCGTACTCCTCCATGACCGCTTCCTCTTTGGCCAAGGACCAGTGCAGCTCTCGTGAGCCAATGAGGGAGTCGGGAAACGAGACGAGAAGCCGACTGATCAGCCCCTGTTCCTGGGCCATCGAATCTGTCAAAAATTCCTGCACAGGCCCAAGCTGTCCCATCAGGAGCAGGGTAAGACGTTTTCCCGAAACCTTGATCTCCCCCGTTCGCCTGAGCAGCTTCACCGGCTCAGCATCGCAGAGGTTGGATAACGTTGCAAAAAAGGAGAGCTTGTTCTCGCTTTGCATGGCGTGACAGTTGATAAAGATGCCCGCCTCGGCGGTACTTACGAGCAGACGTCCCGCGCAATGCATGAGGGCTTCATCCAGGGCTGAAGTCGTACCCTCAGTGCAATACACGTCCGTACAAGGGCGACTGGCAACCGCTATCCGTCTTGTCCCGGAAGCTTCAGCGGCGTCCAAGTCATTCTGGACCCTGCGATCGGCCTCCGCTTCAAGGCGGGATTGGTACTTGTATACGGGGGCCATCAGTCTGCCAAGAATCGTGGATTTGCGTTCGCCTGATGCGCCAATCACCACAAAGAAGAGGCTGGTGGGAAGCGGGCGCCCCATGAACTTGATGTCAGCCAGAGGGGAGACGGCAAAATTGGCGAGGGCAAGAAGTGCTACCGCGTTCAGGGGCAGCGGCGCCCCAGAAATCTTCTGGAGTGCCTGTGCATAGCGCAGGAGCCGTTCCCCCAGGGCGTCTGAGGGAAAGGGTGTCGCAGGGGGAAGGGTGCACTCCAGCGGCGAGAATTCCGGCTCGCCCTCCGCAATCAACACCCGCTGCTGTTGGACCTTGCGCTCAATGGCGGCCTCCAGCATCACCACGTTGCCCATGTCCCGATCAGCCCCTGCGTCCAACCTACCCCGGCTTTGCTGGCCAGCCCCCTTGTCCCGATGAGACGCCACTCGATGATTTGTCTGTTGTTTCTGTGATGCCATGGTGAAAGCCTTTCTTTGCCGCTGTCGCCGCGTTCTTAACCGGCCTCGGGGCCGCTGCCCCGGGTCTACCGGCGAACCTTAGCTTGTGGTCGCTCCACAACCACTGTTCGTTCCGTCAGACCCGGGGACTCCACCACTCGGTGGTGACCCTCTGGCCATCTACTAATAGGGGTTGCCACGTTGTTGCCACGTTGCCTGGAGCGATGAGAAAGCCCGTGATCGACCTGCCCTCAATTCATGGGATGCCCAGTCCCGGGAAGTCCTGAACCCATGTCATGTTGTGCTGACAGAGAAAGAAAAGGCCCGCAACCGTGAAGTTGCGGGCCTGGTTCTCTGCAGCCTGAAAAGGAGAGTTACTCCTCGACACCTTCAGATGACACGTCCCATACTATAGCGCAAATAGGATTATAAACAACGTACATTCCTTTTGGTCGATATATAGACTCTTCCAGGTGCTCTCCGAACTTGGGGTATTTCTCCTTGGCATGTTTGATTGTCCTGTCCAGAGCCTTGCCAACATTTCGTGCCGCTGCGCGTTCTAGAGTATCCTTCCTTCCTGGTATCAAGTCCCGCAGCGCCCCTGATTTATGCTTTTTCATCAGAATTTCCGCTTTTTTCCGCAGTTCTTCTGCTTGCTTAGGATTTCCCTCATCCTCTTGTTGGGCCGCCTGGTGAAGAAGCCTTTCAATAGCCTTTTCCGCAGCGCTGTCTATATTCTCGTTCCCAGCTGCTTTCACGGTCAAGCCTTCCTCTATGGCTCTCTCTTTAGTGTACTCCTTCTGTTTGGATTCACTCCACGCACTATTATGACGCGCCTGCATGTTTCTATAGCTTGCATCATAAGTAAGTAGCTGTTGCGATAGACCCTGTCTTGACTGAAGCAAAATGGACAGGTAGTAGTACCCACGCATGTCCTTCCCGCTATTACTATGGGTGCAAATCCTCCTCTCTTCATCTCCCGGAAGAGCGACGACCACATACCCCAAACATCTAATGAACTTTCCAATTCTTTTCGTGTCTTTCCTGGGTGTCGCAGATCGTTGTCCCGCCAATGAAGCAGCTTGATGCCGCTCGGCGCGATTGGTCAACTCTGTAGCCCCCGCGACAAGCATTTCCACCTCACGGCTTCCATATGCTCCAGGGGATTTGCTCGATTCCTGAATGAGTATGTCGATCGCCTTGGAAAGGTCACACCACGCTATTAGTGAAATCAATTGATGAAGGCGTATTGTAGTGTCCTTGCCATCCCCGTTCTTGCCCAATATTACCTTAGGGTTTGGCCGATTGGTCCCTAGAAGAAAGTCTGATCTGGAACCAAACGTGACAGCTTCGGTATCAGACGGGTACACATGTTCAGACCACTCACAATTACCTGGATATTCCATACGAGAATGAGAAGATTCACCTTCTTCAGAGGGGAGGTCAAAGACTGCATGTGGTGACCGCCCCAGCTCCCGCTGAGCCACAAATTCGTCCTCGATCAGGTCCTCCCACACCTCGCAGCATTTCTCAAAGTCATCGGCCGCTCTGATTGATGGGAGCATCTCCGCTAGCAGCCTGTGGCAAAAGGCTGAATTGAGCGGGTCATGTTGAGGTGGTTCCATGCGGGCGTTTTTGGGCGCGTCGTGCCGCGGGATTCCCTGTAAG
>JAPXRP010000088.1:0-17391 GCA_033813475.1 Candidatus Hydrogenedentota bacterium
CGCAATGACCGCAAAAACACACGTCATTGCGAGCGAAGCGAAGCAATCTCGTGCCCGCCAACGCCCCGGAATCCGGAACATCCCCTGGTTCGCGCCCGTGGAAAACCGCTGCCGCATGCGCGCGCCTAGCACACCCGCACGCACCCAATTTTCCACAGGGAGGCGAGCTTTTCCAGCGTGTCCGCCACGTGGCCCAGGCCGATGGCGCAGTGGTGGGCGGGTCCGGCGGCGGACCACGCGTTCACGAAGTTCTTCGCGCCGATGGGGAAGCGGTAGCGGCTGTTGGTGTTGCCGATGTGGAGGATTGGTCCGGGCACGGACTCGCCCTCGGCGACGAGGAGTGTCAGGCGGCCCGCACCGTCCTGCACCACGCTGAGCAGGGTCACGGGGCCGTTCTTCACCTTCATCTCGATGGAGAGGCCCTGTCCCGGCTTGCCGTGGTAGATCGGCAGGGGCACCAGTTTCACCGGGCCGTCGGCGATGGCCATGTGGCCGGGGCCGTCGTGGCCCAGCAGCACCACGTCGTCCGCGAAGTCCATGAGGTAGAACTCCGAGAACGAGCCCCCCGCGCCGAGGAGGTCCAGAATCTTCATCGCCTGCACGTTCTTCACCTCGCACTCGCCCGCCACGGGCACCCCGTGGGCCGTGAGCAGCGAGTTCCCCGCGATGACCGACGTCACAATGTTCTCGTACTCGTTGCCCGGCGTGCCCTCGTAGTAGTAGGCCATCGCGCCGAGACCGTGGCGCGCCGCCAGCGCGTCCAGGGCGCAGGAGGTCCTCGCCGCGCGCGCCAGCTCCGCCGCGGAGCACTCCGGCGCCACGTCGAACTCGCCGCGGAACTGCGCGAGCTTGGCTTCCACCTCCGCGTCCGTCACCGCGTCGCGCAGCTCCCGCAGCCGGCACATCTCCAGCAGCTCGAAGTGGCACCCGAACACCGCCGCCTGCTGCGTCATGTCGCTGTACACGTCCAGCATGCCGCAATAGTAGTGGCCGAGGACCCCCACCCGGTTCTCCCGCATGGCGTTGGCCACCCGCGCCGCGTCCAGCCACGCGCCGATCTCGCGCCACGCCTCCGGGTCGTCCAGCGTGCCCGTGACCAGGTGGTAGTCAATCCCCGCGCGGTTGAAAACGCAGGCGATCTCCGGCGCCGAGCAGGCCTGGCAGTTCGCCAGCCACTCGCCCGTCATGAGGCCCCGGTCGCCCAGGGCGTTGAACGCCGCATAGTCCAGCGCCGCCTCAGGCTGGAGGTTCAGCACCACCACCGGCACCCCCGCCCGCTGCACCACCGGCAGCACCGTCGAGCTCAGGGCGTAGGTTGAGACGTAGAGCAGGAGGATGTCCGCCTCCTCCCGGCGGAACAGCGAGGCCGCCTCCCGCGCCTTCGGCACGCTGTCCACCAGCCCGGCATCCACCACCTCCGCGCCCGCCGCCGCCAGCCGCGCATGGATGCGTTCCAGATAGCCGCAGAGCCGGTCATGCAGCCCCGGAAACTGGGGCCAGTACGTGTCCAGTCCGATGCCGAACAGGCCGACGCGGACGGTCTTCACAGCGGACGCCTCGTGGGTCATGGCGAAGTCTCCTTTGCGGTTAAGCGCGAACCCGCAGGGTACCACGAAACCGCCCCGCCCCGGCAAGGCGGGGGGAGGACGCAAATCACCGGACACGCACTATCCGCGCAGGCCGAAGCTTTGGCGGGAACGAGATTGCTTCGCTACGCTCGCAATGACGTGTGTTTCCGCGTCATTGCGAGCGTAGCGAAGCAATCTCGTTCTCGGTTCGCCCCGGTTCTCACAGCATCTTGTCCGGCGATCAGAGGGGAAGCGGCCCGCCTACCGCCCGCCGTCTCCGCTTCTTGCCAGGCGCTCGGTCTCGCCGGGGCGTTCGAGGCGGTTCTTGTAGTCGGGCCAGAGGGGGCAGTTGAGGTCTATCCAGGTCTTGATCCGCAGGGTCTCGTCGGGGGTGAGCTGGATTTTCTGGTGGCCCGCGTTGAGCTTTTCCCACAGGCGGCTCTTGAGCGTTCCGAGGGTGAGGGGCTCCATCTTCTCGCAGCCGCCGGAGTTCCAGCCCATGTCGGCGTAGTGGACCAGGCCCTTCTCGATGAGCGTGCGGTAGGACGCCGGGATTTTGTCGGCGTCGAGGACTCCGGTGTAGTCGAGGCCCTTCGGGTGGCTTGGGTTGTGGCAGGACACGCAGTTTTTGTCGAGCACGGGCTGGACCACCTCCTCGTAGGAGAAGGGTTTTCCTTCCCAGTCGGCGGTGGTGAGTTTCCGCGGGGCCTGGGCGAGGAGCCGCCGGTGCTGGACCGGGGCCTGCTGGCGGCTTTCGTGGCAGCCCACGCAGCCGCGCGTCTCGCCGGGCTGGAGCTGCACCACGCTGCGCATGCGCTGGAGCTCGTTGTAGTCCCCGTCGAGGGCGGAGAAGTAGAGCACCTTCCCCGCCGGGGCGGTGAAGCGGGCGGAGCCGTCGGGCTCCACGGGCACGATGCCGTGGGACGCTTTGGCCACATAGGTCGGCCAGCCGTGGGGGCCGGACACCTTGTGCACCGGCGTGGCGTACCAGTCCTGGAACTCCGGGTGGTCGGCGCGGTAGGTGCCGTCGGGCATCTGGTCGAGCGTGGCGCGCACCTCCTCGGCCACGCGCAGGTACTTCACCGCGCCGCGCGGCACGGCGGCGCCGAGGCCCGCGTACACGTCCTGCATGATGAACTCGCCGGTCTCCGGGGCGGCGGCCTCGGCGGGCTTGCCGCCGTCGAGGACGGGCGGGGTGGGCCGCGCCGCAAACGGTGTCGGGCACATGCTGGAAATCGCGGGGTCGAAATGCAGCGCCTCGCGGTTGCCGTACCGGTCGAGCAGGTAGAGCCCGAAGGTTTTCCGGGGGGCGTGGGCGCAGAGGAAGTAGTCGCGCGCCACGGGGTACGCCTCGCGGAAGCACTCGTTGTCGGGCCAGTTGCCGGGCCAGGGCACCTCGGGCGTGAGGCTGGTGATGGCGTCGCGGGTGAAGCGCCCCCGCCCCGTGTCCACGAGGGCGATGGGGCCGTTCAAGTCGCCGAAATGCGAAATGAGGGTGCAGGAGAACTCCTTCGTTCCGGGGACCTGCCGCCCGTTCGCGTAGCCGTTCGGCTGGATGATCGTGTTGCCGAAGACCAGCTCCGGGCAGGTGCCGTCGGGGCGCACGGCCCACAGGGTGTGGCCGAAGTCCGCGCCCTTGTCCTGGTACTCCGACCGCGTCCAGATGATCCGCCCGTCGTCCAGGACCGACGACGCCCACTCCGTGAGGTTGGCGAAGGACAGGGGCGTGAACTCGGAGCCGTCGGGCTTCATGCGGAAGAGCACGGAGGCCTGGGGACGCCAGCAGATGAACCGCGCCGTGCAGCGCGTGCTGATGACGGCCAGGTCGCCGTCGGGCAGGGGGCAGGGCCACAGGTCATGGAAGGGGCCGTCCGTGAGCTGTTTCAGGTCCGAGCCGTCGGGGGCCATGGACATGACGTGGTAGTACCCCTTCTCCTCCGGGCGGTAGGAGAAGTAGATGCGCGACGCGTCGAAGTCCGCCATGGGGTTCCGCGCGATGCCGCCGCCCGACGCGAACAGCTCGGTCACCCGCGCCTGTTCCGGCGCCCAGCGGTCGCCGTCGCGGGGGATGTCGAGCAGGCAGACGCCGCCGCCGGGCCGGTAGGCCGAGTCGAAGTAGTCGCTGTAGTTGTGCGACGGCTCGAAGGCGTTGCGCTTGACGAAGAGCAGGCGGCCGATGCCGGTGATGTCCGGGTCGCGCAGGAGCAGTGCGCGCTTGGCGGCGCGGGCGTCGAAGAAGGCCCCGCGCAGCGCGGCGGCGTCGGGCCGCCCCTTAGCGGTGAGTTTCGCGTGGCGGTCGGCAAACGCATTCCACTGCGCGCGCTCCGCCTTCACATCCAGCCCCCGCGCCTCGAAGCGGTCCAGCATGTCGCCGAACAATGCCAGCGTGCGGGCCAGCGGGTCGTAGCGGAACAGGCGCAGCGTGTGCTCCCGGTCCTCCGTGTCGCGCACGGTGAACGCGGCCTCGGGGCCGATGGGGCCGTCGGCGGCGGCCACCTCCAGCACCTCCGACGCGCCGGGGGCCAGCGTGAGCGGCGTCTCGCCATCCCCGTCGGCGATCCGCAGGGACACAGGCCCCGCGTCCGGCGCGGCCGTCAGCCGCACCCGGAACCCACCGCCGGCGGAAGGCTCCTCCGCCAGGGCGAAGGGCGCAAAGGTGAGCAGCACGGGCCGCCCGTCGGCGGGGGTGTGGCGCCCCCCCATGCCGAGGCCCACCCGCAGCCCCTTCTCGCGGCATTCGGGGAACCACGCCAGCGGCACGCGCAGGGAGAACTCGGTGAGATCCTTGCTGCACCGCCCCTCTATAGGCTGCTCCTTCTTCACGCCCCCCTCCGAAAAGTCGCGGAAGACCAGCCGGTCCCCCCTCACGGCGACCACGCCGCAGGCGTCGTTGTCCGGCGTGGACAGCACGGCCACATGGGTGCTCAGGAGGCGGTCCACCCGCAGGGCGAGGCACAGTGTGTCGCCGTGGCATCCCGCCCGCAGCACATGCTCCACCAGCGGCCCCCGGTCGAAGTCGTAGGGGTGCGCCACACGGGCCACGGCCCGCGACGCCCCGCGCCACGCCGCGCCGTCCGGCGGCGCGTTCAGCGGCGGGGCCGCCGCCAGCGGGGGCAGGGGCACCGCGTCGTCCCCCCGGTGGCGGGGGTAGTCCTTCACCCGGCCGTTGTACGGCACGAGGCGCGGGTCGAGGTCCGCGCGGCCGTACGCCTTCAGCCAGGCGTGCTCCTCCGCCAGAAAGGCGTAGCGCGGAGGGGACAGCGCCGCGTCGTCCGTGGAGGCGGGGCGCGCGGCCTTCGGCGGCGGCGGCGGGGACGGCACGCCCCGCGCGCCGCCCTGCGACCGCAGCCGCACCGGCCCGGCCTCCGCCGACACCGCCGCCGCCGTGGTCCACGTCTCGCCGTCCGAAGACAGCAGCACCTCGAAAACCGTCGGCATGCGGTCGGCGAAATCCCGCAGGCGGTCCCGCGAGAAGACCACGCGCGCCACTTCGGCGGGCGCCGCCAGCCGGATCTGCGCCCACTGCCCCGGCCCGTCGCCGCCGATCCAGCTCTTGTCGTTGCCGTAGGCCCCGTCGTTCAGGTGTTCAATGGCGTGCTGCGGGTACCCCGAAAGGCACGCCGACGCCGACGCCTCCGCGCCCGGCTGCACGGCAAGATTGACCTTCTTGTCCGGGCCGTACACCTCCAGCTCGTCCAGACACGCCGCGCCGCCGCTGCTCTGCTGGATGACAAAGCGGACAAACTGCGCCATTTGCGGCTCGAAGGAAATCCGGTTCGGCCGGTCCGGGTAGACCTTGGCCGGCCCCGCCGCCCCGGCGCAAAGGCAGAAAAGAACCACAAAGCCCCAAGTCATGGCAAGGCGCATAAGGCACGGCTCCTGAATCCGTGTGCCTCCCATTGTAGGGAAAACCGGGGAAACCGTCAACGAAAAGCGGAGGCGGGGGGCGGGGCTCTCGCTGTCCATAGAGTCCATGCCGTCCATACAGTCCATGGAGTTCGCGCTGTGGACAGTATGGACAGCATGGACGAAATGGACAAAAACAAAGGGCTTGGCCCCGCCCCCGCCTACTCCACCACGGCCTGGAAGGTCCTGGTCCGGCTTTCGCCCTGCTGGTCCGTCAGCGTGACGGTGACGGGATAGGTGCCGGGGGCGTCGAAGGTGAAGGGGGCGACGGGTTTGGAGACGCGCTTGTCGCCGAAGGTCCATTCGGCCTTTTTTACGGCGCCGGTGGGGTCGAAGCGCGCGGCGCGCCCGGCGGGCAGCGCGTCCGACAGCGCCACAGGCAGGCGGCCCGAGGGGACCTGGGCGACGTCGGCGACGCTGAAGGTGCGCGCCTCGCCGGTCTTGAGCGCGATGGTTTCGGGCAGGTCGGCGAAGCCGACGGGGCCTTTGCCCAGAAGCACGTCGGCGACGGCGCTCATGGCGTGGCCGGGCCGGTCGCCGGTGCCGTAGGCGAGGAGGATGGCGTCGGCGTCTCCGAGGCGGTGGGCGTTACCCGGCCAGCCGAGGTACACGACCACCAGCGCCTGCGCCTTGGTCTTCAGCGCGCGGACCAGCTCGATCTGCGTCTCCACGCGCTCGCGGTCGGACAGGACGCAGATCAGGGTCCGGAACTGGCCCATGCCGCGGGTCAGGCGCTCGATCTCGAAGCGCTGGATGTCGCCGATGTGGCGCGCCGTGGTGATGGGCTGCACGGCCACATGCTTGAGCGGCTTCTGGAGGGCCTTCCACAGCTCGTCGGTGCCGACGGTGCCGGTGACGCCGACGGGCGTCGAGCGGTCCTTGTCCAGGGGCAGCACGGGGGCCGTCTGGTGGATCAGGGTGATGGCGCGGCGCTCCGCGCGGGCGACCGCCTCGCCCAGGTCCTTCTTGCGGAAGAGGTTCTCGGCGTTTTCGGGCTTGGCCTCCGGCGCATGCCGCGCCTCCTTCGCCCGAAGCACGCGCAGCACGGCGTTGTCCACCATCTCCGCGGGCAGTTCGCCCGCCGTCACGGCCTGGACGATCCGCTCGATGGTGCGGCCCGTCTGGCCGCAGGGCCCCTGCCAGAGCAGCATGTCGGCCCCCGCCCGCAGGGCGTCCAGCGACGCCTCGGCCGGATCCCTGGCCGAGGTGATCTCCGGGGCGTCCATCGGCCCGGCCACCACCACGCCCTGATAGCCCAATTGCCCGCGCAGGAGCCCCGTGACCACGGCGGGTGACAGCGACGCGGGACGCCCCGCCGTGTCGAGCAGGGGCGCGTAGGTGTTTCCGACATGAATCATCGGTGCCCCCGCCGCGACGGCCTCGCGGAACGGCAGCAGGTCCCGCCGGTCCATGAGCGCCGGCGCCGTCGTCAGCACCGCCGCGCCGCGGTTCTCGCGGCTCAGCGCGCCGCCGGGAAAGCCCATGGGCAGGCAGGTGACGCCGCGGGCGCGGTGGCAGTCCACCAGGATGCCCGCGGCGCGGGCCACAAAGGCGGGGTCGCCGCCGAGGCAGTTGACCGACCCGCGCCCCAGGTCGGGGCCGGGGGCCAGGCTCAGGGGCGGCCCCATCCACAGGTCAAACCCGAGCGCCTGGAGATGCGTCGCCAGCAGCGTGCCGATCTGGCGCGTCGTGTCGTCGTCGTTCGCCGCCGCCAGCGTCAGCAGCGACGGCAGCGCCAGAAAGGGCGACGCGCCCCCGCCGGGATCCCCGGCGGCCAGCTCGTGCAGGTCCGTGCCGATCCACGGGGGCACGCCCCCGGCGGCGGCCAGCATGCGGATCTGCGTGTTCAGCGCCGTCACCGTGCCCGGCTTGTTCGCCCGGCGCACCAGCGCCGCGCCCGGCCCCAGGGTTTTGAGGAGCATCTGCTCCTCCGGCAGGGGGCTCTTGGTTCCCTGGATGCTGATCATCATGAGCTGCGCCACCCGCCGCGGCAGGGGCATCGCCGCGAGAACGGCCTCCGGCGTGTCCGCCTTGGGCGCCTCCACGGGGGGCGCGGCCTCCGGAACGGCGGGCGCCGCCGCCGGCTCTGGGGGCGTCTCCGCCTCCGGGTGAAACGCCGACGGCTGGGCGGGGCAAACCGCGGCCCACAGCGCCACAGCACAACACACCGTAAAGGTCAGCATGGGTTTCATGCCCTTGAAGATACCACGAGCGCCGTTCCGTTCCCAAACCGTTCCCGCCGCGCCGCGCGCCGGGTATAATGGGGCGTCCTGTCGCGCAACCCGATGAAGGAGTGCCCGCATGCACACACGCCGCCGCCTTTCCTGGATGGTCCTCCCGATGCTCCTCGCCTGCGCCGCCGCGTTCCCCGACGCCCCGGCGGTGCTGGAGTCGGGCGGCGCGGCCCTCTCCCTGGACCCGGCCACCGGCGGCATCATCGCCCTCCGGGACACCATCACGGGCCGGGAGTTCGTCCAGGGCGCGCACCCCGACGGGCTGTGGACGCTCACCCTGGAAGACGGCGGAACGCTCCGCGCCTCGGGCGCGGAGTCTCTTTCCATGAAGCCCCTGGAAAGCGGCGGCCTGCGCCTCCTCTGGACCGGCTTCAGCGTGAAGGACGGCGCGCTGGACGCGCGGATCGAGGCGGAGGTGGTCCCGGCGGACGGCGCGTTCCGCTTCACCTTCTCCGTCACGGGGATGCCCTTCAACCGCATCCGGCAGATGGTCTTTCCCCGCATCGCCGGGCTGCGCCCCGGCGGGGACGACGCGCTGGCCGTGCCGGAATGGATGGGCTCCCTCGCGCGGAACCCCGGCCGGCTGCTCAACCCCGGCGACCCGCCGCAGCCCGCCCGCCGCGAGTGGGAGTACCCCGGCCTGCTCTCCATGCAGTTCCTGGCCTTCTGCAACGACACGGGCCCCGGCGTGATGCTCTCCAGCGCCGACACCGGGGCGCACCGGAAGCTCTTCGCGGTGTGCGGCGACGGCGCGGGCGGCGTGGGCCTGGAGATGGTCCATCTGCCCGGCCGGGGCGGCGGCAGCCGCTTCGCGCCGGAGTACGCCGCCGATGTCTCCCTCTTCTGGGGCGGCTGGTTCGGCGCGGCCGAGCGCTACCGCGCGGGGGCCGCGGCGGGGCATTGGGCCGACCAGAGCCGCAAGCGGCTCCGGGGCGTGCCCGCATGGGCGGCCGACACGGCGCTGTGGGTCTGGAACCGGGGAAAGTCGCCCGGGGTGCTGCCGCCCGCGGTCGCGCTGGCGGAGCAAACCGGGCTGCCCGTGAGCGTGTTCTGGCACTGGTGGCACGGCTGCGCCTACGACACGGGGTTCCCGGAGTACTTCCCGCCGCGCGAGGGCGATGACGCGTTCCGCGCGGCGCTCGCGGCGGCGGAGGCCAGGGGCGTCCACGCGATTCTCTACATGAACCAGCGGCTCTGGGGGCTGGAGACGGAGAGCTGGAAGACCGAGCGGGCCGAGCGCTTCGCCGTGAAGAACCCCGACGGCGCCATCGGCCGCGAGGTCTACAACATTTTCAACAACGCCGCCTGCACGCCCATGTGCATGGGCACCCCCTTCTGGCGGAACACCTACGCCGGGCTCGCCGAGAAGGCCGTGGCGGAGTTCGGCGCGGGGGGCATCTACATGGACCAGGCCTGCGCGAGCTGCGCCTGCTACGACGTGTCGCACGGGCATCCGCGCGGCGGCGGGTCGTGGTGGGTGGACGGCTTCGCCGCGCTGGAGAAGGACATCCGCGCGCGCTGCGCCCGGCGCAAGGAGGTGACCCTGGCGGGCGAGGGCTGCGGCGAGGCGTGGCTGCCGCGCCTCGACCTCATGCTCAGCCTCCAGGTCAGCCGCGAGCGCTACGCCGCGCCCGGCGAGTGGGAGCCCGTCCCCCTGTTCCAGGCCGTCTACAACGACGCGGCCCTCCTCTTCGGCAACTACGCCTCGCTTACCGAGCCGCCCTACGACGAGCTGTGGCCCCCGGAGTTCGCCCCCGCCGAGCCCCTCGTCCTCCTCGACCGCAAATTCTCCGCGCAGTTCCGCCTGGAGCAGGCGCGCGCCCTCCTCTGGGGGCAGCAGCCCTGCCTCGCCAACTTCAAACCGGAGCTGCTGGAGCAGCGCGCGGAGGAGACGGACTTCTTCCTGCGCGCCGCGCGTCTGCGGCGCGGCGCGCTCAAATACCTGCGCGACGGCGTCATGCTCCGCCCGCCGGAGACCGGCGTCGCGGCGGCGGAGATCCCCGTGTCCCGCCTGTCCATCTACGCCGGACGGCGCGACCGGGTCCGCGAGTACAGCATGCCCGCCCCCCGTGTGCTGGCCTCGGCGTGGCGCGCCGCCGACGGCGGTGTCGCCGCCGTGCTGGCGAACATTACGGAGGCGCCGCAGACCGTGGCCCTGAACCTGGACACACCGGACTACCCCCTGCCGGAGGGCGCGGTCCCGCGCCTGTTCCGCGCCGACGGCGCCCCCGCGCCCGTGGAGTCGCCGGGGGCGGGGCAGGCAACCGTGACGCTGACGGCGGGCGATCTGGCCGTCTGCGAGTGGCCCGCACCGGAGGAGAAGACCAAATGACCCCGGACACCCCCGAAAAGGACGCCCTGACCCACAACCCCTTCGCGGGGCTGGCCGTGCCCGGCATCGCGCCGGAGGACGTGGCCGAGGCCGCCGCGCGCGCCGAAGCCGAAAAGGCGGAGGACGCGCCTCCGGCCTGGCGCGTGGCGAAGACGAAGAAGGGGGGCTACCCCGTCTCTGTCGAGCGGCGCGCGGGCGGCAGGGTGATGACCCTCGTCCGCAACGTCTCCGGCGACGCGGAGGCGCTGCTGTCCGCCCTGCGGAAACACTGCGCCGCCGGCGGCAAGGCCCTCGGCGACCTCGTGGAAATCCAGGGCGACCACGCCGAGAAGATCACCGCCTTCCTCCGCGAGAAGGGGTGACGGGAAGGCGGTGTTCATAGGGTCCATACAGTCCATTTCGTCCATCTCGTCCATCTCGTCCATAGAGTCCATGCTGGACGAGATGGACGAGATGGACCGTATGGACAGAAAACCGCCTGCTTCTACCGGGGTATGCCCCCCGCCTCGCAGCCCAGCCGGTAAAAGGCCGCACAGTGGTCGAGGGAGGCGCGGGGGGGCAGGTTGTTGCCCTCCTGGAGAATGAAGCGGCCGCCTTGGAGGATGCCCGACGCGAGGATGCGGCGGGTCTCCGCCAGCAGCGGCGCGGGGTCCGCCTCCACAAACAGCGGCGCGCGGGGGCCGCCGCTGAGCTGCACCCCGGGGCCCATCTCGGCGCGGAACCGCGCGAAGTCCACGGGGAAGCCCGTGTCGAAGCTGGTGACGTTGAGCTCGTCCCTCAGCACGGGGAAAAGGCGCTGGGCGTTGCCGCAGAGGTGGATGCCGCGGCGGCCCGCGGGGCAGAGGGCGTCGTAGAGCGCGCGGTGGCGCGGGAGGATGAACTCCCGGTACTGCTCCACGGAGAGCATTTCCACAGAGTCGTCGGCCGTCAAATAGTCGTCCCACACCGGCGGCAGGCCGAGATGGCCGCGCCACGCGCGGATGCGGGCGATGACCGCCTCCGTGACGTAGTCCAGCAGCTCACCCGCGTAGTCCGGGTCGGTCAGCAGGTCCATGCAGGCCTCCGTCGGCCCGCGCAGGCTGGCGGCGGCGGTGAAGGCCCCGTCGAAATTAATGAAGGGCGCGTGGGGCATGGCCTCCACGGGCCGCCCGAGAAAGGTCCAGCCGGCGCGGCTTTTCCGTTGGAAATGCTCCAGGAAGCGCAGGGCGCGCTCCGCCCACTCCCCGCCGAAGGGGTCCGGAATCCCCCGGTCGAAGAGCGCCCGCTTGGTGTCCTCGCCCAGGAACGGTGCGGCGTAGGGCACCTGGTCCGCGTGGTACTCCACCGGCGCGCCGAACCACGCGGCGTCGTAGACATTCTCGAAGTCCACATGAATCCGCCACACGTCCGGCAGGCCCTTCTCGTGGTCGCCGGGGAGCAGGAAGCGGACCCAGTAGTTCCACTCCAGCACCGCCTGGCCCATGAGCTCCGGGTCCGTCATGTACTCGCGGTAGGAGATCCCCCGCGTGTTGTGGCGCGGGTCCAGCAGGAGCATGCGCGGGTTGGTGTTCAGCCGCACGGGCGCACGGGCGTTCGTGTTCTCCGAAAAGGCGTCCCACAGCGCGCGCGCCGCAGCGTTGTGCGCCGTGAAATCGCGCGCCGGGGGTTCCGGCAGGGTGAACAGGCGGATGCCGTCGTCCATGGGGGGGCTTCCTTTCGGCGTGGTCCGGGACAAAGCCTACCAGACCGGCATGCCGCGCGCAATGGGGGATGCATTGGCGCGGCCCGCTTGGCTATCATGGGGTTCCGCCACCCCCCTGCAAGGAGTCAGACGATGCACAACGACGCCCCCGTCCCGCGCCCGCCGAAGTTTGAGTTGCCGCCGGAGTTCCCCGGCGCGGCCTGGTATGGAGAGGATGAGCTGGCGGCGGCGCGGCGG
The DNA here is from genome assembly GCA_033813475.1 of Candidatus Hydrogenedentota bacterium. Lineage (GTDB taxonomy): Bacteria > Hydrogenedentota > Hydrogenedentia > Hydrogenedentales > CAITNO01 > JAAYBR01. Next base: position 11,959 of record JAPXRP010000088.1, read on the forward strand.
GTGATCCTGAACCGGTCGCCGTTCCGGTATTACGGCCCGGCCTTCGGCGGCGAGGTGGCGGCCTTCGAGCGGGAGTTCGCCCGGTTCCTCGCCAGCCCGCACGGCGGCCCCTGGCCGGAGGAGACGGACCTGCGCGTGACGGCGGTCAACTCGGGCACCGGCGCGCTGGAGGTGGCGCTGGACGCCCTGGGTGTCGGCTGCGGGGACGAGGTCATCGTCCAGGGCTTCATGTGGATCGCGTCCCTCTCGGCCATCATCCGCAACCGCGCCATCCCGGTGCTGGCGGACTCCGACGACACGCTGAACCTGGACCCGGAGGCCCTGCGCGCGAAGATCACGCCGCGCACGAAGGTGATCATGCCCGTGCCCATGCTCGGCGGCTGCGCCCGCATCGGCCGGATCATGGAGGTCGTGCGCGGGGTCAACGCGGAGCGCGCGGCGGCGGGGCTGCCCCCCGTGCGCGTGCTGGAGGACTGCGCCCAGGCCCTCGGCGCCCACGCGCGCGGCGTGCCCGGCTCGACGGCCCCGGCGGGGCCCGACGGCGTCCACCGCGTTGGCACCTTCGGCGACATCGGCATCTTCAGCCTCCAGATCAACAAGAACATCACGGCGGGTGAGGGCGGCATGGTGGTCACGCGCGACCCCGAACTCGCCCGGCGCGTCGAGGCGCTGCACAACGTCGGCTACGCCAAGGACGCCGTCCCCGCGCAGAACTGGTACGGCGACGACCCGCTGGGCTGGGGGCAGGGCCGCCGCATGACGGAGCTGCAGGGCGCCCTCGCGCGCGCGCAGCTCGGCCGCGCGGACACGATCCTCGCCGCCATGCGCGCCAGCCACGACCGCATCGAGGCGCACGTGCGCGCGCTGGGCCTCACGCCGCGCGCCCGCGCCGACGCGGAAAACCCCGGCGACTCGGGCTACTACTGCTGTTTCCGCCTGCCGGACACGGACGCGGACGACGCGGCGCGCGTCGCCCGGGGCCGCGCCGCCGCCGCCCTGCTCAATGAGTGGGGCCTCCGCGCGTGGTTCATGCACGACTTCGAGGTGCACGTCTACTACAACATTCTCCCCCTGGTCGAGAAGTGGCCCATGAACAACGGCTGCCCGTGGGAATGCCCGCGCAACGCCTTCCACACGGCGCACGGCTACGCGCGCGGCGCCCTGCCCCGCCTCGACGACGGCCTCGCGTCCACCGTGGGCATCAACATCCCGAGCTGCCTCACGCCGGAACAGGAGCAGTCCATCATGGAAGTGCTCACCTACCTGCGCGGGACATTGGGGGAGTAGAAAGTCCGTCGGACAAGTCGGACCTGTCGGACTGGTCAGACCCGTCAGACGGATCCGTCGGATCGGTCCGGTTCCTGAAAGCCCCCCCCTCACTTCCTCCCCGGGAGCAGGTGCAGGTCGCTGTCCACGGTTGCGTAGACGGTCTTTCCGTCCTCTGAAATCGCCGCATTGATGTAGCCGGTGCCCTTCGGGAAAATATAGGTCTCCAGTTTTCGGCCCGTGGCCAGGTCCCACAGGGCGGCCTTTCCGAACGCGTTCCCGTTGTACGTGAAGCAGAACCGTCCCCCGGGGTCGAAAACGCAGTTGTTGGTGATGCCCCCCCAGCGGTTGCGGGTCTCGGGGAGTTCGGGGTCTATGGTGTGGAGGCGCTGCCCGGTGCGCGCGTCCCACACGCGGAGAATCTGGCCGTCGGCGCTGGTGGCCACCCGGGTGCCGTTGGCGGCAAAGACGGCCTGGAGCGAGGGTCTTCCCTTGAACCGGTCCGTGACGTTGCCGGCCAGGTCGCGGGCCATGCCCTCCAGGGTGCTGAAGAAGCTGTATCCGCGCGACTGCCACCGCTGCTGGAAGCGCATCTCCTCCGTGAAGGTCTGGAGGCATTTTCCGGTGTCCGCGTCGAACAGGGCGGCCGTTCCCATGCTGCCGCTGAGGAGGAGTTTTCCGTCCGTGGAGAAGGCCAGGCTGCCCACGTAAAACTTCTGGTTGTCCACTGTGGGCAGCTCCATGTCCCGCATGGGGTATCCCTCCGCGAGGTCCACAACGACCAGGCGGGGATAACTGGAAAGCGCGGCGCGCCGGCCGTCCGGCGAAAAGGCCGCGCGCGCATAGTCGTACTCCCGGTCCGCGGCGAACCGCAGGGGAATCCTCTTCGTGTCCACCTCCGCCAGGAGCGCGCGGTTGTCCCCCTCGCGGGCGATGAGCAGGCGCCCGTCCGGCGACAGGGCCACGGCCTGGCAGGGCATCTCCAGCAGGGGCGCCTCGGCGCCGTTCTCCTTGACAATAAGCGTGTTGCCCAGCATCCGCTGGTTGTCGTGGTCGTAGTTGTAATACGTCTGGACGCCCCGGCCGCTTGCGGCGCTGTATTCGACCCATCCGCCGCCGCGCCCCGCCGGAAAGGACCACTCGGCGGCGACGTCCAGCCCGGGCAGGGTGAGCAGGCGCCGGTTCAGGGTCTTCTGCACCGTCATCGGCTCGCCGCAGAGCAGGTGCGGGGGGGTCACCCGGTAGGGCATGCCGGGCAGGAGCCGGGCACCCCCCAGAATGCGCCGGGGCGCGCCCCCCTCCGCCAGCGGCACGGTCCACAGGGCGTTCCCCTCGTCCCGGAACAGCCCCCAGTCCTGACCGTCGGAGACCCACGGCGCGGCCATGATGCCCGGGCGTGTCCCCGGCAGGGGCACGGAATAGAGCGGCGCGCCGTCCTCCAGCCGCGCAACCTCCACAACGGCGGTCCCCTCACGGAAGACAAACTCGCGCTCGCCGTCGCCCGAGGGGTCGCGGTGGACCGTCTCTTCCTCGGGTTCCGGCTGGGCGCGCAGCACGGCGCCCGTTTTCGGGTCCACGATCTTGAACTGGTTCTTCACCGGGTCGTTGGAGGTGTGTTCCCGCAGGAGCACCCCGCCGTTGGGCAGGACCGCCCGCACCTCGATGCGGATCGGCGATTCCACCGTGCAGCCCTGCTCGGGCTCGGAGACGCCCGGCTCCCACAGCCACAACCGCAGGCTGGTCGGTGGCTTGTCCCCGCTGAGCTGCTCCACGACCGCGAAGCGCCGCCCGTCCGGCATGGGGACGAGGAAGATCGTCTTCCCCTCCTTGAGGGAAACCTTGAAGGAGCGGTCGTTCTCCAGGTCGTGCGCGACCGCGCGCTCCCCGTAGTGCGCCACGAGCCACCGGTCGCCGCCCGCAAGCCGGGCATCGCGCAGTCCGCCGCCGAAATAGGAGCCCCGCTGCCGCCAGACCTCCTGCCCTGTGCGGTGGTCAAGCACCGCCATGAACCCCTCGGGGTGAAAAAGCACAGAGCGCCGCTCCCCGATGAAGTACCCGCCGCCGTTGCGGTCCGTCGGCACCTCGCGGGACCACCGCGTCCCCCCCGTTTCCAGGTCGTCCCCGTGCAGAAAGTCGCCCCTGCCGTGAACCACCACCCCGGACGCGATGTCCACCCGGGGATTGAACAGCGAGCCCCGGTACACCGGGTGCTCATGCGTCGCCACGTCAATCTCGGCAACCGCCGCCCCCGCCAGCAGCATGGCCGCCACAACCCCCATCCGCCGCAGACCACCCGCCGCTGCAATGCTGTCCATCATCCGCTCCTCTCTTTCCTCAGGCTTCAGACTTCAGGCTTTGCCCTCGTTCCCAAGTTTTACTTGGGAACGGTCTTGTGGGCAAAGCTTTGCTTTGCATTCGTGCCTGTTCCTCAAGTCGCCTACTCCATACGAAGTAATCGCGAAGCGGAGCTTCGCCGCCAAGTGCGTTCCCAAGTGAAACTTGGGAACGAGGCGGAAGACTACAGACTCCCCCCTCACTTCCTTCCCGGCAGGAAATGCAGGTCGCCGTCAATCATGGCATAGACCGTCTTGCCGTCGTCGGCGACGGCGACCGCGCCGAGGCGGTTTCCTTCGGGAAAGCGGTATTCCGCCAGCCGCTGGCCGCCCACGGTGTTCCAGAGGGAGGCAATGCCGAAACTGTTCATGTTATAGGCGAGGCAGTAGTCCCCGTTGGGGCTGAGCATGATCTGGTTGTTGATGCTGCCGTTCTTGTCGCGCTCTTCCGGGAGTTTCGGGTCCACGCTGCGGACGAGCCGCCCGTCGCGGACGCTCCAGGCGCGGAGGACTTGGCCGTCGGCGACGGTGAGGGCGAGGGTGCCTTGGTTTGCGAAGGCGCAGGTGATGAGGGGCGGGCGCTTGGCCCGGTCCGTCACGCCGCCCAGGAGGTCCTTGGCCATGCCCTCGAGCGAGGAGAGGAAGCGCTCCTGGTAGACATACCGGTCTCGGAAACGCCGCTCCTCCACGAACGTGTGCAGCAGCTTCCCGGTGTTCGCGTCGAACAGGAGGGCCTTGCCATGGGTGGTGCCCGCCAGCAGCAGGTTGCCGTCGGGGGAGAAGCACAGCGCGTTTTCCCGGTACATGTAGAGGTTCGCGGTGCCGGGCTGGCCTGTCAGCTCCCGCGCGGGGAAGCCCTCGGCGAGGTCGGTCACGGTGATGCGGGGCATGTGGAACACCGCCACGCGGCGGCCGTCGGGCGAGAAGGCCGCCGGCCCGGTGGAATAGCGCTGCTCCGAATTGTATTTGGCCAGGCTCTTGCCCGTGTCGTCCAGCAGGAAGACGGGGCCCTCGTCCCCCACCGCCGCCACCAGGTAGTTGCCGTCCCGCGAGAGCGCCATGGGGCGGTACGGCTTCTCCAGCAGCGGCACCTCCGCGCCGGAGGCCATCAGGGTGAGCGCGTGTTTGCGCTGGTTGCCCTCCTGTCCTATTGTGCCCACCAGCAGGCGCCCGCTCGCTTCGCTGAGGATGGGCGGCCAGCCCCCCGAGCCGTTGAGCGGCATGGTGAAGTTCCAGCGGGCGCGCTCCTCCAGGGTGTCAATGGACACAAGGGTGTTGGTCTGGCTGTTGTTGCCCCGGAATTCCTGGCACAGCAGATGAGGGGGGCGGATGTTGGCCACTCGGCCGGGGAGAAAGCGTCTGTCCCCCAGAATGCGCCGGGGCGCGCCGTCTTCCTCCACCGGCACGAGCCACAGGGCGTTCTGCCGGTCCAGGCCCATCAGCCAGACCTTTTCCGCCGACCGGAAGCAGACATAGGGGTAGAGCTTCAGGCCCTCCGGCGGGGTGATCTGGAACAGCGCCGCCCCCGTGGCCGCCTCCAGCACCTCCACGGCGGAGGAGAGGTTGTCTATCTTCACCAGCCGCGTGCCGTCCTCGGTGCGACGGGTGGTAACGGCCGGTTCCCGCAGGTCGCCCAGGTCGCGCAGTTTCTCCCCCGTGCGGGGGTTGATCACGGTTTGAATCATCTCCCCAGAAGTGCCCGGCGTGTATTCCACGATGACCACTCCCCCGCCGGGAAAGGTGCCGGAGACATAGGCATGCTTCTGCGAGTCAAACACGCAGCCTTTGACGGGGTCGGCGGTGCCGGGCTCCCAGAGCCAGAGCTGAATGCTGG
>JAPXRP010000089.1:0-17236 GCA_033813475.1 Candidatus Hydrogenedentota bacterium
CCCGGACTGGACCAGCCGGTGCAGGGCGGCGCGTGCCCCCTCGATTTCCTCTCCGCCGGAGAAGAGCAGGGAGAACAGGTCTTTTCCCACGGCCTCCTCCGTGGAATACCCGTACATGTCCTCGCTGGCCCGGTTCCAGTATTCCACCACGCCTTCCTGTGAGAAGCGCTGTATGGCCACATGGGGAATGGACTCGATGAGGGTCTTGAGACGGAGTTCGCTTTCCCGGAGAGTCCTGTCCGCCGTCTTCTGTTCCGTGATGTCTGTGTGGGTGCCCAGAATGCGGAGGGGGGCCCCCTCCCGGTCGCGGGCCACGACCTTTCCCCTTCCCAGAATCCAATGCAGGAGGCCGTCCTTTCCGGCGATCCGGAATTCCATGGAGAACTCGTCGCCGCCGGACTCCAGGGTGCGGGTGACCGTCTGGACGGCGGTGTTGCGGTCTTCCGGAAACACCAGGGCCTGCCACTTGTCGAAGGTCACCGGAAACTCGTCCGCGCAGTAGCCGAGCATGGTGTAGGTGCGCGGGCTCCAGTAGACGCTTCCCGAGGGCACATCCCAGTCCCACAGCCCGTCACTGGTCGCCTCCAGGGCGAGGCGGAGGCGCTCCTCGCTCTGGACCAGCGCGCGGTCCGCGGTGACCCGGTCTGTGATGTCCCAGAAAATGCCCTGCACGCCCGTGATGCCGCCCCGTGCGTCCCGCACGGGGGTTTTCATCACCTGCATGAACATTTCGGGGCTTCCGGGGGCCGCGTGCTTTTCCACCTCGTCGAGGGAGGCGCCCGTGGCGATCACATACAGGTCGTCCTTCCGGTATTTCTCCGCCAGCGCGGGGGGAAAGAAATCGAAGTCGGACTTGCCCAGCAGGTCTTTCAGGGCGCACCCCCGCAGCTCGCAGTATCGGCGGTTGGCGAAGGTCATGCGCCCTTCCAGGTCTTTCCGGATGATGTACTGCGGAAGGTTCTCCACCAGGGAGGTGTATAGCGCCCCGGAGTCCCGCAGGGCGGTCTCCGCCAGCTCCCGGTCCGTGATGTCCTCCAGAAAGAGCAGCGCGAAGGGCTGCTCATAAAGGCGCACGCGCGCAGTCTGCACGGAGAGAATGACCGGACGGCTGCCCCCCTCCCCTGCGGGCAGTTCGCAGACTGTCCGCGCGCTCCGCACCACGCCGTCCCTGATCGTCTCCGCGGAGATGGAGGCAATGTCTGCCCCCGGGTCTTTCCCCGCGCCGGAATCCGCCCCCTGGGAGGGACATGCAAGCAGTTCGCCCATGCGGCGTGCGGAAAGGTCGTCCAGGGACCGAGACAGGAAGGCGCGGAAGGCCGGGTTCCCATAGCGCACGCGCTGTTCGGCATCCAGCAGGCAGATCATGAGCGGAACATTGTCATAGACAGCCTCCAGCTCCCGTTGCTGGGAGCGGAGGACCGACTCGACCAGGTCTCTTCCCCCGGTTTCCGACACGGCGACGCCGGTGACGCCGGGAGAAATGCGCCGCGCTGTCACGGTGGCCCGCATGGTTCCCCCCGATCCGGTGCGCAACCGCACCTCCAAGCCGGCGGGAGCCCCGGCATGGGTCCGGGAGACCAGCGCCTCCCCCAGTCTTTCCTGATCCTCTTCCTGAAAAAGGGAACAGAAGGCGCGTCCCTGCAGGGTGGCCTGCGCGACGCCCAGCAGGGAGGCGAGCCCCTCGTTGCCGCGCAGAATGGCGCCCGCATCATCCACCAGTGCGTAGCCCACGGGGGCGCGGTCAAAGAGGCCGCGGAAAAGGAGGTGTTCCTCCTGCCGCGCCTGCAGGGCCTCCAGGAGCCGGCCGGAAATGCGCTCCAGCTCCGGGAGGGAGAGGGTGTCGCCGCATTCGTCTGACAGATCGGCGCTTCGGACAACCGCCTTCAGCAGGGCGCTCAGAGAGTCAGGCAGCTTATTCATAAGCAATCTCATCTGCGGTTGGGAGTGAGGACAGTCCGGCACACACCGCAGGCATTATACAACGCGGAAAACGGAGAAAAAAGCTGATACTGGGGGGCGGGCGGAGGGCTACCGGTCTTCCCTGCGGAAGACCTGGATGTTGTCCGGCGGGGCCGGAGGGGGCGGGGTGGAAACCGGCGGGGCTTCGGGGCCGAGGAGGTTGAGGATGGTCCGCGCCTCCTCCACAATCTTCTGTGCCAGGAGGAGGGCTTCGCGGGGCGTGCGCGGCGCGCTCCCTCCCCGGATTTCCGCAGTGAGCCGCTGCCGGGCGCCCTCCAGAGTCATGCCCTCGTGCCGGACAAAGGTCTTGACGCGGCGCACAATTTCAATGTGTTTCGCGCTGTAGAACCTGCGGTTGGACCGGGTGCGCCCGGGCCGGAGCTGCGTGATGTGGGTCTCCCACTGGCGCAGGACATAGTCCGGCACCCCGGTGAGCTGGCTCACCTCGCCGATGGAGTATCGGCGGTCCGGGAGATCGGTGGTTTCATCGGCCATCTTGATGCCGCCCGTCTAGTGGTCGAGGGCCTTCCACTCCGCCGTTTGGGTCCAGACGGTGAGGTTGGTGAGGTCGCGTTTGGGCCGGAAGACAAGCCCGCCAAAGAAGCAGCCCAGGAGAAACATGATCACGTTGCCGACCAGTCCGCCGTAATACGTCTCAAAGGGAACGAACGGGGTGATGACCTTGAGTTCCACGAGGGCCAGCCACGCGCTGAACACCACGGTGAAGAGGATGCCCATGAAAACGGCGCGCCCGTCGCCCCACTTGGTGAGGAATCCGAAGCAGTAGAGGCCCATCAGGCCGCCGGCGAAGATGGCGGCCAGCTTGGTGGCCGTGTCCTGGAGGGTGCGCTCGGTGACAAAGAGCAGCGCGTAGGCGAAGCCCAGCATGGCGACGGAGGCCGCGAGCGAGATCAGGCGCGCGGCGTTCATGTAGTGCCGCTCCGATTTGCCTTTTGCAAAGTGGCGCTTGTAGATGTCCACGACGCTCACGGCGGAGATGGCGTTGATGCTGGAGGAGAGGGAGGACATGGCCGCGGCGAGGACGCCCGCGACCACGAGACCGGAGAGCCCCACGGGCATTTTCTGAATCACGAAGTAGGGGATGATGGAGTCGGCTCGGGCGCCGTCGGCCCCGGTGAGCATGGCCAGGGCCTTCGGATCGGGGTTGACCTTGAAGTACACATAGAGGGCCGTGCCGATGAGCATGAAGAAGGCCCAGGTGGGCACGCTGCACAGGCAGCAGATCCAGATGGCCTTGGTGGCCTCCTGGGGGTTCTTGGTGGCGACGTATTTCTGGATGACATTCTGGTTGCTGCTGTACTCCGTGAGCCAGTTGGTGAGGCCGACCAGGATGATCATGACCACGGTCTTGTCGGTGAGGCTGAAACCCCATCCCGCGGGTTCGAGTTTCCCCGTGGCTGTGTTCAGGTCGCCGAGCATGAACTTCCCGTCCTGCCAGGCAACGGAGATGATTTCCGAAAGGCCCCCGGGCACCCCCATGATGACCAGGATCAGGATGGCCAAACCGCCGAACCACAGGAGGAAGGACTGGAAGAAGTCGGTCCAGATGACCGCCTCGATGCCCCCCGTGATGGTGTAAAACGAGGTGATCACGCCGCCGATGAGAATGCTGTACTCCGCGCTGAGCCCGGTCATCTCCTGCACGAGCACGGAGACAAGATAGAGGATCAGGCCCAGGCGCGTGATCTGCGCGACGATGAAGGCGGTGGCCGCATACGCGCGGGTGCCCGCCCCGAAGCGCGCCTCGAGGTATTCAAAGGCGGAGGTGATCTGGGCGCGGCGGTAGAAGGGCAGGAAAACCTTGGAGGCGATGAAGATGCCCAGCGGGAGCGTCAGGCAGAGCAGGAACCGCAGGTAGGCGGTCTTGTAGGCGTCGGCCGGGTATGCCACAAAGGTGATGGAGCTGATGGACGTGGCGAACATGGACAGGCCGATCAGCCATCCGGGGTAGGACCGGCCGCCGACGAAATAGTTCTCGGTGCTCTTGTTCCTGCGCGCGAAGTAGGGCCCCATGGACGCCATGGCCAGGAAATACACGACCAGCACCACGATGTCCGCAGTTCTCATTTCAGGATGCATGACTTCTCCCTTGCCGTTCTATAAGACCGCGAAAACGGGGGCCGTTGGGACGTGAAGCCGGCGCACGCAGACCCCGAACGGCCACTTTACCAACCCGGGCGGCGGCGATGCAACCGCACCGCGCCGCGGGTCACCGTTGACCGTAATAGGCGTCCTTCCCGTGCTTGCGGAAGAAATGCTTGTTGAGGAGGTAGTCCTCCAGGGGCGCCGCCGCCGGGTTGACCGCCAGGGTGTGCGCCGCCATCCGGGCGATCTCCTCCAGCACCACGGCATTTTCCAGGGCCTCCGCCGGGGTGCGCCCCCAGACAAAGGGGGCGTGGCCCGCCGTCAGCACCGCCGGACAGGCCAGAGGGTCCCTGCCGGAGAAATGACGGACGATGCGGTCGCCGATGTGGTGCTCGTAGTTCTCCACAACCTCCTCATGCGAGGGCGCGGCGACCACGGGAATCTCGCCGTAAAAATAGTCGGCGTGGGTGGTGCCGAGGCAGGGAATGGGCCTGCGGGCCTGGGCAAAGGCGGTGGCGTAGTGGGAGTGGGTGTGGATGACGGCGTTGATGCCGTGAAAGGCCCGGTAGAGGGCCAGATGCGCCGGTGTGTCCACGGAGGGGCTTAGTTCTCCGGCGACAACCTTTCCTTCAAAGTCCACCACCACGACGGTGTCGGCGGTGAGGTCGTCATACTGCACCCCGCTCGGCTTGATGGCCACCACACGCTCCGACCGGTCCACTGCGCTGGCGTTGCCCCAGGTTTCCAGCACGAGGCCCTCCTCGATCAGGGCGCGGTTCATCTCGTAGACCGTCTCTTTCAGCACCTGGTGCATGGCATGTCCTCCATGGTTGGTCCTGAAGCCATACTAGCAGAAGACGCCGGGGTTATTCCCCGTCTTCCGGAAGCTCCGCGGCGTAGGCGTCGAGCCGGGCGAGAATTTCCCCCACCTCTGTCAACTGCACCAGTTCCCGCCGGAGCTGGGCGATGTGGGGCGCGCCCTTCAGGTAGCCGGCATAGTGCTTTCGGAAGGAAAAGACGCCGCGAGGGGCGCCGTGATAGGCGACGTGCTCGACGAGGTGCCGCGCCGTGAGGGCGACGCGCTCCCGAAGCGGGGGCTCGGGAAGCTCCTCCCCCGTTTCCAGCCAGTGGCGCAGATGCCGGAACACCCAGGGGCGGTGAATGGCCCCGCGGCCGATCATGACGCCGTCGGCGCCCAGGTCCAGGCAGGCTTGGAGGTCGCCGGGCGTGGTGATGTCCCCGTTGGCGATCAGGGGGATGGCGGACACCTCGCGGATCCGGGCGATCCAAGACCAGTCGGCGCGGCCGGTGTAGCCTTGGCAGCGGGTCCGGCAGTGGACGGTCAGCGCCTTAACCCCCAGGTCCTCGAGCATGCGCGCCACCTCCAGGATGACGATGCTGTCGTGGTCCCATCCCAGTCGGGTCTTGACGGTGACAGGCAGGCGGGTGCCCCGCATGACCGACTCGATCACCCGCCCCATCTTGGGCAGGTCGCGCAGCAGCCCCGCGCCGTCCCCCCGGACCGCAATCTTCTTCACCCAGCAGCCGCAGTTGACGTCAATGAAGTCAGGGCCTTCGGCTTCCGCGCGCGCGGCGGCGGCGGCCATGACCTCCTCCGTGCTGCCATACAACTGGATGCCCACGGGGCGCTCGTCGTCCGACACCAGCAGCTTGCGGCACTGTGAGGGAATCTCCCGGACCACGGCCTCGCAGTGGGCAAATTCGGTGTAGACCACATCCGCGCCCATTTCCCGGCAGAGGCGCCGGAACGGCGGGTCGGACACATCCTCCATGGGCGCGAGACAAAGGGGCACGGGGATGTCGTGGTCGCCGAACTTCACGCGCCGCCTTCCCCAACGGGCCCCGCGCCGTCCTTTGCGTAGGCGCACAGGTTCCGCGAGATTTCCATGGCGCAGAACTTGGGGCCGCACATGGAGCAGAAATGGACGCCGCCCTTGTTTGCCTCGGGAAAGGACCGCGCGTGCATCTCAAAGGCCTTTTCGGGGTCCAGGGAGAGGGCGAACTGGTCGCGCCAGCGGAACTCGAAGCGGGCTCTGCTCAGGGCGTCATCGCGGATTTGGGCGCCCGGGAACCCCCTGGCGAGGTCCACGGCGTGGGCTGCGAGCTTGAAGGTCACCACGCCCTCGCGCACATCGTCCCGGTCGGGCAGCCCGATGTGCTCCTTCGGCGTGACGTAGCACAGCATGGCCGTGCCGTACCATCCGATCAGGGCGCCGCCGATGGCTGAGGTGATGTGGTCGTAGCCCGGGGCGATGTCCGTGACCAGCGGCCCGAGGGTGTAGAACGGGGCGCCGCCGCACCATTCGGCCTGACGGTCCGTGTTTTCCCGGATGAGGTGCATGGGGATGTGGCCCGGCCCCTCGTTGATCACCTGCACCCCCTTCTCCCAGGCGCGGCGCGTGAGGTCGCCCTGAACCCGCAGTTCGGCGAACTGCGCCCGGTCGTTGGCGTCCCGCATGGACCCCGAGCGCAGGCCGTCCCCGATGGAAACGGTGACGTCATAGGCGGCCAAAATGTCGCAGATGTCGTCCCAGTGGGTGAACAGGAAGTTCTCCTGGTTGTGGGCCATGCACCACTTGGCCATGATGGACCCGCCCCGGCTGACGATGCCCGTGGTGCGGCCGGCCGCCCAGGGGATGAATTCCTTCAGGACACAGGAATGGATGGTGAAATAGTCCACCCCCTGCTCCGCCTGCTCGATCAGGGTGTCCCGGTACAGTTCCCAGGTGAGGGACTCCGGCCCGCCGTCGGCCTTTTCCAGGGCCTGGTAGATGGGCACGGTGCCGATGGGCACGGGGCTGTTGCGCAGAATCCACTCACGGGTTTCGTGGATGTCCCGGCCCGTGCTGAGGTCCATGACGGTGTCGGAACCCCAGCGGATGGCCCAGACCATCTTCTCCACCTCTTCAGCGACAGAGCTTCTGAGGGCGGAGTTTCCGATGTTTGCGTTGATTTTTGTCAGAAAACGGTTGCCGATGACCATCGGCTCCAGCTCGGGATGGTTGATGTTGGCCGGGAGCACGGCCCGTCCGGCGGCGATTTCCTCGCGGACCACTTCCGGGGTGATGCGGGCGGGGTGCGGGGTCTCAGAGGGGGGGAGCAGATTCTCCCGCAGGGCGGCGTATTCCATCTCGGGGGTGATGATCCCCCGTCGGGCGTAGTCCATCTGGGTGATGCGCGCCCCGCTCCTGGCCCGGATCGGAGTGAGTTGCCGGGGGAAGGAGGCCGCGTTGTGGGGGCCCTCAGGGGCGTGTGCGCCTCCGGAGACTTCCGTGTCCCCTCGGCGTTCGATCCAGGGCCGACGCAGGGGGGACAGCCCTTTCTCGAGGTCAATGGACACCTCAGGGTCGGTGTAGGGGCCGGAGGTGTCGTACAGCCTCACCGGCGGGTTCTGGTTCAGGATTTCGCCCGTCGCGGAGAGAGTTGGGGCAAGGTCCACCTCGCGCATGGGAACGCGGATGGACGGATGGCTTCCCTCCAAATAAATCTTTCGGGACTGGGGGAAAGGTTTCCGGGTGACATCTTGGAGGTCTGCGTCACCGGGCTTAACGACGTTTTCTGGCATGATCCGGGGGCTCCAAACTGCGAATACGGGCCGCTCGGCGATTCGCAGAACACATGCGGGAGGTGTTCCCGCAGACGGGGTTTCCAAAGCAACAAAGCGTTCTGTATTATACAGAACGCGTGTCGGGCGAAGAAACCCGGGAGGCTTCTACGGTGGGTCGCGCCCGGGAACAGGAGAAAATCCGATGAGCAAGTGGATGACGGCATTTGTGGGGAGTCTCTTGATTGCCGGAGTGTTTTGCGCGGGGGCCCGGGCCGCCCGCAGCGAAACGGGCACCCCCAGGGTGATGGAGGGCCCCATGGTCGGTGTTGCCGCCCCGGACGCGGTGACGGTCTGGGTGCGTCTCTCGGGGGAATACGAGGCCGTGCTGGAAGTGAGCGCTTCCCGGCACTTCCGCAACGCGGTGGCCTCCGCGCCCGTCCGCCCCTCGCGTGCCGGGGATGACTGCACGGCCGTGCTTCGCGTGGAGGGCCTCTCCCCTGCCACGCCGTATTTCTACCGGATTCTGGTGAACGGGAAGCCGGACGCGTATCTGGACATTTTTCAGACGAAGACCGCTCCGGCGGGTCCGGCCAGGTTTGCCGTGGCCTTCGGGTCGTGCCCCCGCGTGCAGCGGGACCGGGTGCAGCCGATCTGGACGTCTCTCCAGGCTGCGGCGCCGGACCTCTTTTTCTGGATTGGGGACAACATTTACGGGGACTCGCTGGACCCGCAGGCCCTGGCGGAGGAGTACCGGCGGCAACGGGCCGTGGCGTCGCTTCAGGGCTTCATCGCTTCGGTGCCGCAGTTGGCGGTGTGGGACGACCATGATTTCGGCCTGAACGACCACGACCGCACGAACCCCGTGAAGGAGGCCTCTCTCGGCATCTTCAAGCGGTACTGGGCCAACCCGTCCTACGGGCTGCCCGACACGCCGGGGGTGTTTTTTCGGTATGCCTACGGGGGCGTGGACTTCTTTCTTCTTGACTGCCGCTACCACCGCGACCCAAACACGGACCCGGACACGCCGGAGAAGACCTTCCTGGGGGCGGGGCAGCTCGCGTGGCTCCAGCGGGAGTTGAAGGCCAGCACTTCGCCGTTCAAGGTGCTGGTTTCCGGGAGCGGCTGGACCTGCGCCAAGGGCGAGGGCGGCGACTCCTGGGCCGCCTTCCTGCATGAGCGGAACCGCCTGTTTGACTTCATCCGCGACGAGGGCATCTCCGGGGTGATTCTGATTTCCGGGGACACCCATGTCGGGGAGTTCAATGCCATTCCCCGTTCAGACCAGGGCGGTTATGACCTGTACGACTTGGTGAGTTCCCCGCTGGCCCAAAAGGCGAACACAGGCTGGAGGAAACGTTTCCCGGAACTGCGCGTGCGCACCCCCTACGAGGGGGACAACGCCGGGAGGATGGTGTTCGACATGACGGGGGCCGTTCCCTCCGTGGAGCTGAACCTCATGGATGTGGGCGGGAAACCCGTCTGGACGCCCGTGGTGCTGACACCGGACGACCTGTGCAACGGGGCGGCCACTGCCCGGCGGCACGCGGATTTCAAGGCCGAGTAGGGCGGGCGGCCTGGTCCGTGTCAGCGTGTTTTGGGGGGTATTTCTTGAGAAAGGGGCCGGGGGTGGTTCATGCTTTTACCCATTGAACCGCTCCCAGGGGGTCCATTGGAGGTCTCATGAACGTATTTATCGCCGGCGGCGGACGTGTGGGATTCCACCTTGCGCGCCTTCTCTGCGCGGAGGGCCGGGATGTCACGCTGCTTGACCGGGACCCGCAGCGCCGGGAGGAGATAGACTTCGACCTGGACGCCCGCACCGTGGTGGGCGACTGCACCTCCGTGCTCCTGCTCCAGTCGCTGAACGCGGGGGACGCGGACCTGTTTGTCGCGTGCACGGGGGACGACCGGAGCAACCTCATCGCCGCCACCCTGGCCAAAGGCCTGGGCGCGGGCCGGGCGGTTGCCCGGGTGGACACGACGGACTTCATCGAGTCGAGCTTCCTCTACGAGGGCTTCATGAACGTGGACTACCTGCTGAGCCCGGACGCGCTGGCGGCCCACGACATCGTGCAGTTTGTGGAGAATCCGGGGGTGCTGGGGGTGGAGGAATTCGGCCGGGGAAAGATACAGCTCTGCCAGGTGCTGGTGGGCGGGTCGGCGCCGGCGGCCGGCCGGGCGGTGCGCGACATTCTGCCCCCCGGCAGCGGCCTGCTGGTGGGCACGGTCGGCCGCGGCGGAGACAACAGCATTGTCTGCGGGGACACGGTGCTCCAGGCCGGGGACAAGGTGACGCTTCTCGGGATGAAGGAGGCGATGGAGACCCATCGGCGGCTCTTCAGCGAGTCTGAAACGGCGAAACGGGTGGCCATTCTGGGGGACACGGTGATTGGGCGCCGGGTTGCCCAGGCCTTTGACACGCGCCAGATGGAGGTGAAGCTGTTTGAGAAGAACCCGATGGCCTGCGATGACCTTGCCCGCCAGTTCTACCATGTCAAGGTGGTGAACCGCGACGCGACGGTGCGGGCCTCGCTGGAACAGGAGCATCTCCAGAATTTTGACGTGTTTGTGGCGACCACGGAGGACGACGAGCGGAACATCATGGCCGGGGTGCTTGCCCGCGAGGTGGGTGTGCGGCATGTGGTGGCGGTGGTTCACCAGCCGGACTTCGCGCCGCTGGTGGTGAAGCTGGGCATAGACCTCGCCCTGACGCCCCGCCTGGCCTTCGCCAACAGCGTTCTAAAGATCATTCACCAGGAGCGCGTCACGGCGTCCTCTTTCCTGGGCGAGGGCGACATGGAGGTGGTGGAGGCGCGGGTGGAGGACGGGTCGCCGGTGGCGGGGCGTAAAATCGTGGAGATCGCCGCGCGGATGCCCGCCCAGGTGCTGATTGCGACCATTCTCCGGGGGGACCAGGTCATCGTGCCCGGCGGCGCCGACCGCCTGGAGACCGGCGACACCGTGGTGTTCATCACCCCGACGGCGGACGCCAACGCCGCCAGGAAGGCCCTCACGGGCGCGAAATGAACTACCGGATCATTGCAAGAAACTTGGGGATATTTTCCCTTTGGATCGCCGTGTGGATGGTGGTTTCCTCCCTGTGGGACTTGTGGTACTGGGAGATGGAGTCTCTTCGTGCGTTGCTGGAGGCCGCCGCCGCTTCGGCCCTTTCAGGGGGCGTTCTGGTCTTTCTGGGACGGGGCCAGCACCGGCGGATGTATGAGAGGGAAAGTGTTGCCCTGGTGGGCCTGGGGTGGATATTCATTTCGGCCCTGGGGGCGCTTCCCTTTCTGTTTTACGGGGGCATGACCTTCACGGACGCCTATTTCGAGTCCATGTCCGGGTTTACCACAACGGGATCCTCCGTCATCGCCGAAATTGAGAGCCTTCCCAAGGGAATCCTCTTCTGGAGGTCCCTCACGCACTGGCTGGGCGGTCTTGGGGTGGTTGTGCTCATGGTGGCCGTGATTCCCTTCATCGGGCTTACGGGCAAGATGCTGTACCAGTCCGAGGTGACCGGGCTGTCCAAGGACGGGGTGCGTCCGCGCATCAAGGAGTCGGCCTTTGTCCTCCTCAAGGTCTATGCGGTGTTGACCGTCATCCATGTCGCCGCCCTGATGGTGGCGGGCATGGACCTTTATGACGCCCTCTGCCACACCTTTGGAAGTCTGGCCACGGGAGGCTTCTCCACCCGGAACAAGAGCATCGAGGCGTTCAACAGCCTGCCGATAGAGACGACCATCACGGTGTTTGAACTGGTGGGCGCGACCAACTTCACCCTCTACTACCTAATGGCAAAGGGGGACTGGAAAGCCCTTTTCAGAAACACGGAGTGGCGTGTTTTCATCGCCATATTCCTCGTGTCCTGCACCCTCGTCACGCTGAACCTCCTCGGCGTCCAGGGCGAGGTGGCCGCGGACGCGTCGGTTCCGGGCGCGTCGGGGGCCGCAGACTACACCCCCGGACAGGCTGTCCGCTTTTCGTCGTTCCAGGTGGCGACCATGATGACCAATACCGGGTTCACCGGCGCGGATTTCAACATCTGGCCGTACTTCTCCCGGATATGGATCATGATGGTCGTGATGATGGGCGGATGCGCCGGCTCCACCGCGGGGGGGCTCAAGATCATCCGGGTGGTGATCCTGTTCAAGATCGCCTCCCAGCAGATACAGCGCATCTTCCGTCCGCACACCCTGCGGGCGATCCGCGTGAACGGCCAGGTGGTTTCCGAGGACATCCAATACAGCGTGCTTTCCTTTTTTCTGGTGTATGTGGCGGTCACGGCGTTTTCCACCGTGGTCATGTCCTTTTTCGGGCTTCCCCTGGAGAGCGCGTTCTCGTCGGTGGTGGCGTGTCTTAACAACACCGGGCCGGGGCTGGGCCTGGTGGGGGCCGAGACGAACTTCTCCTGCGTCCCCGCCGCCGGAAAGTGGTTTCTCAGCCTGGTCATGGTGACCGGCCGGCTCGAGTTTTTCAGCGTTATGGTATTCTTCTTCCCGTCTTTCTGGCGGCGGGCGTGACGCGGACTCCCGCGCGCCGCTGGGTTGGAGAATGCTGACAGAGGCCGATGAATTACCGTCTCCTTTCCAAATATCTCGGAATCTTCCTCGCGGCGCTGGCCCTGCCTTTGGCGGTGTCCGCGCTGTGGGCGGTCTGGTTCGCAGAATGGGGGGCTTTTGAGGCGTTTCTCCGCACCATCGTGGTCACGGTGGCGGCGGGGTTCGCGCTGTGGGGCGTGGGACACCGGGCGGCCGTGCGGGTGTATGAGCGGGAGGGGCTCGCGCTCGTGGGGCTGGGGTGGATTTTCGTGGCGGGGGCGAGCTGTCTTCCGTATGTGTTCTCCGGGACCATGGACCTGTCCTCGGCGTATTTTGAGTCCATGTCCGGGTACACCACCACGGGCGCGTCGGTGCTCGAAACGATCGAGCCCGTGGACAAGAGCCTGCTTTTCTGGCGGGCGACCACGCACTGGCTGGGGGGCATGGGGATCATCGTGCTGATCGTCGCGGTCCTGCCCTCCCTGGGGGCCGGGGGCAAGCAGCTGTACCGGTCGGAGGTGCCCGGGGTGGACAAGACGGGCCTGCTTCCCCGCATGCAGGACACGGCGGCGATGCTGTACAAGATTTACGTCGGCATGACGGTGGTGCAGACCGCCTGCCTGGTCGCGGCCGGGATGAGCCTGTTCGACGCGCTGTGCCACACCTTCGCCACCCTTTCCACAGGGGGCTTTTCCACCCGGACGGCCAGCGTTGCGGCTTTTGACAGTCTTCCGGTCGAGATCATCATCATCGTGTTCATGGTGCTGTCGGGGATGAACTTCGGGCTGTATTTCGCCATGCTCAAGGGGGACTGGAAGGCCCCGCTGCGCAACACGGAGTGGCGGTGGTACCTTGGCATTCTGCTGGTGGCTTCCCTGCTTGTCACCGTCAATCTGATGGGGGTGCAGGGGGCCATTCCAGAGGATCCGAACGCCTCCGCTCCGGACGTGAGGTACGGGTTCGGGCGCGCACTCCGGATGGCCGTGTTTCAGGTCAGCACCATCATGACGACCACGGGGTTTGCCACCGACAACACGCACCTCTGGCCGTATTTCTCGCGCGCGGTTCTCATCGCCCTGATGATTGTCGGGGCCTGCTCCGGCTCCACGGCGGGGGGAACCAAGGTCTTCCGCGTGGCGCTGATGGCGAAGATCGTGCGAAGCCAGCTGGAGCGACTGTTTCGCCCCAAGACCTTCCGCGCGATCAGGATGAACGGCCTGGCCGTGCCGATGGAGGTTCAGCTCACCGTCTTCACCTTCTTCGCGCTGCATGTCATGGTGCTCGTGGGGGGGACCATGCTCATGTCCCTGCTGGGGCTGCCCTTTCAGACGGCGTTCAGCTCCGTGGTGGCCACCGTGAACAACATCGGGCCGGGGATGGAGCTGGTGGGCTCCACAGGCAACTACGCGTTTGTCCCCCCGGCGGGGAAGTGGTTTCTCTCCCTGCTGATGGTGATCGGGCGGCTGGAGTTCTTCAGCATCTGCGTGCTGTTCCTGCCGTCCTTCTGGAAGCGGGCATAGGGGAGGGTCAGGCGCGGGTGTCGGGCACCATCCTGCGCTCGCGGGCGTAGTCTTCCAGGGCCTCTCGCAGGAGTTTCCGGCCGCGGTAGAGGCGGGACATGACGGTGCCGAGGGGGCACTGCATGATGTCGGCGATCTCCTTGTAGGACATGTCCTCCAGATCGGCCATGATGACGGCGTTGCGGAAGTCGTCCGGGAGGGCCTCGATGGCCTTGCGCACCGGGTCGTCCACGAGTTCCAGGAGGTCCTCCTGGCTCCCCCTGCGGGGCTCGAAAAAGACGTCGGGGTCGGGGGCGGTTTCGGGGGCCGACTCGAAACCCGACAGCTCCACCTCGGCGGGGCGGCGGGTTTTCCGCCGGTACTCGTTGATGAAGGTGTTGCGGAGGATGGTGAGGAGCCAGGCCTTGATGTAGGTGCCCTCGCGGAACTTGTCGTGGAAGCGCAGGGCCTTCACGATGGTGTTCTGCGTGAGGTCCTCGGCGTCGGCGGAGTTGCGGGTGAGGCGCATGGCGACGGCAAAGAGCATGTCTATATGCTCCAGCACCTGCCGTTCAAACTCGCGTGAGCGGTTTATCACCAATGCGTCAGCCACGTTCTCCGTCCCTCTTTCCCTTGAACCGTCAGCCCCCGGCACTCGACCGCCGGACCGGCCTCTTCATACGCAACCTTATCGTAGCAGGAAAGGGGCTTGGGAGGCAATGTTGCGCGCGGCGGGCGCTCAGGCGGGCGGGACACCGCCGTTTTCAGGACCGAAGAGGGAGCGCGCAAGGTTCCCGGTGTCCGCGCAGTCCGGGGCCGTCAGGCGTTCCGCCTCGCGGCGGGCGGCATCGAGCAGGCGGGCATCGCGGACCAGATCGGCGGCGCGCAGGTCGCTCAGGCCGGCCTGGCGGACCCCCAGCAGCTCCCCCGGTCCCCGCATGCGGAGGTCGGCCTCGGCAATGTCGAAGCCGCTGGTGGACGTGCAGAGGGTCTCCAGCCGCTCCCTGCCCTCCGGGGTTTTGGGCTTTCCGAGTAGGAAGCAGAACGAGGGCTGGATGCCCCGCCCCACCCGCCCGCGGAGCTGGTGAAGCTGGGTCAGGCCGAATTCGGAGGCATTCTCGATCACCATGAGCGTGGCGTTGGGGACGTCTATGCCGACCTCGACCACCGTGGTGCTGAAAAGAATCTGAATATCCCCCCGCTTAAAGGCGCGCATCACCGCGTCCTTTTCGGGCGCGGAAAGGCGCCCGTGCAGGATTCCGGTGCGCAGTCCCGCCAGCGGGCCCGCGGAGAGTTCTTCAAAATGGCGGAGCAGTGCCCGTGTGTCCTGTTTGGCGGCGGATTCCTCAATGAGGGGGCAGACGATATAGGCCTGCACCCCCTTCTCGGCCTGTCTCCGGACATGGTCGTAGCATGCAGCCACCTTGCTCTGGGGGATGTACCGTGTGGTCACGGGAGTGCGTCCGGGGGGCAGCTCGTCCATGACCGTGAGGTCCATGCGCCCGAAAACGGTGAGCGCCAGGGAGCGGGGGATGGGCGTCGCCGACATTTGCAGGACATCGGGACGCGGGCCCTTCCGGACCAGCAGCTCGCGCTGGGCGACGCCAAAACGATGCTGTTCGTCAATGATCGCCAGGCCGAGCCGGTGAAAGACGGCCTGCTCCTGGAAGAGGGCGTGGGTGCCCACGACCATTTGGGCGTCGCCGGAAGCGGCCGCACGGAGGGCCTCTCCCCTTCCCCCGGCACCGCCGGTCAGCAGGACCGTGCGCAGCCCCAGCGGGGCGAGCAGGCCTTCCAGCACCAGGGAATGCTGGGCGGCCAGCAGTTCTGTGGGGGCCATGAAGGCGGTCTGGTGCCCGCCGTCCGCCGCGATGACGGCCGCATGGAGGGCCACCAGCGTCTTGCCGGAGCCCACATCGCCCTGGAGCAGCCGGAGCATGGGCGTGGGCCCGGCCATGTCCTGGACGATGTCCCCCACGGCCCGCTGCTGCGCGGCGGTCAGTGCAAAGGGGATGCCGGCCTGGAAGCGGCGGAACAGTTCCCCGCCGACACGGTTAATGTGGGCGCGGTCCTCCTGCCGTAACAGGCGCTTCTGGCGCAGGATGCCCGCCTGGAGGACCAGCAACTCCTCGAAGATGAGGCGTTTTCGGGCGTCGGCGGCCTCTTCAGGCGTGTCGGGCGCATGCACCCGGCGCAGGGCCTCGGCCAAGCCCGGGAGTGCCATGCGACGCAGGAGTTCTTCTGGCAGGGGCTCCCGCAGGAGGGACGCAGTGGCGTCGAGGGCGGCCCGCACCCACTTCCGCATCATTCGCTGGGTGATGCCCTCGGTCAGGGGATAGGCGGGCAGGATGCGGCCCTGCCGGAGACTCTGAAGGTCTTCCTCCTCCAGAAACTCGTATTCCGGACTGGACAGGCAGGGGCCGTTGTACTGGCCCACGCGGCCCGAGAAGAAGGCGGTCCGCCCCGGAACGAAGGCGCTCTTGGCGAGGAATCCCCTGCCAAAAAAGGAGGCCTGCAGGGTTCCGGCGCCGTCGGACAAGGTCACCAGCGCCAGGGACGTTCGCCCGCGCAGGCGGACTTGGCGGCTGGCCGTGATTTCCGCGACCACGGAGACCTGCCCCCCCGGCTGAACATCCGCCAGGGGGGTGAGCTCGCGGCAGTCGCGGTAGGCCCGGGGGAAATGAAGCAGGAGATCCCGCACGCTGGAGATGCCGAGACGGCCCAGCAACGCCGCCCTGCCCGGACCAATGCCGGGCAGAACCTCCACCCCGTCCTCCAGAGCAACTGCCGGGGCGGCGGCGCTTTCAGCGTCGTCTGGCGTTTCCGGCGGCACGGTCACGCGGGCCAGGTGGGCTGTCCGGTGTAGAGGTCAAACAGGGTCCGGTAGTACCGCATGAACCGTGCGGGCTGGCTGTTGCCCTCGATTTCGGCCAGGCAGTAGCCCGTGTATCCGCACTCCTTGAGCAGGTCAAACAGCTCCTGCCAGGGGTACTTGGGCACGCCGATGTCGGTGATGTGGACCAGGCCCAGGGCGTGCTTCAGAAGGTCGAAATTGGCCCGGATGCTGCCATTCTCGTCCGTTTCGCCGCTGTTGGAGTTCCAGCAGACCTTCGCGTTGGGGTGGTTCGCGTGGTCGAGCATGGCCCGGATGCTTTTCGGCTCGCGGGAGCCCTCCGGACCGTGCACCTCCATGCGGACCTCCACCCCGAGACCGGCGGCGGCCGCCGCCACCTCGCCCCAGGCCTTGCCGATGCGCTCATGGGTGACCGCCAGCTCTTCGCCCTTGTTCACCCCGTTCGGGCGCACCTTGATGCCGCCCGCCCCCACATCCGCGGCCAACTGCGCGTATTCCTTGGCACCCTCAATGTTCTTCTTGACCGACGAGGGATTGTGGAAGTCATAGGTGCTGCCAAGTCCGACGATCACCACGCCGGAATCCGCAAATTTCTTGCGGACATCGGCGCGTTCCGCCTTGGAGAGGGACAGTTCCACACCGTGGCCGTGCGTGGTGCGCAGCTCGACCCCCGCCAGCCCCGCCTCCTTGCACAGGGCGATCAACTGGTCGC
>JAPXRP010000090.1:0-17234 GCA_033813475.1 Candidatus Hydrogenedentota bacterium
CCACGAGGTCCTCGAACACCTCCACGGTGGCGGTGTCCGTGATCTCCACGATGTCCGCGGGGTTTACGGCGCTGTATTGCGTGCCGCCGATTCCCCGCTCCCGGAACGCGAACACGCGGACCCCGGCGTCCTGGACATCCAGCGGGCCCTTGTTGTTCGCCCAGCGGCGCTGGCGCCAGAGCTGGACGCTGTACGCGCCGCTCTTCGGGTCGCGCAGGCCCTTGCGGTAGTGCATCCACACCCCCTGCTCCCCCGTCTGCTCCGCGTAGCCGGGGCCGATCTCCAGCGGGGACAGCAGGCTCAGTTCCAGCCCGAGGCCGTAGCCGGCCGCGAAGCGGCTGATCGCGGCGATGCGGTCAATGTACCCCTGCTTGTCCGGCGTCAGGGCGCGCGGCTTGCCCTTCTGGCCCTCCCGGTACTGCGAGAAGAAATGGTCAAAGGCCAGGATCAGGGTGCGCGCGCCGGAGGCCTGGGCGCGCTCGCAGACCTGGCGCAGGCTCTCTTCGCGCTTGTCAAAGGTGAGACTGAGATCCACCGCCCTGTCCGGATCCGACAGCGCCTCCAACTGCTCATCGCTCACGAGAATGATGTGGTCCTTGGGCAGCCCGAAAGACCACGGCCCGGGATAGGCGATCATTTCCCCCTGGAAGACGTCCCACTGCGGCGCGGCCGCGTCCTGCGCCGCCGCCACGCATCCCGCCAACGCGCCAACGGCCATCACAACCGACCACACCCGAAACGCACGCCGCATGCGAACACCCTTTCCTGGTTGTCCGGCCCGGGGCCGGTCCGGCGATGATACCCGACCGGGGACCGCCCTTCAAGGCGCGGCAGGGGTCACCCGCTTCGCTGCAAAAAAAACGCGCGCGCGTTGCTTGCCGCGCGGGTGTTCGGCGAATATAATACGAGATTCATTTCCGGTGCGTTTTTTTTGGCGACCGCGCAAGGAGGCGTTTGGCTATGCGACATGGGGCGAGCCTGCTGGCCTCGCTGGAGGGCATGAGCCGCACGGCGTACAACATCGCCGTGGAGCTTTCCAACAACAGCCGCTCCGGACTGACCACGCGCTTCCTGGCGAAGAAGCTGGAGGTGCCCGCGGAGGAGATCGAGTACCTGCTCGACGTGAACCACCGCCTGTTCTTCACGGACCTCACGAAGATCAAGCTGGTGCCGGAGGGGTACGGCGCGGTGCGGCGGATCCGGGAGGGGCTGAACAACCACGGCGACATCCCGTCGCTCTGCGCGCGGGTGAAGGCCCTGGGCACCTTCGAGTTCCAGATGCTGGAGGAGCGCCTGGGCTCGGAGAACCCGCTCACGAAGAAGGCGGCCATAGACATCCTCCTGGAGAAGTGCTACCACCATCCCGACTCGCTGCAGGACTATGTGGCGACGGAGCTGTTCTCGGAGACGGCGCGGGAGGTCTTCGACATCCTGTGGCAGAGCAAGAACGGGGTGCTGCCGGTGTCGCAGGTGCACGCGCTGCACGGGGGGAACGAGTACACGGTGGAGCAGGCGCTGCTGGAGCTGATCCAGGGCTTCGCCTGCGCGGAGATGTTCCGCTTCGACGCGGAGGACCGGCTGGTGCGCGTGGTGGGGCTGCTGTCGGAGGTGCGGCAGCACCTCCAGTCCTGCGGGCGCCGCCAGCGCGAGAAGAACCGGCTGCGCCCCCTGCGCGACCCGGTGGCGTCCGCCGAGTACCGCGGCGTGTCGCTGACGGACACCCTGTCGCGGCTGGTGGCGGCGATCGCCGCGCAGCCGGCGCGCCTGCGCAGCGACGGGGAGCTTTTCCGGGAGGACCTGCGGCGGCTCGGGCCGCTGTGCGGCGGGGAGGAGGAGGAGCCCTCGCTGAACACCTGCCTCTGGATCGCGACGACGGGCCTGGAATGGCTGGCCTATGTGGACCAGGACCTCGTGGTCCGCGACATCGGGGGACTGCTCGCGCAGCGGCGGCTGGAGCGGCACCGGACGGTGTGCGAGCAGACGATCCGGTTCATGGACTACACGGCGCAGTGCAAGACCCTTGCCGAGCTTGTCCCGGAGATGGAGGAGGGCGCCTGGTACAACGCGATGGACCTCGTGGAGCACGCGTTCCGCCGCGACACGGCGACGTCGCGCCCGGTGCTGAAGCTCGTTGACGGGGGGCACGAGTACGTTGACCCGGCCACCTCGGCCCGGTCCGAGAGCAAGCTGGCGCGCGCCCTGGAGGAGCTGTTCTTCTGGCTGGGGCTGGTGGAGCGCGGCGAGTGCGACGGCAATTCGGCGGTCCGTGTGACGCCGCTGGGCCGTGCGATCCTCCAGGGCACGCCGCTGTCGCGCCTGGAGGGCGTCCACCCGGACCCCTCCAGCGAGATCGTGGTCCAGCCCAATTTCGACATCATGGTGCCGATCCAGGACATGGACCCCCTGCTCACGGTGCCGCTGGAGCAGTTTGCGAAACAGGTCAGCACGGGGCAGGTGTCGGTGTACCGGGTTTCCCGGGAGAGCTACCTTCAGGCCGTGCAGAACGGGCACAACCCGGTGACGTTCACGGACTTTCTGCTGCGGCACAACCGCGGGGGTGTTCTCCCGGACAATGTGCGGACCACGCTGGAGGACTGGCGCGGGGGCATCAAGAAGGTGCGCGTGCGCACCCTGCACGTGATCGAGGCGGACGACCCGATGACGCTGCTCGACCTGGCCCACCGCAAGCGGGTCGCCCCGCACATCGAGCAGGTGGACCCGCACCGGATTGTCCAGTTCAAGGGGCTGTCCCGGAAAGAGCTCGCGCGGCTGCTCGAAAAGGAAGGGTTTGTTGTGGAGTAGGCCCGCAGCGGCCGCCCGGTCAGGAAGAGATGTCCCCCATTCAACAGACACAGCAGGATCTGGAGCGGAACGCGCGGACCGTCGCGGTGTACGCCGCCGGCACGGCCGCCGTGCTGACGGTGTTCCGCTTCAACCGCGCGGCGGCCGCCGGGGTCCTGGAGGGCGCGCCGGAATGGGGCCCCCTCCTCTCCCTTCACCTGTTTGCCTCCCTGCTGGCGGTCACGCTCGCCCTGTCCGCCCTGCAGGCCCTGTGCTTCGCGCGCATGGGCGCCCGCCTCGACTTTCCGATCTGGCGGCGGGCCGCGCCCCGCACCGCGCTGCGCGAGTTCCTCCCGGTGTGGCTCGTGATCAACCTCGGCGTCACCACCCTGATGTCCGTGGCGGCGTCCGTGGCGCAGTCCAGCCCCGCCGCGACGGCGGCGTTTCTCCTGCTGGTGTCCTGCGCCGCCGTGTGCGCCGCGACGCCCGCCGGGGCTGCGGTCATGTTTCACGCCCTTTCCGGCCCCGCCGCGCCGCGCGACGCCGCGGCCTGTCTGCTCCGCAACCTGCCGGGACTGGCCCCCGCCCTGCTGCTGGGACTGGCGCAGTTTGTTTCCGCCGACCTCTTTCAGGCGGCTTTCCCGCCCTCCTCATCTCTGAACCTCGCCCTGCTGGGACTGTGCGACCTTCCCCTGGCCGTGATGGAATGCGGGATTCTGGCGCTGTCCTGGAGGGTCTGCATGGCGGACCGCGACCGCGCGCAAGCCGAGGAGAACGCCCTTGATGACGACGACTATTAGAATTGCCGCCGCGGCCCTGCTGGCCTGCGGCGCGGCGCACGCCATTCCGCTCACCCCCGAAACACTGGAGGCCAGCCTCCCGTGCGGGCTCCTTTCCGCGACCATGGTGCTGGACGTCCAGGTGGCGCACATGAACCATCCCCTCGCGGGCATCGCGCCCACCCTCCCCGCCGAGGGCGCCTCCCTCCAGGTACTGCCCTATGAGGCGCGGCTGTCGGTGCTTAAGAGCTTCCCCGGCGGCGGGCCCGCGGAAATGCGGCTTCAGGGCCTGACCGACGCCTGCTGGATGCCCGGTGTGGAAACCCGCGCGCTCCTTCTCGCCGCGCCCTCCGGGGGACGGCTGGAACCTGCGGGAACCTTCCCGACGGTCGGTTTCTACCCGGCCTCTGACGGCAAGGCGGAGTTTCCCCCCTTCTCCGGCAACCGGGTGCCCCTGGCCGCCCTCATGACCCTGCTGCACAACTTCCTGGTGGCTAAAACACCGGACGTGCCGGTGGATTCCCCGGCACCCCTCGAGTTCACGCTGAAAGACACGGACCCAGCGGTGCGGGTGGCGGCGGCGGCCCTGTTCTCCCTCGTGGACCCGGCCCAGGTTCCCGCCGGGGCGCTTCTCGACACTCTTGAGGCGGCGCATGCCGCCGCAACGACGTCCGAAGCCTCCCCCCCGCCAGCACTGATGCTGCTGCTGGTGTCCCGTGCCCTTCCCCGTCTCGAG
Source organism: Candidatus Hydrogenedentota bacterium (assembly GCA_033813475.1). Classification (GTDB taxonomy): domain Bacteria; phylum Hydrogenedentota; class Hydrogenedentia; order Hydrogenedentales; family CAITNO01; genus JAAYBR01. The sequence goes on from JAPXRP010000090.1 coordinate 4,297, forward strand.
CCCCGCCTGCTGGCCCTCGTGCGCGAGGATCTCCGCTCGCCGAAACCCGCCTTTAACGCGGACGCGCTTTCCGACCTGCTGCTGCGAAAGGCCCTGGAACTGTCGCCGCCGGAGCGGCGCGAAGCCCTTCTCGCCCTGTGCTCCCCCGCAACGGTCACCGTGGAGGGGCGCACCGAAACCCGCCGGATCGCCGCCAGTCTGGCGGGGGTGGAAAAGGAGTTGATCCGCGCGCCGGGCGACGACATCACCCAGGCGCTTTATGAGATGGCCGACCAGCCCGGACAGTTCGCCTGCGTCGCCCAGCCTTCCGGCCTGGTGGTGCTCTGGCGGGTGCTCATGGCCCGCGACCCCGGGGGAATGAGGCCCCGGCTGGAGGATTTCCTGGGCGGACGAGCCCCCGTGAACCTCGCCCACCCGCTCTCGGTGTCCGACGAGGCGCTTCTGCGCGAGGCCGCGCAACGGCTGCTCCCCGCGGCCGCGCCATGAGCGGAACGCTCCTATCCCTCCCCTGGGGCGGCGGCACGATCACGGCATGCCATGAAGACCTCGACGTCCTGGGAACCCTCACCGTCGCCGAGGCCCCGGCGCTGCCTGACCCGGCCGCCGCGCTGCGCAGGCAGTTGGAGACGCCGCCGGGACTCAACGGACCCGCACTGGCGCCGCTTGCGCCCGGGGCGCGCGTGTGCATCGTCGTCTCCGACGCCACCCGCCGCACGGGCATGCACCTGCTGCTCCCCGGGCTGCTGGAGGCCATGGCCCGACGCGGCGTCCGCCGGGGGGACATTCGGTTCCTCGTGGCCACGGGAGTCCACCGCGCCCCGACGGAAGACGAGTTGGACGTCCTCCTGGGCGCGCAGCTTCACCGGGAGTTCTCCGGACGAGTCCTTTGCCACGACGCCGAAGACGCCGCCTCCCTGCGATTCACCGGCAACACCCGGCGCGGCACGCCTGTGTGGATCAACCGGGCCGCCCTGGAGACCGATTTTCTGGCCGTCACCGGGACCGTGGTCCTGCATTACTTCGCGGGGTACGGCGGGGGGCGCAAGGCGGTGGTGCCCGGCATCGCGGGGCGCGCCACCATCGCGGCCAACCATTCTCTGAACCTGGACCCCGACTCGGACCGCCTCAACCCGGCCGTGCGCACCGGGGTCATGGCGGGCAACCCGGTGGCGGAGGACATGGCGGAGGCGGCGGCCACGGCGCCCGTGCATCTCTGCATTAACACGGTGCTCAACCGGCAGGGCGACCTGTGCGGCGTCCATGCGGGCTCTTTGGAGGCCGCCCACGCCGCCGCGTGCCGCCAGGCGGCGGCGCTGTACCGGGTACCCCTGCGCGAACCCGCCGACCTCGTGGTGGCCTCGGCGGGCAAGGCGCCGAATTTTCTCCAGAGCCACAAGGCCCTGCACAACGCGTGGCAGGCCCGCCGGCCCGGCGGCCTGGTGCTGTTCCTCGCCCCCTGCCCCGAAGGGCTGGGCGGCAGCGGGTTTTCCCGGTGGCTGGCCCTGGGCAGCCCGGCCGCGGTGATCGCCGGCCTGCGCGAGCGCGCGGAGATCAACGGCCAGACGGCGCTGAGCACCCTGGAGAAAACCCCACACACCGTGCTGGTGTCGGGGCTGTCCGGGGAAGACCTGTCCCTTCTGGGGGCCACCCCGGCGCGGACCTTCCAGGAGGGGCTGAACCTGTGCGTTGCGCGCCTGCGCGCGGCGGGCATCGTCCGGCCCACGGTCCTCCTTATGCCGGAGGCCGGATACACGGTGCCGGGGGGCGTTGCGGAGGGGGACGCCCAGGCCGTACCATAGGCGTTCCGGCGGTCCTCCGGTTCATGGACGTCATGGACGGTATGGACGGTATGGACTTGAAAAGGAGGCCCCCCACATGTTCGCGTTTCTACGCGGCGCGGTTCACCACAAGACGGCCACCGCCATTGCCCTGGACGTGGGCGGGGTGGGCTTTCTGGTGCATGCGCCGGAGCCGGTGCTCCGCCGGGTGGTTGCGGGGCAGGAGGTCACCCTGCTCACGCACTGCCACATCCGGGAGGACGACTTCCTGATCTTTGGTTTCCTGCGGGAGGAGGAGAAGTCGCTTTTCGAGATGCTGCTGGGCATTTCAGGGGTCGGCCCGAAAGTCGCCCTGGCGGTTGTGTCGGCGCTGCCGCCCGCCACCTTCGCCGAAGCCGTGCTGGCGAACGACATCACGGCCATTTCCAAGGCGCAGGGCGTCGGAAAGAAGCTGGCGCAGCGCATCCTGCTCGAAACCAAGACGAAGATGGGCCAGAGCCCGGAGTGGGAGGCCTTCTTCGGCGAGGCCAAGGCGGGCGAAGCCCCCGAGGGGGACGACGCCTACGAGGCCCTGATCTCCCTCGGCTGCACGCCCCCGGAGGCGAAGAAGGCCGTGGCCACGGCGCGGGCGGGCCTGGGCGCCGGCGCGCCGGACGAGGAGGTGGTGCGCACGGCCCTGAGAACCCTTGCGAGGAAATGATCCATGGCAAACGCGGACCTGGTGAACCCCGAACCGGTCGAGGACGACCGGAGTTTTGACGAGCAGATTCGTCCGGCAAAACTGTCGGACTTTCCCGGGCAGGAGCCGATCAAGGACAAGCTGCGGATCGCCATCCAGGCGGCGAAGCAGCGGAGCGAGCCCCTGGACCACCTGCTCCTGAGCGGCCCCCCGGGCCTGGGGAAGACAACCCTCGCCCGCATCCTCGCGAACGAGATGGGCGTGGACATCAAGCAGTCCTCCGGCCCGGTCATCGAGCGGCAGGCCGACCTGTCGGCCATTCTGACGAGTCTGGAGTCCTTCGACATCCTCTTCATTGACGAGATCCACCGGCTGAACCACGCCGTGGAGGAGACGCTGTACTCCGCCATGGAGGACTTCGAGGTGGACATCATGCTGGGGAAGGGGCCCACGGCGCGGTCCATGAAGATCGGCTTGAAGCCCTTCACGCTCATCGGGGCCACCACGCGGGCGGGGCTGCTCACGCCGCCCCTCCGCGCGCGCTTCGGCGACGTCTGCCGCTTCGACCTCTACTCGCCGGCCGAGCTGGTGCGCATCATTGAGCGGTCCGCGCGCATCCTGTCGGTGCCCGTCACCGACAACGGCAGCCTGGAGATCGCGTCCCGGTCGCGGGGCACGGCGCGCGTGGCCAACCGGCTGCTGCGGCGGGTGCGCGACTTCGCGCAGGTCAAGGGCGACGGCACGATCACGCGCGAGGTCGCCGACGCGGCGCTGGACCTGCTGCGCATTGACCCGCTCGGGCTGGACGACATGGACCGGGCGATTCTGGACACGGTGATCCGCAAGTTCTCCGGGGGGCCGGTCGGCCTGTCCTCCCTGGCCGTGGCGGTGGGCGAGGAGCGCCAGACCCTGGAGGAGGTGCACGAGCCGTACCTGATCCAGATCGGGTTCCTGAAGCGCACCCCGGCGGGGCGGATGGCGACGCCGCTGGCGTTCAGGCACTTCGGCATGACGCCGCCCGCGGGGGACGCGGGCCAGACGTCGCTGCTCTGAGGCGGCGTCAGACGGGGCGCAGCGTGGAGGTGCGCAGTTCGCGCGGCAGGTGGGACCAGTCGTTGTGGCAGAGGACCGCCATGTCCCCCTCGGGCTGCACCAGCACCTGCGTGACGCCGCAGTTGCAGATGTCCATGCGCATCCAGCTCTCGAGCTCCGCCTTCAGCACGAGGGTGACGAAGAACCGGATAAGGTTGCCGTGGCACACGATGACATCGTGCTTGTCGCCGCGCTTGGCGACCTTGAAGTACTTGCGGAAGGCGACCTCGGCGCGCTGTCGGTCCTGAAGCACCTGCTGGCTGGTGTAGTGCGGCATCTCGATCTGGAGCTTGGGCGTCATGGAGGGGATCGCCTCCCAGAGGAGGTCCGTGGACTGGATCATGAGTCCCGGCACCTCGCGCGAGATGATGCGGGCCGTCTCCTCGGCGCGGTTGAGGGAGCTGCAGTGGATCGAGGAAATGGGCCGCTGGGCGAGTGCCTTCGCCGTCAGCTCAGCCTGCTTCAGACCCATGGGCGTCAGCCCGCCCCCCAGTTCGGAACCGGTGGGGTTGTCGAGGTCATGGTGCGCGTGCCGCACCAGATAAATCACTCTGACTGCCATGCCGTCGTTTCTCCCGCCGCTAAATCCAGGGAACCCGTCTCCGCAAAGCTGCACGGTTCCGGCGTTCGGGACCCATTCTTGCGCCCGCCCTCCCCGCTTGTCAACTCGGGAACAGGCGTTCTCTCAAGGACGGGGGGAAGTATAGCACGGCGGGCGCGCGGGCGAAAACTTCCGCATGGCGCGGTCCGGCACGCCCTCCGCGAAACCTCCGCGGCATCCTCCTGGTCCACCGCACAGAGACCGCACGGGCCCGCCGGCGGGCCAGGGAGACCGCTTCATGGAAACGCACGCGGTGACGGGAGCCTTCGGATACTCTGGCAAATACATTGCCCGGCGGCTGCTGGACCGGGGGCTGCGCGTGGTGACGCTGACCAACTCCCCCGGACGCCCGCACCCCTTCGGAGACGCCCTGGCGGTGCGGCCCCTCGACTTCGCCAACCCCGGCGCGCTGGCGCGTTCGCTGGAGGGGGTGTCGGTGCTGTACAACACCTACTGGGTGCGTTTTAATCACCCGCTCTTTTCGCACGCGGACGCCGTGCGCAACACCCTCGCGCTTTTCGACGCAGCCCGCCGGGCGGGGGTGCGCCGGATTGTCCATGTGAGCATCACCAATCCCTCCGAGGACTCCCCCTTTGAGTACTTCCGGGGGAAGGCCGTGCTGGAGCGCGCCCTGGGGGAGTCCGGCCTGTCCCACGGCATTTTGCGTCCGGCGGTGCTCTTCGGGCACGAAGACATCCTGGTGAACAACATTGCCTGGGCGCTGCGCCGCTCTCCCGTGTTCGGCGTCTTCGGCGACGGGGAGTACCGGCTCCAGCCGATCCATGTGGAGGATTTTGCGGACTGCGCGGCGGCGCTGGGGGAATCGTCCGAAGACCGCACGGTGGAGGCAATCGGGCCGGAGACGTTCACCTACCGGGGGCTGGTCGAGGCGGTGGGCGCCGCCATCGGGGTCCGCAGGCCCGTCATTCGCCTGTCTCCGGGGCTGGGACACCTCGCCGGACTGGTGATCGGCAGGGTCGTGGGCGATGTCTTCATCACGCGGGAGGAGATCGGCGGCCTCATGGCGGACCTGCTCCATGTGGAGGCGCCCCCGGCGGGGGCCACCCGGCTGACCGAATGGGCGCGCGCCCATGCGGACACCCTGGGGCGGCGCTACGCCAGCGAACTGGCGCGGCGCGTCCACCGCGACCGCGCCTACGGCGACTTGACGGGCCGCCGGCCGGCGCCCTGAAAAGAAAGGGGGGCAAACAGTTGACTCTTGCGAAAAAGTCGGCTACTCTTGTCTGCGTGTTTAGTCGTGAGAGACGGGGAATCCCGGCCGGACTGGGTCCGGTGGAACGCCCCTGAGGAAACAGACGGCCGTCAACAACTCAACCAGGAGGGAGCAACATGGCCAAGAAAACCGTCAATGTGGCAATGATCGGCGCCGCGTTCATGGGCAAGACCCACAGCAACGGCTGGCGGAAGGTCGGAATGTTCTTCGACCCGCCCTACACCCCCGTGATGAAGGTCGCGTGCGGCGCGCCGGGCGAGGACATGACCGTCGCCAAGGAGAAGTGGGGATGGGAGGAGGTCTCCAACAACTGGGAGGAGGTCGTCAACCGCCCCGACATTGACATCGTGGACATCTGCACCCCGAACTGGCTGCACCCGCCCGTGGCCATCGCCGCGGCGAAGGCGGGCAAGGCCATCGTGAGCGAGAAGCCGCTCTCGAACAGCCTGGCCGAGGGGCAGGCCATGCTCGACGCCGTCAAGAAGGCGCGCGTCGCCAACATGTGCGGATTCTCCTACCGCTTCGCGCCGGCCGTCCAGAAGATCAAGCAGATGATCGCAAAGGGCGAGCTGGGGCACATCTTCCACTTCCGCGCCGCGTACCAGCAGGACTGGATCGTGGACCCGGACTTCCCGATGGTGTGGCGCCTTAAGAAGAAGTACACCGGCTCCGGCGCGCTGGGCGACATCGGCGCGCACATCACCGACCTGTGCCATTTCCTGGTGGGCGACGTGTGCGAGGTCGCCTCGGCCATGGAGACGTTCATCAAGAAGCGCCAGGTGCCCTCGAGCAACGTGGGCGGCATCTCCGGCACCTCCGGGAAGAACACGGGCAAGATGGACACGGTGGACGTGGACGACGCCGCGGTCTACCTCGGCCGCATCAAGGGCGCGAACACGCTGGCCACCTTCGAGGCCACCCGCTTCGCCCCCGGCCGCCGCAACTACAACACGATCGAGATCTACGGCAGCGAGGGCTCGGTGCTTTGGAACCAGGAGGACATGAACGTCTTCCACTATTTCAGCCGCAAGGATCCGGGCACGCTCCAGGGCTTCCGCAAGGTGCAGGCCTGCGACCCCGGCCACGCCTACGTCGGCAACTGGTGGCCCAGCGGGCACATCATCGGCTACGAGCACCTGTTCGTCCACGAGATGTACGAGTTCCTCTGCGGCCTGAAGGCCAAGAAGGGCAACTACCCGACCTTCGAGGACGCCGTGAAGTGCCAGCGCGTGCTGGAGGCCGTCGAGAAGGCCGCCTCGTCGAAGAAGTGGGAAAAGGTCTGAGAAACAACCCGGACGTTCGCCGTCCGCACAACTGGAGGACTTGTTAGATGAAACTTGGCATGCTGACCGCGATGTACGGAGACAGGCCGCTGAAGGACGTGCTGGAGCTGATCCGCCCCCTCGGCCTCCAGACGGTGGAGCTGGGCGCCGGAAACTATCCCGGCGACCCGCACTGCCCCCGCAAGGAGCTGCTTGCCTCCAAGCCCAAGCGCGACGAGCTGCTGGCCACCCTCAAGGGCGAGGGGCTTGAAATCAGCGCCCTGAGCTGCCACGGCAACCCGGTCCATCCGGACCCCGCCTTCGCCAAGGCCAACGCCGAGGTGGAGAAGGAGACGATCCTGCTGGCCGAGATGCTCGGCGTGAAGGTCGTCAACGGCTTCTCGGGCTGCCCGGGCTCCGACAAAAAGTCCACCAAGCCGAACTGGGTTACCTGCGCGTGGCCGCCCGACTACCTCGATGTCCTGGACTACCAGTGGAACGAGGTGGTGATCCCCTACTGGACCAAGCAGGCGCAGTTCCTGAAGGACCACGGGGTGAAGTTCGGGTTTGAGATGCACCCGGGCTTCGTGGTGTACAACCCCGAGACACTGCTGAAACTCCGCAAGGCGTGCGGCGCCAGCCTCGGCGCCAACTTCGACCCCAGCCACCTCTTCTGGCAGGGGATGGAGCCCTGCGAGGGCGTGAAGGCGCTGGGCAAGGCCATCTTCCACGTCCACGCGAAGGACTGCATCGTCCACGGGCCGAACGCCGCGCTGAACGGCGTCAATGACGCGAAGCCCTACAGCGACGAGATCAACCGGTCGTGGATCTTCCGCACCTGCGGGTACGGCCACGACCTGAAGTGGTGGAACGACTTCTTCTCCACCCTGCGCATGGTCGGCTATGACGGCGCCATCAGCATCGAGCACGAGGACAGCCTCATGTCGAGCTGGGAGGGCCTCACGAAGGCCGTCACCTTCCTGAAGCAGTCGGTCATCTTCGAGAAGCCGACGGCCATGACCTGGGCCTGACCCCCTCCCCCCCCCGCGCTTCCGGAGCCGGGCCTGAAAGGGTCCGGCTCCTTTCCTTTTTGCGCCCGGAACCCGCGCTGAAAAATTGACACGGAGCCGGGGGTTGGGGTAAGATGTGCCCGCCTTCGCCGGAGTGGTGGAATTGGCAGACACGCATGGTTCAGGTCCATGTGCTCGCAAGGGCGTGAAGGTTCAAGTCCTTTCTCCGGCACCATAAAGAAATCAGGCCCGCGCCTCCCCTGGCGCGGGCTTTTTCGTCACATGCCCAGCGCCCTCAGGAAATACCCGGCGGCGGCGGCAAACAGCCCGTAGACGAAAAGCGCGGCCACGTTGAGCGCGGACACGTCCGCCAGCTTCTCCCGGAGCCTGCGCAGGGCGCGCCCCGTCGCGCTGGGCCGAATAAACGCCACGACTGCGGTGATGTTGTCCCGCCCCCCGTAGCGGTTCGCCAGGTCCACGAGTTCCCGCGCAAGGGTCTCGGCGCCCTCCGGGCGGGCGAGGACGGCCGCAATTTCATCGTCCGGGACCATGTTGACCAGGCCGTCCGTGCAGAGCATCAGCAGGTCTCCGGACCGCACCTTCCAGGTGTAGACGTCGGCCTCCACCTCGGGGTCCGTTCCAATGGACCGGGTGACAAGGTTCTTCCGCTTGTCCCTGGCGGCGTCCTCCGGGGTCATGAGCCCCTGCTTCACCTGCTCGTCCACCCAGGAGTGGTCCTCGGTCTTCGCGAGAATCTCCCCGTTGCGCACATGGTACGCGCGCGAGTCCCCCACGTTGCAGACCCACGCCGTGCCGTGCTTCACGAAGGCGGCGAGAAGGGTTGTTCCCATGGGCCGGCCGGTGTCAACGAAGTCCTGGTTGGTCTTGAAAATGCTTTCGTTGGCCCTTCGAAACGCCTGGCGCAGCAGGGCGTGCCAGTCCTTCGTGTCTTCCCATCCCGGGACCTCCTCGGCGATGGAGGCGGGGGACTCCCCTTCCCGGGGCGAAACTGCGGCATCTCCCGCACCGCCCCCTTTAAGAAGGTCGCCCACCAGGGACACCGCCAGTTTGGAGGCCATTTCCCCGCCAAAATGCCCGCCCAGCCCGTCGGCCACCACGAGCAAAACCCCGTCATAGGACCATTCGGGGGAGTTCTCCCCCGCCGGAAAAACCCCAAAGTTGTCCTCATTCTTCTGCTTGCGCCTGCCGATGTCGGTCAGGCCGGATATTTCAAACTCCATGCGCTTTCTCCCTGAAAATGCGACAGAACCCGCACCACGCCCAAGCCGGCCGCCTCTGGCGCAAACGCACCCCGGAATTACTCGTCCGTCTTGGGGTCTCTCTCGATCTTAAAAACCCTTTTCCCGCCCCCCTCCTCCGTCTGGGGTTCCGCCGGCCCCTTGTACGCCGGCCCAAAATTGAAGTTTGGATCCACCGGCACCACGTCCGGAATCTTCGGCAGCACCGGCTTCTCCCCGCCCTCGGGACTGTCCGCCGATGGCGCACCGGTCTCTGCGGCCGACGCCTCCACCGCGCCCCCTGAAGCCGGGGCATCCTTCTCCGGCGGCAAGCCGTTCACCGGGGTCCCAGGGGGAACTTCCGGCGTTTCCCGCCTCCCAGAAGATACGCCTGTCCCTTCAGGCAATTCCACCTTGTCCAGACGCTCCATCCTGAACACGCGCGCCCCGGCCCGCCCGGCGCGCTCCTCGTCCGATTTCCGGGCGCCGGGCCCAAACTGGAATCCCGGCACCTCCGGCACGGGAAGGACATCCCCCGTGTTTTTGACGTCGCTGAGGTTTTCAATCTTGAACACACGCCCGCCGGAGGGGGCCCCGGCCTCCTCATCCCCGGGTGCGGGCGTTTCCCCTCCCCCGTCCGTCTGGTCATGCCGCTCGAAGATGAAGGTGCGCCGGGAGCTGTCCCCCCGCAGTTGCCGGTTGTCTCCAAGAAGGACATCCAGTCCCAGCGGTGAGCCGGAAGGCAGGGCGGTTTCCTCCCCCCCCTGCGCGTCTTCGGGTGTCCCGGCGGGTTCGGGAAGAAGTTCCGCGGGCCCGACCAGCGCATAGGCTTTTGCGGGGGCGTCGTGCCGTCCCCGGAAAAGCCGGTTCGCGGAGTCACACTCCTGCGCGGGAAGCGGGTACCAGTCCATGCCCTCCTCCAGGGCGAACAGCGAAAGCCTGTTCAGAAAGGCGTCGGGGCACATTTCCGGCGCAAGCTGCATCACAATGTCCACGGTGGTGGGAACGCCCGCGGGCACGCGCTCGGGCAGGACATAGAGCGAGAACGCGGCCTTGCCTTCCGGCAGCGCCGCGGGGGCTTCGGCGCGCACGGCGGCGCGCGCGCGGATGGGCGTGGCCCCCGCAAGAGTCAGCGAACCCGTGAGCCCCGGCGGCAACAGCGACACGCGGAGGCCGGTGGCGGACTCGGCGTAGCGCAGCACACTTTCAGTGGCGTAGCGGACCGGCTTGAAGCGCCGCTCCAGCAGCAGGTCCATCTGGTCCGCATAGTGCGGGGAGGCGGGGTCCTCGGAGCTTCCGAAGGGAGACACGCTCACCGCCTCCGGCGTTTCCCCAAACTGCACCGCGAGGGCAAGCCCGGTTCCGTAGGTGGCCTGCCATTTGCCGTCCTCATAGGCGCTGTCGGACAGGAGGAAGACCGGCTCGCCCGTGGCGGCCCCGGCGACTGCGGCCTCGCGGGCGCCGCGCCGCAATGCGTGCACGTCGCCCCAGGGGATCGAAAGGGTCTGAAACTCGTTCTGCAGGACGCGTGCGGCGTCCCCCGCCGCGCGGATCATGGCATCCTGGGCCTCCGGGACGCCGGAGCCAATCCAGGCATAGAGCGCGGCGTCCCCCGCACCCACGGCGCCGGCCCGGCCCCGGAGCATGGCCCACCACACATGGTAGAAGGTCATCCCGGCGGAGGCGGCGTCCGCCGTGAAGTTCCACCCGCGCAGCAGGTCCAGGCCGACGGCCATGTCGGGATGGGCCGACTGCACCAGGTCGGGGCGCTTCTCCGCCAGCGTGAGCAGCAGGGGCACGGCATCCATGGCGGCGGGCACCACCGTGTCGTAGAGCATGGACTGGTTGTCCCGGAACGACCGGGTGCCGGTGCCGAGCAACTGCCGCACGCGGCGCCCCCGGTAGGCATCGGGGTCGCGGGCCAGCCAGGCGGGCCAGTTCTGCGGGCCAAAGGGCGGATCCGCCGTGGCGAGCCAGGGCGGGCCGCCCGATGCCTGAATCCAGCCCGACGGGGGATTGAGGATGGACGGCAGGGCGTCCGGGGCCACCAGTTCGCCCCAGCCGAGCAGGTCAACGCCCATGGGAAGCGGGCGGTCGTATACCAGCCGCCCAACCCCCATCTGCGCCTGCACCTCGGGGGGAATCTCCTTGCGCAGCCCGGTCAGGGCGTTGTAGAGGTAGAACAGGCTCCCCTCCCGGTCCGCGCACAGCACATGGAAACAGGGAAGCTGGGCCATGCCCAGGGCCGCCTGAAACTGCGCGGTGTTCCGCGCGCGCCCCATCTCCACGAGCTGGCGGATGCCGCCCGTCAGTCCGTAGCCGCCGATCCGCCAGGAGAAGAGCCCGCCCTGCGCCCCCTCCAGGATCGGGCCGCGCGGGCTCGCCGCCGCGGGCACATAGCGTTCCTCCAGCCCGCTCTCCGTGCGCACATAGTACGGCTGGGCCGCCGCCATGTACTCCAGCAGCATCACCGCCTCCGGCGACACCGGCATCTCCTCGGCAACGCGGGGGTCGCGCGGGTTTGCCGGATCGCCGCCCGTCGCCGCCTGCTCGTCATACACGTCGGCGAAATCGGGGAAGTTCGGGGTCAGCCCCCAGCCCAGGGAGGCATTGAACCCCTGCACCACGGCGGGAATCCCGCGCAGGGCCGCGCCGTAAACATTCAGGTCGTCCAGCACCAGATGGGCCTCAAACCACTGAAAAGGCCCCTCATAATAGTGGTGCGGGTTGAGGACGAGGATGGTCTTGTTCTCCTCCGTGCGGGACGGGGCGAGGGCCCAGCAGTTCCCCGTCTCCATGGCGGGGGCGTTCCGGTAGACCCCGGGGAGGTCCAGCGGCGCGAAGCTCATGAGAAAGGCGTGCCAGAGCGCGAGGATGTCCCTCGGCTGCACCCCGTCCGCCCAGGCGGGCGCCTTGTCGGGGCGGTCCACCAGAAAGGCGTTCACGCCCAGGGCAAAACCCTCGCACAGGTCGCGGGTGACGGGATCGGCCGTTGGCCAGGCCGCCTCGGCGATGCGGGCATGCCCCATCCGGAGCGAGAACTCGTCGGACGGGGCGTAGGCGGGACCGAGCACCGCCGCGAGCCGCCCGTTCGCCATGCGGTACGCCAGCAGCATCGGCTCCAGATGGTCCTCCGCCTGCGCATAGCCGAAGGCAAACCCCAGCGCCAGCGGCGTCTCCGCAAACACATGCGGCACCCCCCACTCGTCGCGGTACAGCGACGCCTGGCCCCAAAGCGACGCGGGGGCAACGGGCGCCTGCGCCCGCGCGGGGGGCGCTGACGAAAACAGCAAGAAGGTGCATACTCCGAGAAAGGCCAGCACGCCAGAGTTTCGGGCAAAGAAAATCATGTGTGGATTATATGACAACAGACGGGAAAAAGGGCGTGTCTTCACCACCGCGTGCGCGGCACGGCGAGGGCGAAGGCGAGGACGTCCACCCGGGCGGCGCCGGCCCGGCGGAGCACGCGGGCGCATTCGGTGACGGTCTCCCGGGTGGTCACCACGTCGTCCACCAGCAGGACGGTCTTCTTCTTGACCGTGTCGCCGGTGACGGCGAAGGCCCCGCGCACGTTTTCGGCGCGCTCCTTGGGCTTGAGGCGGCTTTGGGCGCGCGTGGGGCGCACGCGGATGAGGGAACTGTCCAGCGCCGCCCCCGGAAACTCCGGCAACACCTCCTGCGCGAGCAGCAGGGACTGGTTAAATCCTCTTTGGCGCAGCCGCACGGGATGCAGGGGCACGGGAATGATGAGTTCGTAAAGTTCTGGATCCATGCGCTCCCGCACCATGTCGCGCAGCGCCTCCCCCATCGGGCGGGCCAGCTGCCGCCGCCCGCCAAACTTGAACATCTTCACCGCCGTCTTCACCACGTCATCGTAGACAGCGGGGGCGAACACCCTGTCCACCCGGGGATGCTTTGTCTCCCGGCAGTCGGCGCAGGGGAAATGCTCCGGCGCGTTGCCCAGGGCGATCATGCCGGGGTGGGGCTTCCCGCAGCAGGTGCAGTAGGGCGGCTCGATCCACGGGGCGCGCATCCAGCAGTCGG
>JAPXRP010000091.1:0-17053 GCA_033813475.1 Candidatus Hydrogenedentota bacterium
TGCGCGCGCGTCCCATCGCCATGCCTGACATCTCCCGGTTGGCCTCACGGGAAGCATACCATACCGACAGCTATATGTCAATAACAAACACTACTGCAAGCCCGCCTTTTGCCACAGGCTGCTAGGGGCGCTTTTTTGTCCTTATCAGCCCATGTTGCGTCCGGTATACATCCCCTCTGGCCGCCAAGGGCCGTCACCTGCCGCACTGCCGCACCGGGTCAGTATTCCTCCGGAAGCAGGAAGGTGGTGGCCTGACGGTGGTGCGCATCGTCAATTTCAGCATCTGTGATGATCCACAGCTTGGTGCCGTCCGGCAGGTGGTAGGCGCTCATCAGTCTTGCCCCGGTTTTCAGGGAGGCGATGTTTGCCCGCTTGTCCTCCTCGCAGAGGTCTCCCCAGTCTCCCCCGGCGTGACGGGTCAGGTACTCCAGGGGTGTGACCCCGCATTTTTCCATGGCTCTGAGCGCACCGGGGGTGCTCACGACGGGTCCCAGGTCAAAGCGGACTTCCTGGATATATGGGTCTTGATCTTCCATGAGACATTCCTTTCATTGCCCCACCTTCCTGGACGGGGCTCTACAAAGCTTTGTGAAAAAAGAAAGACATCTAGACCACTCAGGGGGAGGGTCTAGATAGCGCACGCTCGGGCGGCGCATGGTTTCAGAGAGAAAAGGGAAAGGCCGGACGCCCATGGAGGAACGCCCGGCCCCAAATGAAAGACCCCGCATCGGGTGCGGGGTTCTGTGTTCCCTGTGTTCCGTCGCCGGTCAGGTTTCGGAGGGATTCTCCTCCGGAGTCTGCACAGGCTCCGTCTTGGGAGACCGGCCACGCCGCCCCTTCTGCGGAGGGGTGTCAGGGGATTCTTCCGGGGACTCTTCGCCCGTGTCGTCGCCGTCCTCCGGCGCTTCCCCGTCGGGAGTCTCCTTTTCCTTGACCCGCTTGGGACGGGGAGGCGGGGTCTCTTTCGGCTCGGGATGCAGCTTCACCGTCACCGGCCGGCCATTCTCCAGGAGCGGCGCGGCCGTGCGCATCTGCAACTCCCAGGAAAAGAGATCGCCGGTCAGCGTGCTCATCCCCCGGTGCTCAGCGTCCACCGACAGCAGCCCCTCGGCCCGCAGGGCGGCGATAAGGAAGCCGCTGTTGCACTGGGAGCGCCCGACAAAGGCCCCGCTGAAGGCGTCAGACCGGAAGGGCTCCCCCCGCTTCATGGACGGGGTGACGGCGGTCTTGAGCGAGGCGACGGGGACAAACTCCTTGGAGTGGGAGCCCCCGCCCTCGTTCTTCTCGATGCGGATGTACACCCCCTCGCCGACGCGGCCGACCTGGTAGATGATGCCTCCCTCGCCGCGCGGCGACAGCTTGGGGGCGGTGGCGGTCTTCACAATCACAACGTCAGGATTCTCCGGCGTCTCCTTCACCGGCTTCTTCGGTTTTCCCATGGCTCTTTCCTTTCCTTGGTTTGGGTTGGGTGCCCAGACCCTCGGGAAGAAGGGCCTGGACACGGGTTTCAATGGACGGGGTGACATACTGGCCCAGCTGGAGGAGGGCCAGCAGCAGCACGGACGCGTCATCGGCCAGCCCCACGGCGGGGATGACATCGGGAACCGCGTCCAAAGGCCAGATGAAATAGCCCAGCGCCCCGATCACCAGCAGACGGACCCATGCGGGGGTCGCGCGGTCCGTCAGGATGACATAGAGCGTCACGGCCCGCTCCACAACGGCCAGTCCGGCGGTGCGGGGCATGTCTCCCAGCTTCCGCCAGAAGGCCTCCTCCGAATAGTGCTGCCCGTACTCACTCTCCGGGCCTTTGCCCTTCCGCGTGCGCTTCATGGGTTGTCTCCTTTCTCCTAGTGGTGCTCCAGCATCCGCCGTCGCACAGCCTGCGGAAGCTCTGGTGCGTCCGGCACCACGACGGTGATGCCAAACTGGTTGTTGAAGAGGATCACGCCCAGGAGACACCCGTCTTTTTCCCAGCAGGATTCAAAGGGTGCGTCCAGCAGCGTGTGCCCGCCCAGGGCGGCGCGCAGGTCTTCCTCCGTGTCCCCGGGCTCGATGAGCACAGTCCATCCGTCCTCCTCCGGACAGTAGGTTTCCCCGTGCTCCGCGTAGGCCTCCATGAGCGTCGTCAGCGATTCCAGAATGACGCCTGAAACATTGCCGGGCAGCGTCAGCATGTCCAGGTCTCCGACAGATCGAAACTCCTTCATAGCGGGTCCTCCAGTAGTGGATAGCCATTCACTAAAGGATTTATATGAGGTTTCCAAGCCCTTAGATACGGGTGGTGTGAGGGCATGGGAAGCCCTGTCGGAGGAGGGAAAAAGCGCCAGAGCATGGCAGTCGCACAGGGGGGGAAGAAGGTGCGGTAGGCAGGGGCTGGCAAGCCCTGATAAGAGACGGCAGAAGGGGCCGCTTCTGAGGGAAAAAGGGTGGTGGGCGAGGAGGGGCTCGAACCCTCATGGCCTTACGGCCAGCAGATTTTAAGTCTACCGTGTATGCCAGTTCCACCACTCGCCCGGGCAGGGATCCACGCCCGACTGTGATATACCCACTGCTCGGAGCAGTATATCATGTTGTGCGATGATAGAATCCCTGGAGTCATTTGTTGACAGTTTAGTGAATCCCTGAGGACACGGATACCCTTCCCTACCTCTGCCCCTGTGGCTCACCAGATAGTTGTTTTGTCCTAGTTGTCTACTCCTTTCAATTTTCTCGGGTCTCCGGCTGTTGTGGGTTGGTTTCATTGACTAGCTGTCTGGTCTTTCTTGACAGCTTCTCCCCGAGAACAACCATCCACCGTAAAGATCAAATACCGCCGTAACATACTGGCAAGACATACGTTAGGCATGACAGAAAGAGCATTCATAAGATTCCTCTTGACAAAGGCGGCTCTCTGTGATAGTCTGGGGTGGTTGATGAAAGGGCAACCACATGACCATGGAAATACGGGCGCATCTGGCATGTCGCAACTACCCTCAGATAGGCTTGTCGGTTGTTTATGATCTGCAATACAAACAGTTCCACATGTTCGAGGGAGTTTCGAGTGACATTTGGCAGCACCTTCAACAAGGAAAAACAGTGGAACAAATCGTTGAACGCATTGCATGTGAGTATGATTTCGCTCTCGACGACCGCTCAATACACAGTATCACAAATGACATAACAGATTTTATAGCTACGCTGGAGCTGCGAGGCTTGCTGCAGTCCCACCAAGGCGATAGGAATAGATGCCAAACAAATACTGACCATGAATTAGCGTGGGTGGATACCGACCTAGAAAGTACCGCATACGATCGGATGGCGGATAGCAAAATACTATACTCGGCCACTTGGGAGATCACACAGCAATGTAATCTCTCCTGTGTGCATTGCTATTGTCCGCCAGTAACAAAAAGCATGTGGAATCCCGGAGCGTTTGATAGTGTAGCAAAGCAGCTTAGCGCCATGGGAGCAATCAATATAGAGATTACTGGTGGCGAGTGCCTTGCACATCCAGACATCACTCATTTCATGCGCTCGTTATCAGACTACGGGTTTGTTATTGGAATTCTGTCCAACGGGACACTAATCAACAAAACAATGGCAAAATCGATTGCATCTGTTCTTCCCAGATCTGTCCAGATATCACTCTATTCGAACGACGAAACTGTGCATGATGCAGTGACGGGAGTGCCGGGCAGCTTTCGGCGTACGATCAGCGGGATACGCAATCTCGTTGATGTCGGTGTAATTGCCAGAATAGCATGCTCTGTAACCACGCTCAATTATCGCTCAGTTCCAGCACTTTACGACTGGTGTAAGAGGGAGGGGCTAGATGTGCAGTTTGCATTTCGGATCATTCCTAGTTGGAACAAGGACCGGTCTACGGAGCAGTTGCGATGCTCTGATATTGATTACGTTAAATCTCTCATGCAGGACGAACGGTATAATGGGCTGATCTCTGCGGTCCGGGGACGTAAACATAAACCAAAGTGGAACCCATCGAAGCTCTGTCAAGCAGGGTTCCGCAACATATGTATTGCATCCAATGGTGATGTCTACCCATGCAACACACTTCGCTACAAAGTGGGAAACGTTTTTGATTCCAGTTTACAGTCAATTTGGAATGAGTCTAAACAACTTGAACACTGGCGGAACATCAGCATATCTGATTACGACGAGTGCTCACGATGCGAAGCTCAATGGATATGTAAGCCTTGTCCGGCGAGCCACTATACCGAAACAGGGCGTCTTGATTGTGTTGACCAGCATACATGTGAATTGGGATGGTTTAATCATATGCTGTTGAAAGGCTGTAAATGATTAAGGCAATAAGGCAGCGTTGTGTGCGCAACTATTCCTTAATGGGGTACAGAAATGCCTCCATGTTTTTAGTACACCACCTTAAAACTACTATCCAGAGTTCCCCCAAGTTCTCCCATAGGCATCGGCTGGATAGCAGTAGGATGCTTGATAAAGCGTGTTTCATATGATGTTGTGCACTGCGTCAGCTACAATATTCGGAAATGACGTTCTTTCAAACACCATTAATTTACATTGGCGGATGAATTCACAGCGCGCCCATTCTCAAGCAAGCGTGCGCTTGCTTATAATTTGGCTCAACTCGTTCGTTATGAAAGGAGGTGAAACACATGAAGAAGATCTACACAAAGCCGCAGGTTCAGTCCTGCACGATGGACTCTGTTGGTGGCCGGTGCTGTTCGGAGTACGGGAAAAGTCAATCGTTCTAGGACCTTGTGGGGCTTGCAGGCCCCGTTGGTCAGAACTCGCTCTGAATACGGGCACTCCCCCAGGTGCCCGTATTCAGTCTGAATATATCGGCCAGTGGTGCACCACGTTTTAGAGCTGTCAAGTATTGATGCTTCTCTTCTAAGCATGCAAAAGATAAATATCACAGCGAAAGGAGGGCAGTCGTGTTAGATGAATCTACTCGAGAACTGTTAGAACGCTTACCGGTAATCCAAAAGGCCGAGGCCGCGCGACAATTGACTCCGCTTCGTGACGAGGCGGAAGGCAAAGTTAGTGAGCTTAACGCCCATTTTGATACTCAAATTGAGCGCATATTAGATCACTCTTGGGAACGAACCCTGCATATCCTGGAGGAGGTGCTACCACCTCCGGTAGCAGCTCGTTTGGTAGCCGCAGCACAGGCCGAAGGGAGGGTGCACATAGCAAGGCTTGAAGAGAACAAAGAAGTAGCAACAGAGTTCTACCGCCGGATACGAGACGACCTCAACGAGATACTCCAGCTTCTTCAGCCATAGGGTTGTTTTTTCAGGAAGTCCACGCCCCGTAAACGCCATATGTTCTTGCTGAGCCCCTGACAAATGGAGAGGGGACGGATACCTCTGCACGGAAACCGACGGTTTACTGAATGCGCGCAAGGCGGAGCGGCAGGGGACCGGAGGAGCGTGTGGGTGCCACGATGCCGGGGGATTCAATCATCCATATCTCCTTGAATTACAGGGAGATGTACTGGCCCTGCCTGGACGTGCCACGGGCATGCGTACTTCTTTTAAGTCCGTCGTGTATGCCAGTTCCACCACTCGCCCGGGCGGGGTCTGGTGCCGGCGCGCGGGCGCGCGCCTTTCACGGGGGCCAGTATAGCACGGCGGGAATCGCGGGGATTTGGCGGCGTGGCGTTGCGGCGGCCGGGGCGTAATGTCTGCGCGGGGCGTCTCGTCTCGCTTTAAGGGGACAGGGGGAAGCCTGGCGGTCCCAGGGGGCGCGCGCTCCGGGCCGTTCTGTCCATGTTGTCCACATCGTCCACCCCGTCCACCCCGTCCGTGGGCGTCTTGCCATGGCGGGGGCGGTTCTGCGACACTGGTCCGGCCAGCGCGGGGGCCGCGGGCCGGACGGAACAGGTGAAGATTCTCCACGTTTACAAGGATTTCGACCCGCCGGTGCGCGGGGGCATTGAACGGCACATGGCGCTCATGTGCCGTTTTCAGCGCGCGTGGGCGGAGGTGGAGGCGCTGACGTGCAGCGGGGGGCCGCGCACGCGGGTGGTGGACCGCGACGGCACGCGGGTGACGGAGGCGGGGGAGTGGGGCCGGGTGCAGGGCGCGCCGGCGGCGCCGGGTTTTCCGTGGCGCATCCACCGGAGCGGCGCGGACGTGGTGGTGGTGCATGTGCCGAACCCGACGGCGGAGCTGTCGTGCCTCATCGCGCCGCCGCGCGGGGTCATCGTGGCGCGGTACCACAGCGACGTGGTGCGGCAGGCGTCGGCGATGCGCTTTTACCGCCCCGCGCTGATGCGGTTTCTGCGGCGGGCGGCGGTGGTGCTGCCGACGTCGCAGCGGTATCTGGAGACGTCGCCGGTCCTGCGGGAGATTCCGGAGCGGTGCCGGGTGGTGCCGCTGGGGATCCTGCCGGAGGAGTTTGACGCGCCGGACCCGGCGCGGGTGGCGGCGCTGCGCGCGGAACACGGCGGCGACTTCGTGCTGTTCTCGGGCAGGCACCGGTATTACAAGGGCCTGCCCGTGCTGGTGGAGGCGGCGAAAAGCATCCGCGCGCGGGTGGTGATTGCGGGGGACGGGCCGGAGCGCGAGGCGGCGCGGGCGCAGGCGGCGCGGCTGGGGGTGGACGCCGTGTTTCCCGGGCCGCTGGACCATGACGACCTGGTGGCGCACCTGCACGCGTGCGCCGTGTTCGCGTTTCCCTCGGTGGAGCGCAGCGAGGCCTTCGGCATTTCCATCCTGGAGGCGCACGCCTGCGGGCGGCCCGTGGTGGCCACCAAACTGGGAACGGGTGTAGAGTATGCGAACCTCGACGGGGAAACGGGCGTGAACGTGCCCCCCCGCGACCCGGCGGCGCTGGCGGAGGCGGTGAACGCCCTGCTGGCGGACCCCGCGCGGCGGGAGGCGCTGGGCGCCTTCGCGCGGGAACGGGTCCGCCGCGAGTTTGACGCGCGCAACGTGGCGCGCGCGGAGTACGAGGAGTACCTGCGCGCCCTGGAGAGCATCCGCACGTGACGGTGAACGAATACCTGCTGCACGGCTATTTCCTGGCGCTGTCGCTGGCGCTGTCGCTGGCGCTGACGGCGGTGGCGCGGCGGCTGGCCCTGCGCTGGGACCTGCTGGACCATCCGGCGGGCCGCAAGATCCATGTGGAGCCGATGCCGCTGATGGGCGGCGCGGCCATCGTGCTGACCTTCTACCTGGTCGTGCTGGGGCACCTGGCGGCGGTGTACCTGTCGCACCGCTTCGGGCGGGGCTATGTGGAGCGCGAGCTGCTCGGCTTCCTCGGCGAGGACGGCGGCTGGAAGATGGCGGGCATCCTCACGGGCGGGGTGATGATTTTCGCCCTGGGGGTCATAGACGACCTGCATGTGCTCTCGCCGAAGATGAAGCTGCTGGGCCAGATCGCGGTGGGGCTGGTCCTCGTGGGGTCGGGCATGCGGATCGAGCTGTTCTGCCTCACCGACCCCTTCTCCTCCTCCGCCGTGACGCTGTTCTGGGTCGTGCTGGTGATCAACAGCATGAACCTGCTGGACAACATGGACGGCCTGAGCGGGGGGGTGGCGGTGATCTCCGCGGCCACGTTCTACCTGTGCATCCAGCCCTTTGCGGACGAGCACATGGCCCGCATCCTCCTGGTGGTGTTCATGGGCGCCGTGGGCGGGTTCCTCTGGCACAACCTGCCGCCCGCCCGCATCTTCATGGGCGACTGCGGCGCCATGTTCAACGGGTACTTCCTGGCGACCATCTCCGTGGTGGGCACCTTCCACATCGAGGGCGCGGGGTCGCGGGTGGCCGTGGCCGCGCCGCTGCTGGCGCTGAGCGTGCCGCTGTTCGACACCTTCAGCGTGGTCTGGATCCGCCTGCGCTGCGGCGACTCGATTTTCCTCGGCGACAAGCGGCACTTCTCGCACCGGCTGGTGAAGGCGGGCATGAGCAAGTCCTCCGCCGTGTGGTTCATCTATTTTGTGGCCGCCGTGGTCGGGCTGGGCGGCGCGCTGCTGCCCCGTCTGGACACCCACGGCACCCTCATCATCCTCGCGCAGTCCGCGGGGGTCTTCATGCTGATCGTGCTGCTGATGAAGGCGGGGGACAACGGGAGGAGGGACCTATGACCCAGAAGACGGCCTCCGCGCCGGGCGCGGCGAAGACTTCCCCAGCGGCGCGGGACTGGCGGGCGGACTGGCCGGAGGACTTCGCGGCGCCCCACACGGCGGCGGTGATGGCGGGGTGCGTGGCCTCCCTGGGCCTCATGCTGTTTGTGGCGGCCTCCTTCAGCCTGCTCGGCCCCGTAAAAACCATGCTGGCCGAACTCATCGGCGTCTACAACCCGCAGATGATCCCGCCGGGGGACTTTGGCCTCGCCGCGGTGGTCTGGGGGCTCGGCGCCGTGGTCATGGCGGGCATCGTCCACCCCTCGGCGGGCCTCGCCCTGCTGCTCCTGTTCCGCCCCTGGATTGACGGCTACACCTACCCCGTGGCCAACCTGTATTTTGTCGCGGGCATCCTCGTCGTGGCCGCCTTCTGGCTGGTGCGCGCCGCCGCGCGCGGCGGCCCCTGGCGCGGGGGCGCGGGCGCCGCCCCGCTGGCGGGCTTTGTCGCCGTGGCGGCCCTGGGGCTGCTGACCACCTGGCAGACCGACAACACGACGCGCCAGCTCCTGCTCTGGCTGGGCTACCTGCTGCTCTTTCTGCTGTCGGCGAACTGCGCGGGAAGCCCCGCCGCGCGGCGGCTGGTGGTCGGCGCGCTGATCGCGGCGGTCTTCCTGGAGGCGTGGTACGCCATCCTGCATTTCCACTACCTCCTGCCCGAGGCGCGCAAGGCCGTGCAGGACCCCGAGGTGCTCCGGCAGTACTTCAACACCGACACCATCACGCCGGAGCTCGCCCGCCGCCTCAACCGGAGCCGCGCCTTCGGCACCCTGCTCTTCCCCAACAGCCTGGCGGGCTTCCTGCTGCTCGGCATCCCCCTGATGGCCTCCGGGTGGGCGGACGCGTGGCGCCGCCGGCGCGAGCCCGCCGGGCCCGGCGCGGGCCGGTGGGGCGCCCTGGCCGCGGCCCTGTCGGCCTGGGCCTGCGTGGCGGGGCTTGTGCTGTTCACGCTCCACTTCCGCGCCGCCTTTGTCAACCCCGGCAACCCCGCGTGGCACGCGACCCTGCCCGCCCTCGCCGTGTGGGCGGCCCTGGCGGGAGCCGGACCGGCCGTGCTCCTCCACCGCGCGGCGCTGCGCGGCGGCCTCTTTCACGCCCTGCGGCGGGCCGCCCTGTGGGCGCTGCCCGCGCTGCTGGCCGTCTCGCTGACCGCCCTCTGGATGACCTACACCCGCGGGGCGATGGCCGCCCTGGCCGCCGCGGGGCTCGCCGCCGCCGCGCTGATTTTCGCGCAACGCCGCGAGCTTCGCCCGGGGGTGCGCCGGGCCGCGCGGGCGGCGGCGGGGGCGGTGGCGGTGTGCGGGGCGGCCTGGCTGCTCGCGGGGCCGGGGATCCAGGCCCAGGAGGCGGCGGCGCCGGCGTCCTCCTCCATCGTGCAGCAGGGGGTTTCGCTGGGGGTGGAGGATTTGAGGGACACCTCGTCCTTCAAGATCCGGCTCACCTACTGGAACGTGGCGGCGCGGATCATCGCGGCCAACCCGGTCGCTGGCGTGGGGCTGGGCAACTTCCATGTCGCCTACCCACAGTACCAGTATCTCGGGGCGGGCGATGTGCGCGAGGCGCACAACGCCTTCCTCCAGCCCTTCGTCGAGACGGGTGTCGCAGGGGGGCTGCTTTTTCTCGCCTTCATGGCCGTGCTGGCCGTGTGCGCCGTGCGGCGGGCGGTCCGTGCGCCGGACGCGGCGGAGCGGGGGCTGGCCCTCGGCCTTCTGGCGGCGGCGGCGGCTTTCTGCCTCCACGCCGGCATTGACATCCATTTCTCCAACCCCTCCCTGGCCATGCCCTTCTTCGTGGTGGCCGGGATGCTCTTCGCCGGTCCCGGCGCGGCGGGCGCCTTTTCCCTTCCGGCCGGGGTCCGCCGGGCTGTGGCCGTCTGCCTGCTGGTGGTCATGGCGGGGGCGCTGGGGGTCGCGTCGCGCATCTACCTGCAGGAGCTGAGCCTGGGGCGCATGGGCTTCGTGAACGTGGGCGACGACCGGGAGCTGATGCGCATCTACCAGACGGCGGGGCGCTGCCTGACGGAGCTCGGCGGGGTGATAGACGCCATCATCACGGGAAAGCCCCACAACAAGAAGCCCGTGCAGATACGGATGGTGGACGCCCTGACCCTGAACCCCGACATCCGGGCGTGGGCGGAGACGGGGGACTTGTACGGGCCCGTGCCCGGGGTGCAGGGCTCCTACCGGCGGCTGCCGCCGGACCAGGTGCCCGGCCTGGACGCGGTGCTGCTGGTGGACCGGTATTTCAAGGCGCGCGCCTGCGGACTGACGGGGATGCTGGCGCAAATTTCCTGGATGGAGGCGGAGGCCGCGCGCTGGCCCCATAACCAGCGCCTGGCCTATCACCTGCTCCGGTGCCTTGGTCTCGTCGTGCGGACCCCGCACCTGGGCGAGGCCTGGCTTCCCCAGCGTCCGGAGTGGCTGGCGCGCTACCGGCACTGGGCGGACCGCGTCGTGGAACTGGCCCCCCACAGCGCCGAAATGGCCCGCGCCCGCGCGGAGGCGCTCTTCTACCTCGCCATGAACGACGACGCCACCCCGCGGCTGGAGACGGTGCTGGAGGTGCTCGCAGAGCACGGGAGGGCCCGCCGCCTGAGCCCGATCATCCCCCTGTACGGGCACGACTACGCCTGGGCGCTGCGCGAGTCCGCCGCGCTCCTGCGCGCCGCCGGCCGCGAGGCCGAGGCCGCCGAGAACGAGGCGCGGGCGGAGAAGGTCCGCGCCGACACCCTGGAGCTGGAGCGGCGGCGCTGGTCCCACGGCCTGTCCTGACGCCGCAACACCCACCGGGAGACGCCATGAAACACCGCATCGCCGCCCTGCGCGGCCTCATCGCCCGCCACCGCGCCGACAGCTTTGTCAGCCTGGACCCGCCGGTGAACGAATACCTCACGGGCTTCCACGGGAGCGCCTCCGCCGTGGTCGTGGCGCCGCGCTCCGCCGCGCTCCTCTGCGACTTCCGCTACACCGAGCAGGCAAAGGCCCAGGCGAGGGAATGCCGCGTGCGCGAGGTCGCCGGCGACCTGGAGACCGCCGCCGGCGCCGCCCTCGCGGAGGCCGGCTGCGCGCTGGCGCTTTTCGAGCCGGACCGGATCAGCGTCGCCACCCACGGGCGCCTGCGCGCCGCCTTCACCGGCGGGCGGCTCCGCGCCGCCCCGGGGCTCACCGACCCCCTGCGCGCCGTCAAGGACGCCGACGAGGCAGCCCGGATGCGCCGGGCCACCGACATCGCCGAGGCCGCCCTGTCCGCCGTCCTCCGGCGGCTGAAAAAGGGCGACACCGAGCGGGCCGTCGCCGCGATGCTGGAGCATGAGTTCCGCAAACGCGGCGCGCAGAAGGCCTCCTTCGACACCACGGTCCTCTTCGGCGCGCACAGCTCGCTGCCCCACGGGAAACCCGGCGACACCCCCCTGAAACGGGGCGACATCGTGCTGGTGGACTGCGGCTGCGTGGTGGACGGATACTGCTCCGACTTGACACGCACCGCCGTTTTCGGTAGTATTCCCGGCGCGTGGTTCGAGGACATTTACGCCTGCGTGCTGGAGGCGCAACTGGCCGGACTGGCCGCCGTGCGGCCCGGCGCGGGCGCCGCCGCGGTGGACCGGGCCTGCCGGGACGTCATCGAGCGGGCCGGACACGGCGCCCGGTTCGGGCACGGCACCGGGCACGGCGTCGGCCTCGAAATCCATGAATTTCCCCGGCTGAACCAGCATTCGACCACTGTGCTCGCCCCCGGCATGGCCGTGACGGTCGAGCCCGGCATCTATCTGCCCGGCCGGGGCGGCGTGCGCATTGAGGACCTCGTGGTCGTCACCCCGCAGGGGTGCGACGTGTTGAACAAACTGCCCAAGGAGCTACAGGTAATCCGCCCATGATCTCAACAGCCGACTTCAGAAACGGACTGGTCGTCGAAATGGACAACGACCTCATGGAAATCGTCGAGTTTCAGCACGTCAAGCCCGGCAAGGGCGGCGCCTTCGTCCGCACCCGGTTCAAAAACGTCCTGACGGGGCGCGTGCTCGAGCGCACCTTCCGCTCCGGCGAGAAGTTCGAGGAGGCCCGCCTCGAGGAGCAGCCCTGGCAGTTCCTCTACAACGACGGCGACCTGTTCCACTTCATGGACAACGACACCTTCGAGCAGTTGGCGGTCAACCCCGGCGTCGTGGGCGACATCGCCAAGTGGATGAAGGAAAACACCAACGCCACGCTGATGTTTCACCGCGAGAAGGTCATCTCGGTGAAGGTTCCCTCCCATGTGGTGCTCACCATCACCCGCTCCGACCCCGGCGTGCAGGGCGACCGCTCCTCCGGCGCCACCAAGCCCGCCACCCTCGAGACCGGCGCCGTCGTCCAGGTGCCCCTCTTCATCAATGAGGGCGACACCATCAAGGTGGACACCCGCACCGGCGCCTACGTCGAGCGCGTCTGAGACGGGCCGCCGGACAGGCGGGGGCCTTCGTGTGCGCTCAGGGCGCGGCAAGCAGCGCCCCTACAGGGGAATAGCCGGGGCTTCCGCAAGCGTCCAGAGCGCGGAGCCGTAGGGGCGCCGCTTGCTGCGCCCTCTTCTTTCACGGCATGACCGGCTCCCCCGCCGGGTAAGATCGCAAAGGGCGCGATGACCCCGCACGCCCCGCCCCCGGGCAATTGCTGTATAATCCCCCCGGGACCCCGCACAACACCGGGGTTTCGGAAGGGTTGACGCACCCCATGGTGAGCCTGAACCAGAGCGCCCCCGGCACCAAGCCCGACGCCGGACAGACGGCCAAGCTGGCCGCCCTGCTCCGCCTGCTCGACGACGCCTCGCCCGTGGTGCGCGGCGCGGTGAAGCGGGAGCTGTGCGGCCTGGGCGGCGCCCTGCCGGAGGCGCTGCGCCTGCTGCCCGCCGCCCCCGCCCCCGGGGACTGGGCGCTCCTGCGAGAGCTCACGGGAGAGGCGGTCCGCGAGCGCCTGCCGGAACGGTGGGAATGCTGGCGGGACGCCCCGGACGACATAACGCGCCTGGAGCGGGCCCTCGCGTCCCTCACCCAGTTCCTGGGCTGGCCCCGGACACGGCTGGACCTCGGCGACCGCCTCGACGCCCTGGCGGCGGACTTCGTCCACGCGGGGCGGGGGCAGACCCCCTCGGCCCTGGCCGCCTGGCTGGCCGATGAGCGGGGCTGGCGGCCCGTGCCCGGCGACCGCTCGGAAACCGCGCACGCCGACGCCGGCCGCATCCTGGACACCGGCGAGGGCGTGCCCGCCCTGCTGGCCGCCCTCTTCCACCTCACCGCCGCGCGCCTCGGCGCCCGGGTGGTCTGGTGCAAGTGGACCGGCCACGCCGCCATGACCCGGTTCCATGAGGCCGGCGGCGAGCGGATTGTGGACTGGCAGACCGCCGCGCGCGCCCTGGAGTTTCCGGAGTTCCTGCGCATGCAGGGGCCCTCGGCCGACGCCGCCGAGCGGATTCTCGCCGCCGTCCTGGCCACGGAGGAGATTCTGCACCTCGTGCTCGTGGCCACCGCCCAGGCGCTCAGCCACAGCCAGGACTACGAGGACGCCCTCGCCGTGATCTCCCTCGCCCAAAACCTCAAGACGGACATGCCCCCCGCCGACGTGCCCCCCGTCTGAGCACTGCCCACTGCGGCGGCACGGACAAACACGGACCCACACACGGACCCGCACGGACAAGAGCCCCCCAGTCTGTCCACCGCGTCCACCTTGTCCACTCCGTCCACCCTGCCCGGCGGCGGCGCGGCATTTTCGCCGGGACAACTTGCTTTCCCGCGCAGGCATGGTACAATTCAGGTGGCCTGACGAGCCGCAGGGCCGGACTCGGGATCCGGCGTGAGGCGATGGGCGAAACGGAGCGAAGACGCCCGGTTGTGGCGCGGCGGCGGCAGGCGGTGACCCGGTCCGGGCGTTGACCCACGGGCAAAGCCGGGGCGGCGACCCCGATCACGGGTGGAATGGACAGGCGGCGGTGTTCCGGAGCGCGCCAACGTTCCCACAGGGAACATAAAACGGGCCGGAGAGCCCGAAAAGAGGGCGCAGAACCCGCGGAACCCGCGCGCCGGTGGCATTGCGCGGAAGTGGCGTGGCGAAAAGGCCCGACAGTCGAACAAGGGCCCTCACCGGCCCAAGTGCCGACGCCCAGGAGAGGGCGACCGCCTTTCACAACGCCGCTTCCGCGTTCTTCTTGCCTCCGGTTAATGCTCCGGCAGCCCAAACCCGAAATACGCGTTCGCGTTGTTGTGGCAGATGTCCTTGATCAGCGCACCGTAGGTCTTGTAGCCCATGGGCAGCAGGCCGGCGGTGATGTCCGAGCCGATCATGTTGCAAAGGATGCGCCGGAAGTACTCATGCCGCGTGTAGCTCAGGAAGCTCCGGCTGTCCGTGAGCATCCCCACAAAGCGGCTCAGCAGCCCCGTCTGCGACAGGATCTCCATCTGCCGGATCATGCCGTCCATCTGGTCGTTGAACCACCACCCGCTCCCGAACTGCATCTTGCCGGGCACCGACCCGTCCTGGAAATTGCCGGTCATGGTGGCCAGCACCAGGTTGGCGGCCGGGTTGATGGTGTACAGCACCGTCCGCGTGAGCTGGCCGGTGCTTTCGAGGCGGTCGAGGTACTTCGCCAGGGGACGCGCGAAGGGGGTGTCGCCCACGGAGTCGTAACCCGCGTCCGCGCCGAGCAGCCCGGCCATCCGCGAGTTCAGGTTGCGGATGGGGCCGATGTGGAGCTGCTGCGCCCAGCCCTTGGCATGGTTCATGCGGCCCAGCTCCAGCAGGGTGGCCGACTTGTACTGGAGCGCCGCGTCCGCGTCCGGCGCTTTGCCGTCACGGGCGGCCCGGTAGGCCGCCTCCACCGTCGCCGCCGTGAAGTCCGCCGCGTAGGGCACCTCCAGCCCGTGGTCGGCGATGCGGCAGCCGCAGTCGTGGAAGAAGTTCTGGCGCCTGCGCAGGGCCTCCAGAAGGCTTTCCCAGGTCGGGCAGTCCATGCCCGCCGCCGCCTCCAGTCTCGCGAGCCAGGCGGTGAAGGCCGCCGGATCGTCCACGGCCAGGGCCCGGTCGGGCCGCCAGGTGGGCAGCACCCGGATGTCGAAATCCGGGTCCGCCGCGATCTTGCGGTGCGCCGCCAGGTCGTCCACCGGGTCGTCCGTGGTGCAGACCAGGGCCACCCGCATCTGGCGCATGATGCCGCGCGCGGAAAACTCCGGCCGCGCCAGCTTCTCGTTGCACTCCTCCCAGATGCTTTCGGCGGTGTCGGGGCCGAAGATGCGGTCCGCAATGCCGAAGGGGCGCTTCAGCTCCATGTGGGTCCAGTGATAGGCGGGATTGCGCACGCACTTGGGCACGGTCTCCGCCCACTTCATGTATTTCTCGAAATCCGGGGCGTCGCCCGTGCAATAACGCTCCGGGATGCCGTTGGCGCGCATGAGCCGCCACTTGTAGTGGTCCCCGGCCAGCCAAACCTCCGCCAGGTTGGCGAAGCGGTGGTCCTCGGCGATCAGCCCGGCGGGCAGGTGGCAATGGTAGTCAATGATGGGCAGTTCCCGGGCAAACTCATGGTACAACTGCCGGGCGGGCTCGTTCGTCAGCAGAAAGTCGTCCTTGATATACAGGCTCTTGGGCATGGCTCCGTCCTCCTTTTCCGGTTGGCCGCCGCGGGATTGCGGCGCAGCCCCGCCAGGGGGGGCCTCCGGCACACCTGCCGGAACCGTCCATTATAGAGACGGAGGGGGGAAAGGGCAAGGCGGGAACGCGGTGCGAGAGGGGCAAGTCAGACCGGTCGGACAGGTCTGACTTGTCCGACCGGTCCGACAAATCCGTCCGATCGGTCCGACGGCCCTACCCCTCCTCGACGACCTCGATAAACAGGTCCAGGAACTCCTGCGGCTTCCGGCCGGGGCGGTCCTTCCTGTTGAAGGCCTCGACCATCGTGTCGTAGTCCTCGTGGTGCATGCGGTCGTTGAGGTAGAGGTCGTGGAGGGGTCCGGTGTCGTAGACACCGTCGCGGTGGCGGGGGCAGCCCACGTCCTTGTGGAGCGTGAAGCCGCGGAAGGCGCCGTCGCGGGTTTCCTGGAGCTTGAAGGGGTAGAGCCGGCAGAGGATGGGGCGCGCGTCGTAGATGCCGCAGAAGCCCGTCTTCCGGTCCAGGAAGTGGCATCCCCGCCTGGCCGTGCGGCGCAGGGCCATCATGTGCTTCTCCCCGCCCGCCTTCAGCCAGGTGGGGTCGTTCTTGGCGACGCCCGTGATCTCGTCCGGCGTGAGGAACTCCAGAAAGTCATGGGGGTCCTGCCCCGTGGTCAGGGCGATGCGGAGCACGTCCCACGGCGTGGGCAGGCACACGACGTCGCGGCAGCAGTGGTCGCAGTGGTGGCATTTGAAATGAACGGTGTTCCGGCCCATGACGCTCCTTCTCCGGTGTTGTCCGCGGGGGGAATGGTCGCATGTTATACCCCATGCGCGGGTCCGGAGTCACGCCGGACGCCAGGGCAATCGCACCAAAATGCCCCTTGGATTTGTACCTTTGTCTTTGTTGTCGCAACCGGACATCCGCATAGGACCCAGGCAGGCCGCCGCCCATTACCGCAGCCCCGGGTCCGCACAGCGCGCAGCGCCTTGGAGTGCGGTAGCTTGCTGCCGCCTTTCTTCGCGTGGGCTTGCCCGCGCGGGGGCACACGAAAAACGACTGGGACCGCGCGTTTCCCCAAGGCCGGCGCGGCACTCCCCGCCGCAATTTCGGCTGCCCCGTTGGGGCATGACGATTCTGCGCGGGCAACCCAGGACAGGCCTGGCCCTTCGGGCGGCGGCCTGGCCTGGGCTATATTCGGCAACGCTTTCAGCGTTGAAGAGGCCGGACAAAAGGCAATGAACGGACCCCAACCCGAAAGCGCCCACGGATTTTTGGTGCGATTACCCTGCGCGGGAGGCCGAAAAAAAAGCGGCGCGGACCCGGGGGTCCGCG
>JAPXRP010000092.1:0-16751 GCA_033813475.1 Candidatus Hydrogenedentota bacterium
GGGCATCAACTACGACGAGGACAAGGCGGTAAAGAGGGCGGACACCTCCTTTGTTCCCGCCGCAGGGTTCGGGCTTCACCGGGTGCCTTTCCATGCAGGCTCCAACCCCGGCACGGGCAGGATTCCCATTGTGCTCATCCACGGGGTGGGCAGCCACGAGGAAACCCAGCCCGTCGGCGGCGCGGAATCGCCCGACAACCGCTACGCCCGCTGGGACAACTTCATTGATTGGTGCGTTTCCGGCGGCATAGACATGAGCACCTACCAGCTCTGGATGTATCTCCACCCGTCCTACTCCCCTGCGGGTTATGACTATGGCGAGGCCGGCGAAATCACCCCCAACAATGTCCGGACACTGGTGGCGGAACTGGAAACTGCGCGGGAGTCCAAGGGGTTTCCGGGGGCGGAACAGCAGTTCGTGATTCTGGCGCACAGTCGCGGCGGACTGGTTGCCCGCGCGTTTGTGGAGAAGTCAGGCATGGCAGACCAGGTGATGGCCGTCCTGACGCTCGCCACTCCCCACCACGGCTCCCCGCTGGCCGTTCCGGAATGGGGATACCATGTCCTCAACAAATTCCGCCTGAACAATCCTGACCTTGACTTGTTGGATGTCGTCCGGCTTGTCGGTGCCTTCAAGAGTGTGGAATGGTGGTTGCCGGGGTATGCCGATCTGGCATGGGACAACTTCGACGGCACCGCGCCCCACGGCAACGGGATTCCCGACCGCACATTTTGGTTCAACGCATGGTTGAACGGGGTTCTCACCCTGGAACACTACTTGACCACGAACGACGCAGGCTGGCCCAACGACTCCGGGGTGACGGACCCCACAGTGAACCTGCCAAACGCCTATCTGCCGGTGCGCCGGGCGGGGGCCACTTTATGGGACCTCAACCAAGGCCCCGGCGCAAACACCCATCTGGACAAGTTCATTTTCTATGGTGGGTACATCCCCTCCCCCGTCTTCAAAAGCTTCTGGGAGCATGCGGGGCTTCGGGTCCTTGTTCCCATGATGCAGCGCTGTGAAAGCCGGAACGCCGAAGGCCCCCATTTCGCCGCAAACGACGGCATGGTTCCCCTGCAGAGCGCCCTGTACTTGAACGCGCACGACGAGGAGCCCCTCTATGCCCTGGAGCGCGAATGGTGGGGCCTCGGGAAGTTGAGGCTCGTCACCCCCCTGGAACTGAACACGGCGCAGATCACCGAGCGCCTGCCCTTGGCCAACAAGGGCCATGCGAGACTCTGCTCCGGCTTCGACCATCTGGACATGGTTGCCGGGAAAGGCGACCTCTTCGACAGGATCAAAGATGACCTTAACAATACGGTGCTTTCCACGCCGACCGCCGACTTCTCGGTGACGGGAAACAGTGGCGGCAGCGTGACCATTGACGCGTCCCCGTCTGCGGACAGAGGCACAGCCTTGTGGCCCGCATCATCTGCGGGTGCCCTCTCCTACCGTGTGGACTGGGGACTCGGGGCCACGCCGCAGTTTGGCGCATGGCAGGGAAGCCCCGTGTTTGGCCACACCTATGCCGCCACGGGAACCTACACCGTCAGCGTGCAGGTGAGGGACGGAGACGGCATGGTTGGCACCGTCTCCAAGAACGTCACGGTGGGCACCGGCGGGGACACTGTGACGATCCTCCTTCCGGGTAATGTGCCGCTGGAGCTGGTGCGGATACCGGCGGGGAGTTTCCAGATGGGCTCACCGGACACGGAGCGGAGCCGGAACAGCGATGAGGGGCCGGTGCATACGGTGAACATTGGGTATGACTTCTACATGGGGAAGTATGAGGTGACGCAGCAGCAGTGGCTGGCGGTGGTGGGGTCGTGGCCGGGCACGGTACCCTCCTCCACCTATGGGGTGGGTTCCGATTATCCTGCCTATTACGTTTCGTGGGACGACGCCCAGGCGTTCATCACGGCGTTGAACGCGCACATCACGAGGACGGGACAGGGGCCGGCGACGATGCGGCTGCCGAGCGAGGCGGAGTGGGAGTATGCCTGCCGCTCGGGCACACAGACGCGGTTCTACTTTGGGGACTCCCTAGCGGTGGGAGACTCTTGCGAGGATGACGGCGTGCGCAGTCAGTACATGTGGTACTGCGGGAACAATGCCCCCTTCGGCAGCAAGCCGGTGGGCGGGTTAATGCCGAATGGCTTTGGGCTCTACGACATGAGCGGGAACCTGTGGGAGTGGTGCGAGGACTCGTGGCACTACAACTACACGGGGGCTCCGGCGGACGGGAGTGCGTGGGTAGTTTCAAAGAGCTCGAACCCAGTCATCCGGGGCGGCGGCTGGGGTGCCTTCTATAACTACGACCACTGGGACTGCCGCTCGGCAAATCGGAACTATGAGCCTTTGGCGTCCCGCTACGTCGCCATAGGGTTCCGCTTGGCCTCAGTTCGTTAGGCGCATTTCGGTGGTTCTGTCGGGCTCAAGCAAAAGCAGGCAGAGCAACGGAAACGATGCCGGGCAAGGCCCGTGCGCAGCCGGGCTACAGCCGGTGACGATGTCGGCAAGAGTGGCGCTTTTTCGGCTGGAGGACTGTTTGCCCTGTAAACACCGTCGGCCATTTCTTAGCAATCCAGCAGGCGCTAAGGACTTGTCAGAACGCATCTCGGCGATAAAGCGTGGTTAGCGTAGCAAATGCGGCCCCAATTTCAAGAAGAAGTCCGCAGACGGGGCGCGGCGGCGCTGGCGGGGGTCGTGACAGGGGGGGGCATTTGGATTAGGGGATGCCATGCCCACCTCTACTGCCGTGGGAGTCCAGGCCACCCACCGGTGGCCCAGCGGCCAGCATGACGAAGGTTGCCCCGACGGCAGCATGGCCCCCCTCTGAATGTCACAGGCTGCTTGGTGGCTTGACTCAGTGGCCTGTCTGCGGTTAGCATGTCCCCGGTGCCTGAAAAGCCAGACAAGCGACGGAGATGGCGCAGCAACCTAATCACGGTCCTGAGAAGTGTGAGGGGCATTGTGAGCTTAGGGCTGAGGCCGTCTCGGCCAAGGATGCGGCGGTGAGGAGTAATGGCTGGATTCGGGCCGGGAATGTTTACGAGATAACATATTTGGCCTTTTTTGTAAACAGGCCGGTGAAACATAAGTGGTTGTCAAAGCGCTGGTTACCCACGCTCATACAGTAGACACTATATCTTGTGTTGCCGTGGGCGCCCGGAGAATTGTCAACCATTTACGTTCATGGCGGCGTTCTCCCTCCGGACGGGGGGCGGTGTGTGCCGTCCCGGGGTCTGGCCGGTTACGCAGTGTGTGCCGTGTTCGGGGAGCGTGAAGCGTACGAAAGGGCTGCCGCCCTGCGCGGCGGGCCGCCGAGGAATGCATGGTTCGAGGACTGCGCATCAGGCAGATATTCATCTGCGTGGACCTGCTGCTGACGGCCCTGTTTCTCGGGGTCGCCGCCCTGGTCGCCCATGAGATGAGCCGTCCCAAGCCCTCCATCGAGGCGCTGGCGCCGCCGGACGAAGACGGCCCCGCCGCCGCCGCGACCCTGGCCCGGGTGTCGGGCAGGGAACTCTATGACGGCGTGGTGACCGGCGGGCTGTTCGGCGAGGCGGGCCGGTGGGATCCGGGGGCGGTTCCCGAGGAGGCGCCGGTGGTGGAGGAGGTGGCCCCGGCGGACGACATATCGGAGACGACGCTCAGCCTGCGGCTCATCGGCACGGTGGCCCTGTCCCCGAAGAGCCCCTTTGCCGTGGCCTTTATCGGCCAGAAGGAGGGGAACGACCCCGGCAAGAGCTATTTCATCGGGGAGGAGGTGTCGGATTCGGTGGCCCTGGACGAGGTGCTCCCCCGCGAGGTGATCCTGCTGAACCGGCGGACCACGCCGCCCCAGCGCGAGCGGCTGCGGATGGACGAGGAGAAGGAGGACGGCGCCCTGGCGGCCGCGCCCGGACCGCCCCCCCCGGCGCCGGAGCCGGTGGCCGAGCCGTCGGAGCGGATCACGCTTAATCGGAACGAGATGATCCAGGAGGTCGCGGAGAATTACGCGGCCCTGGTCACCAGCATCCGGCCGGAACTGGCCACGGACGAGAACGGGAACGTGCTGGGGGTGACGGCGGCGGGGATCGGCGAGTTTCCCCTCGCCCAGCGGCTCGGCGTGCAGGACAATGACATCTTGCAGACGGTCAACAACGAGAAGCTGGACAGCGAGGACAAGATCATGGAGATGGTGCAGAAGTACCAGAACGCGTCCTCCCTGAGGATCGGCATCCTGCGCGACGGCAAACCGAAAGTGATCACCTACCGGCTGGAGTAGGCAGCCCGGCCCGGCGGGCGCCGTACCGGGCGGAAGCGAGGCATGATGAGAAAAGCACGATTCGGCGGAGTCAGGGGTTGGCTGGCGGCGGGGCTGCTTGCCGCGGCGCTGGCGGTGGCGGCCGCCCCCCACGCCCGGGCCCAGGACGAGGAGCCGCCCGAGGTGGTTGAGGCGCAGCCCGCGGAGGAGATGGCCCCGCCGATGGGGCAGGAAATGCCCGTGGAAGCGCCCGTCATTGAGGAAATGCCGCCCCCGCCGCCCGCCGAGGAGATGCCCGCGCCGCCCCCCCCCGCCGTGGCGGACGAGCTGCCGGCGCCCACGGACGACCCCGCCTCGCGTCTGCGCCCCATGCCTGAAATGCCGCCATCCCGCGTCAGCGCGCCCGCGCCGCGGTCCATGTCCCGGCCCGGCGTGATGCCGCCCCCCCGGGCCTCCTCTCGCTTCTCCAACCTGCGCCCGCCGACGACCGCGCCGGGCGAGGCCCCCACAACGGGGCCCGCGGCGGAGCGCGCCGCCACGCCCAACGAGGAGAAGACCGGCGAGAAGGCGGCCGAGCCCGTGAATTTCGACTTCCGCGACGCCGCCCTGGCGGAGGTGATTGAGACGATCGCCAAGCTGACGGGGCGCAATTTCGACGTGGACCCCAACATCGGGGCCACCACCGTCACCCTGATCACGCATGACAAGATTCCGCCCGAGCTGGCCTACGAGGTGCTCGAGTCCATCCTGAACACCCGCGGCTTCTCGCTGGTGGAGAGCCTCGACGGGCACCTGGTCAAGATCGTGCCCACGCAGGACGCGCCGACCTCGGGCAAGACGCCGCTGTTTCTGGACGGCGAATCGGCGCTGCCCGAGGGCTTTGACGCCTTCTCGACCCATGTGGTCACGCTGAAGCACTCGGACGCCGCCGAAATCCCGCAGGTCCTCAAGATTCTGGGCACGCGCAACGCGCAGGTGGACACCTACGCCCCGACGAACACCCTGATCATCACGGACACGGCGGAGGGCATCCGCCGCATGATGGCCTTCCTCAAGGAGGCCGACGTGCCCGGCCTGGAAACCAAGATGGAGCTGTTCACCCTGGAGTACACCCGCGCCGAGGTGCTCATGAACCAGCTCAACCAGGTGCTCCTGGAGGAGGGCGGCGCCCCCGCCGGGCGCCCCGGCATGCCCCAGCCCATGGCCCCCACGCCCGTGCGGCCCGTCCGCGCCACGCGCCCGGGCGTCCCGGCCGGCGGCGGCGCCTCCCAGGTCATCGGCTCCAACGCCGAAACCCTCCGCATGGTGCCGGACGAGCGGCTCAACACGCTCATCGTGGTGGCGTCCGACGGCATGATGGCCAAGGTGCGCGACCTGGTGAAGCGGCTGGACACGCCGACGCCCTACGAGGCGAACAACCTGCACATCTACCAGCTTCTGAACGCGGACGCGGAGGCCGTGGAGCAGGCGCTGCAGCCGCTGGTCGGCTCGTCGCCGCGCAAGACCGCCACCTCCCGCACGGCGGGCGGCGGCGCGGCGGGCGGCGCGCCCGCGCCCTCCTCCCCGGCCATGTCCTCCTCCTCAGGGGGCGGCGCGGCGGGCGACGTGCAGCCCTTCGAGCAGAAGGTGCAGATCACGCGGTACGACCAGACCAACTCCCTGCTCATCGTGGCCGCGCCCCAGGACTACAGGATTCTGGAGGCCTTCATCGCGCGGCTCGACGTTCCCCAGCGCCAGGTGTGCGTGGAGGCGGTGGTCATGGACGTGACCATCAGCAACGACTTCGGCGTGACCGTGGACGCCGCGTCGGTGACGGGCAACGACGGGTTCGGCCTGACGAACACGGGGACCCTGGACGAGCTGAACACGGCCGCGGCGACGGCCACGGAGATCGTGGGCGGGCGCAAGATGGCCCTGGCGAGCGCCCTCTACGGCCTGGGCACCGAGGGCGGCCTCACCACGGGCATCTACGACGACGTGATTGTGAACTACAACGGGCAGCGGGTCCGCATCCCCTTTGTGCCCCTGCTGCTCCAGGCCATCGAGAAGATCTCCGACGTGGAGGTGCTCTCGCAGCCGAGCCTGGTGACGCTGGACAACGAGGAGGCCACCATCGTGGTCGGCCAGGAGGTCCCCTTCATCACCAGCACCAGCAGCTCGCGGCGCACGGACGGATCGGCCGACGTCGGCATGTACGGCGGCTACACCCGGGTCGAGCGCCAGGAGGTCGGCATCAAGCTGAAGGTCACCCCGCAGATCTCCGAGGGCGACAACGTGCTCGTGCAGACGGAAATCGAAATCTCCGACACCGACGCGAAGCAGATCGGCACGGTGGACATCGTCGGCCCGACGACCAACAAGTCGGTGGTGACGAACAAGACGCTCGTGAAGGACGGGGCCACGGCGGTGATGGCGGGGCTCATCCGCGACAACTCCAAGCGCGACCAGACCCAGCCGCCCATCCTGGGCGACATCCCCGTGGTCGGGTGGCTCTTCTCCTCCAAGGCGGACCGCAGGGAAAAGCGCAACATGGTCGTCCTTTTGACGCCCCACATCGTTAAGGAGGGCATGGACCTCGACCGGCTGACCAAGCAGAAGGTGAACGACTACTACGACGCGAACGTCGAGGAGCTGTTCAAGGCGGGGTTCTTCAAGAAGATCAGCCGGAAGAAGGACCTGCGGGACAACTACCGGCCCACGCTGAACCGCTCCAAGGAGCTCACCGGCCGGGCGTCCAGCGACCCCTTCAAGCGCGGCGACACCCCGAGGTAAACGATGGAACCCCTCCGAAGCCTGAGACTTGGCGAAATCCTGGTGGCGCGGGGCGCCGTCCACCGGGAGCAGGTGGACGAGGCCCTGGAGCTCCAGAAGATCCGGCCCAAGCGCCTCGCCGAACTGCTGCTCGACCTGGGCTACATCGAGGAGGACGCCCTCCTGGAGGCCCTCGGCGAGCAGTTCGGCATGGGCGTCGAGCTTGACCTGCGCAACCAGATAGACTCCTCGCTCACCACCAAGGTCCCCGTCTCCTTCATCCGCGAATACCACATGGTGCCCTACCGGCAGAACGGCGCCTCGTGCCTGGTGGCGGTGAACGACCCCATCAGCCTGCACCCCCTGGACGACCTGCGGCTCCTGCTCGACTCGCCGGTGACCCCGGTGCTCTGCCGGAAGGCGGACATCCAGTACATCATAGACCTCTACTTCGAGCAGCAGAGCGAGAACGCGGGCGAGCTGATTGACGACCTGGCCCTGGAGGAGGGCGAGGGCAAGGTCCACACGCTGGACGGCGCCGAGTCGGAGCGCGACCTCCTCGACCTGGCCAACGAGGCCCCCATCATCAAGCTGATCAACCTGATCATCTCGGGGGCCGTGCGCGAGCGCGCGTCGGACATCCACATGGAGCCCTTCGAGCACTCCGTCCGCGTCCGCTACCGCATTGACGGCGTCCTCTACGAGAAGTTCACCATCCCCCGCACACAGCAGGCCGCCGTGGTCTCCCGCGTGAAGATCATGGCCAACCTGAACATCGCGGAGCACCGGCTGCCGCAGGACGGCCGCATCAAAATCCGCCTGAGCGGCAAGGAGATTGACATCCGCGTGTCCATCATCCCCATCGCCCACGGCGAGCGGGTGGTGATGCGCATCCTGGAGAAGGGGAACTTCCTCTTCAGCCTGGAGCAGCTCGGGATGGACAAGCGCGACCACCAGCTCATGGACAAGCTGATCCTGAGCTCGCACGGCATCATCCTGGTGACCGGGCCCACGGGCTCCGGCAAGTCCACCACCCTCTACGCCGCGCTCCAGCGCGTGAACTCGCCGGACAAGAACATCATCACGGTGGAGGACCCCATCGAGTACCTGATCGCGGGCATCGGCCAGATCCAGGTGCGCCCGAAGATCGGGCTCACCTTCGCCGCCGGCCTGCGCAGCATCCTGCGCCAGGACCCCGACATCATCCTCGTCGGCGAAATCCGCGACATGGAGACCGCCGAGATGGCGGTCCAGGCCTCGCTCACGGGCCACCTCGTCTTCGCCACCCTGCACACCAACGACAGCGCCGGCGCCGTCACCCGCCTCATGAACATGGGCATCGAGCCCTTCCTTGTCACCTCCTCCACCATCGCCATCCAGGCGCAGCGCCTCGTGCGCCGCATCTGCCCGGCCTGCAAGGAGGAGTACGCGCCCGACCCCGCCGGGCTCGCCGACATCGGCCTGTCGCCCGACGACCCCCGGGTCCGGGTGCTGTACCGAGGCCGGGGCTGCGACAAGTGCGCCGGGCGCGGCTACTACGGGCGCTCGGGCATCTTTGAGCTGCTGGTCATGACGCCGCGCATCCAGGAGATGGTGCTCCAGGGCGCGGACTCGAACGCGATCAAGCGCGAGTCGCGCAGGCAGGGCATGCGCACCCTGCGCGAGGACGGGGCCGAGAAGATGCTCCGCGGCGAGACCACCATGGAGGAGATCCTCCGGGTGACGCGCGACGAGATGCTCGAGGAGGTGGTCAACTAAGCCATGGCGGTGTTTGAATACAAGGCCCTCCTGAAAGGGACGGGCAAGACCGTCCACGGCGTCATAGACGCCGAGAACGCCGCCCAGGCCCGCCGCAAGCTGCGCGAGCAGGACCTCTACCCCACCTGGATGGGCGAGGACAGGGGCGGCGGCGCGGCCGCGGCCCCGGGCGCCGCGCGGACCGCCGTGTCCGGCGTTGGCTCCCCGCGCGGCGGGCGCGGCCGCGTCTCCGGGCGCGACCTCGCCCTGATGACCCGCCAGCTCGCGGTGCTCCTGCGGGCGGGCATGCCGCTGGTGGAGGCCCTCAGCGCCCTCATTGACCAGACCAGCCGCATGCGCCTGCGCGCGGTGATCTACGAGGTCCGCGAGAAGGTCAACAGCGGCCGCAGCCTGGGCGACGCCCTCTCGGAGCACCCGCGCGTCTTCACCCTGCTCTATGTGAACATGGTGCGCGCGGGCGAGACCAGCGGCGCCCTGGAGCAGGTGCTCCTGCGCCTCGCCGACATCCTCGAGCGCCAGGCCAAGCTCCGCGCCCAGATCATCTCCGCCGTCGCCTACCCGGCCTTCATGGCCGTCTTCGCCTTCGGCATCATCATCTTCCTCATGGCCGTCATCGTGCCCCGCATCACCAAGCTCTTCGAGCGCCAGGGCCAGGAGCTGCCCGGCCTCACCCGGGCGCTCATCACCGTCAGCGACCTCTTCGGCGCCTGGTGGCCCGTCCTGCTGGGCCTCGCCGCGGGGGCGCTCTTCCTGTGGCGCCTGTGGATTTCCCGCGAGGAGGGGCGGCGCACCTGGGACCGGTGGAAGCTGGGCTTCCCCCTCTACGGACCGCTCCACCTCAAGATCGTCTGCGCCCGCTTCGCCCGCACGCTGGGCACCATGCTCCAGAGCGGCCTCACCATGCTGCCCGCCCTCGAGGTGGTCAACACCGTCCTCGGCAACGCCCACCTGCTCGCCCGCATGGACGACATCAAGGCCGGCGTCCGCCGGGGCCGCGACCTCGCCCAGCCCCTCAAGGAGACGGGCATGTTCCCGCCCATGATGATCCACATGATCGAGCTGGGCCAGCGCAGCGGCGAGCTGGAGGACATGATGATCCAGGTGGCGGACACCTTCGACGAGGACGTCCGCCTGGCCATAGACGCCGTCGTGTCGCTGATCGAGCCCCTGATCATCATCGTCATGGGCCTCTTCGTGGGCATGCTCGTGCTGGCCATCCTGCTGCCCATATTCAAGATGAGCACAACCGCCGGGAAAGGATAACCCCATGGAAAAGAAACAGGCCGAACACCGCCGCGCCCGGACCGCGGGCTTCACCCTCGTCGAGCTGATGGTCGTCGTCGCCATCATCGCCATCCTGGCGACCACGGCGGGGGTCTACCTCTTCGGCGCCCTCGACGACGCCGACCAGACCAAGGCAAAGGCGGAAATCCAGGCCATGAAGTCCGCCATCACCGCCTACATGCTCAAGAACAACCGCAAGCTCCCGAACACCCTCGACGAGATCGCCCCCTTCATGGACCCGCCCCGGGTGCCCAAGGACCCCTGGGGCAACGCCTACGTCTACACCAAGGAGGGGACCCGGTCCTTCAAGATCGTGTCCTACGGCGCCGACGGCGCCCCCGGCGGCGACGAGGTGAACGCCGACGTCACGAGCGAGTAGAAAGGACGCGGACCGGAACACCATGCAGCCCGCCGCGACCCCATACGCCCCCGGCGCCGTCCCGTCCGCGGGACGCCTGCGCGCCCGGCCCCGGCCGCGCGCGCGCGGGTTCACCCTGCTTGAGCTGTGCGTGGTCATCGTCATCATCGGCGTCATCGCGGGCATCTCCGCGCCCTACCTCGTGAATCTGATCGCCTTCGGCGAGGTGGACGGCGAGGCCCGCCGCCTCGCGGGCTACGGATCCTCCGTCGTGGCCGAGGCCGCCCTCTTCAAGACCCCCCTCCTCTTCCGGGTGGACCTCGACCGGCAGGAGTACTACACCGTGCAGCTCGTGTACCCCGAGCCCGAGCCGGTGGACGGCGGGGAGGCCCCGCCCGACCAGACGGCGCTCCTGCGCGAGTTCGCCAAGTCCAGCGGCATGTCCTCC
Organism: Candidatus Hydrogenedentota bacterium; assembly: GCA_033813475.1. GTDB lineage: Bacteria > Hydrogenedentota > Hydrogenedentia > Hydrogenedentales > CAITNO01 > JAAYBR01. The sequence goes on from JAPXRP010000092.1 coordinate 10,853, forward strand.
GCCGACCTGAGCAACGCGCTGGCGGGCGGCGCGGCGGATGACCCCCGCTTCCGCGGCATGCTGCCCGACGACTTCGACGCCGAGCTGGCGGACCAGCAGATGAACGACAAGTTCGGCCGCTTCGCCCGCACGCTGCTGGAGACCCGGGCGAAGAACGTGGTGCACACCGACGGCTTCCTCGACGAGATCGGCCCGCTCTTCGAGAAGGAGTTCACCCTGGAGGAGAACGAGCCGGTGGAGGAGGAGCTGGGCGACCCGATCCTCGCGCGGCGGAAGCTGCCCGAGGGCATCCAGATAGAGAGCGTCTCCATTGACGGCGGGAAGAGCGGGCGCGGCCTCGTGGAAATCGAGGTCTCCCCCCTGGGCCTGTCGCAGCGCGTCGGGTTCCATGTGGTCAACGCCGACGGCGAGTACATGACCGTGTGGTGGGACCCCCTCTCCGGGCGCGGCGTGTCGCGCTCGGGCAAGCAGGACGTCTGACCATGCACGCCCCGGCGCGCCGCGCGCGGACAGAGGGCGGCTTCACGCTCATGGAGGTGCTCGTGGCGCTGGGCGTGCTCTCCACCGCCCTCTTCGTCCTGGTCAGCGCGCATTACTCCGCCATGAACCTCATGGTCGAGGGCATGGACGAGGCGGACCGCCGCATGCTCCTCGAAAGCGCCGTCGGCCGCGCCGAGGTCGCCGTGATGACCGGCACCCTCAGCGGCGGCGGCGAGTTCGGCGCCGCCCATGAGGGATTCTCCTGGTCTTTCGAGGCCGTGCCCGCGGGCACCGACGAGATGGTCCCCCTCTACCAGGTCACCGCCACCCTCACCACCCCCGACGACACCCAGTCCCTCGACTTTTTCGTCTTCAACAACACCGAATCCGAAACCTCCGGCGGCGGCGAGCTGACCGGCGAGTCCTCCATCCGGAGCGGCGCGGCCGGCCGGGGCGTGGGGGCCTCCGGCGCGATGCAGGGCATGGGCGCCCGGGGCTCCTCCCGCGGTTCGGGCGGCGTCTCCTCCCGGGGAACCTCCTCCCGGGGCCGGTCCGGCGGCATGTTCTCGGGGGGCTCGCGATGAGACGCCAGGCCGCACCCCCCCAACACGGGCTGGAAGCCCGCGCCGCCTCCCTGGGCTTCACGCTCCTGGAGCTGCTGGTGGCCATGCTCGTGCTGGTGGTCATCACCACCATGGTCCACGCGACCTTTGCCTCGGTGACGGACACCATGGCCGCCGCGCGCGACGAGTCGGACCGGCTGCTCGTGCGCCAGACGCTCCACCGCAGCCTCAAGACGAATCTCGCGTCCGTGTATGCGGACCAGGCCTGCCTCATGTCGGAGTTCGCCTTCCTGGGCGAAACCGGCGACGGCGCCTTTGGCCCCGCGGACACCCTGCGCTTCGTCGCGGCCCTGCCCATGCCGGGGGCCTACGCCCTGCCCGGGGAGATGAAAGTCGTGGAGTACGCCGTGGTCCCCGAGAGCGACCTCGACTGGGCCGCCATGGGCTATCCCGGCGACCCCGAACGCCCGGCCATGGCGCTCGTGATCAGCGAGTACCCCGTGCAGCGGGAGGACGGCCTCGGCGGCGACCTGTCCGGAACGGCGGAGCTGCCCGTCTCGGAGCGCGCCGTGCCCGTGGCCTCCTTCGACGTGCAGTATTTCGACGGCCTGACGGAGGAGTGGCTGGAGGCCTGGGACTCCCTGGCGGAGCAGCGCCTGCCCTGGGCCGTGTGGGTGCGCGTCTATTTCCCGCGGGGCGACGGCGAGCCCCCGCCGGCGCAGGGCGATTTTGACGCGGCGGACCTCGACGTGATGATTCCCCTGGCGCCGGGCGCCGGGCTGACGGAGCCCTTCCCCGACCAGAACCACATGCGGGCGGTGGACTGGGCCGAAACGGACCAGAACCTCACGGAGGACACGAAACGTGGCGCGAGGAAGTGACACGCGCGGAAAAAGGCGCGGCGGCGAGCGGGGCGTGGCCCTGCTGCTCGCCCTTGTCTTCACCGCCGTCCTCACCGCCCTGGTCTTCGGGTTCCTCTACGAGAGCCAGGTGACCGCGTCCCTCGTCCAGAACAGCTCGGCGGACTTCGAGGCCCTGCTCGCCGCGAAGTCGGCCGCCGCCAACGGCCTGTCGCTCCTCCTCGACGACCTGCTGGAGACGGAGATGAACGGCATGCCCGAGGTGGACAGCCTGGTGGACCCGTCCGGGTGGGCGTCGGGCCTGCCCTTTGAGCCGATCAACGGCGCCATGATGCGCACCTCCATCTCCGACGAGTGCGGCAAGATCAACCTGAACGCCCTCATCTCCGTGCGCGACGACGGCCAGCCCGTGCGCAATGAGGAGCTGATCACCGCGCTGCGCAGCTTCTTCAACCTGCGCAGCCAGACGGACCGCGACCCCGTGGACGCCATCATTGACTGGCTCGACTACGACGACATGGACGCCGAGGAGCCCGAGGGCGCGGAAAACAGCTACTACATGGGCCTGGAAAACCCCTTCCCCTGCAAGAACGGACCCATGGACGCCATCGAGGAGCTGCTGCTCATCAAGGGCTTCACGGTGGACCTGTATTTCGGCGACCCGGCGCAGGAGCAGCTCCCCCTCTCGGAGTACCTCACCGTCCACGGCGACTGGAACGGGCGGGTCAACGTGAACACGGCCCGCGAGGAGGTCATCGCGGCGGTCCTCGGCGGCCACACGGGCAACGAGGACATCGCCGTCGCCCGCCAAATCTACGACGAGGTGCAGGCCCAGCCCTATGAGGACCTCAACCGCCTCTCCTCCATGCTGGGCCCCATGATGCCCCCCGACGCGGCGGCCGGAGACGATGGGAAGAAGCCCGGGGCGAACAAGCCCGGCGCCCAGCCGGGCGCCAAGCCGGCGAAACCCGCCGGCGGCTTCATGAAAAGCGCCGAAAAGCAGATCATGCCGGAGACCTCCTTCGGGGCGGGCAGGGCCGGAGGCGGCCGGAACGCCGCCCGAAACCCCGCCACCCTCCCGCCCGGCGTGGTCCGCCCCAACACCGGCATCAACGCGGACCGCAACGATGTGACGAACCCCCAGCTCCAGGAGCAGCTCCGGCAGCAGGACTCGGTGGGCCGCATGTTCCGCGTGAACAGCACCACCTTCCGCATCCACGGGGACGGCATGGTCGGCGAGACCCTGGCCCGCGTTGAGGCCTTCGTCTTCCGGACCCCGCTGGACGTGTCGGACCTGGAGCGGTCCGCGTCAAACGCCGGCGGCGCCATGGCCCAGGCGGGCAACCCGGTGCCCCTCACCCCGTTCCGCATTCTGGACTGGAAGGTTATCCAATGATTCAGGTATGGTGGCGCATCCCGGCCGGCGCGCCGGGGGACAAACACGGCGGGGCGCCCTCGGCGCCCCCCCGGGGAGCGGTCTGACATGGCCTTTGGCGCGAAAGTGGCATCCATCGAACTCGCCCGCGACGAGGTGCGCGTCGCCGTCGTGCGCGCGGGCGGCAGGCTCCCGGAAATCCTGGAGACCGCCGCGGCCCCCGCGGTCTGCGAAACCCCCGAAGACCGGCCCGCGGCCCTGGCCGCCGCCCTCGACGCGGCCCTCAACTCCCTGCGCCAGCGGCCCGCCGCCTACGTCCTGTGCGTGGACTCCGCCCGCGCCACCGTCCGCAACCTGCGCGTGCCCTTCCGGGGCGCGGCGCGGGTCGCCAAGTCGGTCCCCTTCGAGCTGGAGCCGCACCTCCCCTTCCCGCTGGAGGAGATCGCCGTGGACCACCTGGTCATCGGCGAGTCCGGCGGCGAGACGGACGTGCTGGCCGTCGGCATCCGCCGGAAGCATCTGGAGGAGTACACCGCCATCCTCGACGCCGCCGGCGTGGACGTGGAGTCCGTGAGCCTCGACGTGTCGGGCCTCACCGCCCTGTGGCACCACACCCGCCGGTCGCGCACCGGACTGGAGGCGGTCCTCCACCTCCGCGAGGAGGGCGCCAGCCTCGCCGTCGTCAGCGGCCGCACCCTCGCCTTCTTCCGCCACATCCCCATCGGCGCGGCCGAGTTCCTGGAGGACCCCGTCCGCATGGCCCGCGAGGCGCGCAACACCCTGCGCGCCTTCCTCGCCGGATGGCGCGGCGGCGGCGCGGAAATCGCGGAGATCGGCCTCACGGGCGTGGACCCGGCGCCGGAGACCCTCGACGCCTTCTCCGCCGCCCTGGGGCTGCCCGTCACCCCCGTCTTCCTCCTCGCCGAGCTGCGCGGCGGGGCCTCGGTCCTCAAACGCGACGGCGACCTGGCCCGGTTCAACCGGTGGGAGGCCGTGGTCGGCGCGGGGGCCTCCGCGGCCCGCGGCGAGTTTGCCTTCGACCTGGGCCGCACCGAGCGCGGCTGGGAGGGCACCGTGGCCGGCATGGTGTCGCACCTGCTGTTCTCGTCGTGCCTGGCCCTGGCCCTCGTGCTCGGGTGGGCCTTCTACTACCACCAGACCACCTCGGCCACCCGCGCCCTCACCGGCGAGGTCCGCGCGAAGGCCGCCGAAATCCGCGCCGAGACCGACACCCTGGCCACCCAGGGGCTCGGAGAGGACGTGGACATCACGCCCTTCGGCGACCCGCCGCTCCTGGACCTCATGAAGGAGATCGGCGCGCGCATGCCGGAGAGCCTCGTCACCGTCACGGAGATCAAGGTGGCCGCCCCCGGGTCCCGGGGCGCCTGGGTCACCATCGCCGGCGAGACCCCCTCCGCCGAGCAGTTCAACACCATGTTCGAGGAGCTGAGGAAGTCCGCCCTGTTCAAGGTGGCGGACGACGCCAGCATCCGCCTGCAGGGGGACCGGACCACCTTCCGCATCCGGGCCTTCCGGCCCACCCAGGAGATTGAAGATGAAGCGCAGTCTTGACCGCCGGGAACAGGCCGGCCTCGCCATGGGCCTCCTCGCCGTGACCCTCGTGGTCATGCTGGCCCTCTATGTGCCCGCCGGGCCGCGCAAGGCCAGCCTGCGCGCAAAGGCCGACCTCCAGTCCGCGCAGGACGAGCTCCAGCTGGAGCAGATGGCCAGCCTCGACGTCCAGGAGCGCCTCGAGCGCCAGAAACAGCTCATGGACCAGCTCGCCAAGCGCGGCCCCGACTTCTCCCTCTTCTCCCATGTGGACAGCCTGCTCAACAAGCGCGGGCTCCGGTCCAAGGCCCAGCTCGAGCAGTACAAGCCGCGCAACGCCTCCCCGAAACAGCCCATGGTCCAGCTCCGCCTCCAGGAGGTCCCCCTCAAGGAGCTGGTCTCCCTCCTCCACGACCTCTACGGCGGCGAGGCCCTCGTCACGGTCTACAAGGTGGACACCATGCGCCCCGCGCCCTCCGGAAAGGGCCTCGACTGCGATGTCACCTTCATGACCATCACCTCCTGACGGGGGCCGCGCCGTGGGTGCCCCCGCCCGCATCCGCGTCGGCCCGGCCGGCTGGGCCTACGACGACTGGCGCGGAATCGTCTACCCCGAGGACATGCCCCGCACCCGCCACCCCCTCTCCCTGCTGTCGCAATGGTTCGACACCGTCGAGGTCAACGTCACCTTCTACCGCCTCATGGACCCGCGCCAGACCCGGCGGTGGCCCGAACTCGTCGCCGGCAACCCCCGTTTCTCATTCTGCGCCAAGCTCTGGCGCGGCTTCACCCACGACCCCGAACCCGACGACCTGGCCGCCGCCGCCGTCCGCTTCCTGGAGGGCCTGCGCCCCCTGCGCGACGCCGGACGGCTCGGCATGCTCCTCGCGCAGTTCCCCTGGAGTTTCCGGCGCACGGAGGACAACCGCGTCCGCCTGGCCCGTCTCGCCGGCGCCTTCGAGGGCCTGCCCCTCGCCGTCGAGGTCCGCCACGACTCCTGGGACCGCGCCGCGTTCTACGCCGGCCTGGAGGCGCGCGGCGTCGCCCTGTGCGCCGTGGACCAGCCGCCC
>JAPXRP010000093.1:0-16612 GCA_033813475.1 Candidatus Hydrogenedentota bacterium
CGCCTTCTCCAGGGCTGCCACGCTGGCCGCGTCCGAAAGCCCCTTGTCCTTTTCGCCCTTCATGCAGGCGATGTCGGCCACCGCCGCCGCCGCATCCTGCGCGACCTCGGCATCGTCCAGCAGCATGGCCGCGGCGGCCGCCGCGTTTGTGAGCCGCTTCGCCGAAAGCGCCTTCAGCGCCTGCCGCTTCTCGTCCGCCGACCGCAGCCCGCCGTTTCTCAGCAGCGCGGCCATGGCGTCGAAGAGCGGGGTCTGTTCCTCGGCCCGGGAGAACTGGCGGCACAGGGCCTCCAGGACGGCGGGATGGATTTCCCCCGCGGCGGCATTGCCCGCCAGTGCGGCGAGCTCCCGCAGGGCTGACGGGTCGCGGTGGTCGCCCAGCAGCGCGGCGGCCTGATTGCGCGCGTCCATCGGATAGCGGGCCACGGCGTAGGCCGAGAGGTCGCGGGCCGCGCCCCCGGGTTTCATATCGAGCATGAGCGCCATCAGGCGGCCCGCCTGCGCGGCGTCCGTGACTTCCCGGAGATCGGTGCGCGCCGTGGCGTGGTATAAGTCCGCGACCCGCGGGACGGACCGTTTCGCCGTGTCCGTGAGGGCCTTGCGCGCGGCGAGAGCCGCGGTGTCCGAAGCGGCGCCCCGGAGTTCCGCGTACAGACGCGCCATGTGCTTCTCCTCCGCCATCGTACCCAGGGCGTTCAGCGCCGCCACACGGACCGCCTCATCCTTGTCCGCGAGCTGTTTCACCACCGCGTCGGCATGCTCCGGCAGGGCCCGCGCCTGGAGCATCTCCAGCAGGACGGTCTTCGCGTCTGCGGACGCGCGGCCAAGGTCCTTGACCGCCCCATCGGAGAGTTCCGGCTCGGGAACGCGCATGAGCGCGTCGCGCGCGGCCTTGCGCTCCTTGGACTCGGGAGTCTTGAGCAGGAGCGAGAAGAGCGCCTTTCGGGCTTCCTTCGCCGTCGCGCCGTCCATGGCGGCCAGGGCCGCGCCGCGCACGGCGGCGTCCTTGTCGCCGACCGCCGCGGCGACGGCCTTGCGCGCGGCGGGGTCGTCCCACCGCGCCAGCACGGCCACGGCCTGGGCCTTCGCCTCCGGCGGCAGCCCCTTTGTCTTCTTGACGATGAGCGCGCAGGTCTTGGCGTCGCCCAGGCCCGCGGCGGCCTTCAGCGCCGCGCCGCGGTATTTTGCGTCCGGATCGTCCAGCGCGGCGGCCAGTTCCGGCGCGGCCTTGGGTCCGCGCACGGCAACCTCTCCGCGCAGGGCGGCGATGCGCGCGTGCGTCTCGGGCTGTTTTCCCAGCGCGGCGAAGAGGGATTCCGCCTCCGCCGTCTTGCCGCCCGCTGCCAGACGCTCGCCCAGTTTTTCCGCCGCCGCCAGCAGCGCGTCGCGCTCCCCGGGGGAGACGGCGGGCCGGGCCAGCGCGCCGGTCAGGGGCTGGACGCCCTCAACGGCCCCGAGGTCCGCGAGGGACTGGAGTGCCGCGAGGCGCAGGGCAGTGTCCTCACTCGCGGCCAGGGCCGCGCAGGCGGGCACCGCCGGGGCGTGCCCCATGATGCCGAGGGACTTGACCAGACGGGCCTTGCCCGCGGTGTCCGCCGCTTCGAGGGCGGCCAGCAGCGCGGAACCGGCGGCCTCGCCGCCGATGGCCTCCAGGGCGGCGATGGCGGGGTCCGCCGTGGCGGGGTCCGCCAGCAGGGCGGCCAGCGCGGGCACCTCGTCCGGTCCGCCGATCCACTGCAACTGAACGGCGAGGAAGGCCCTCACCGACGCGTCGGCGGCGGTGGCCAGGGCGGTGGCGATCCCCGCGGCCACGGCGGGGCGGCCCGCCGCATTCGCCGGGGTGCCGACCCACTTCACGAGGCCCGTGAGGGCGTAGCGCGGCGCGATGTCGGCGTCCGCGGAGCCCTCCGGCTGGATGCGTCCGCAGAGTTCCGCGACCAGCGGCGCGCCGCCCGCCATGAGGGGCGCACAGGCCGCGTCAAGTTCCGCGGCGTTCTGCGCGGGGAACGGTTTCAGCAGGGCGTCGAGGTCTGCCGCAAAGAGGGGCGCGCAGAGGAACAGGGCGGCGCAGAGGGCCGCGCGGAGCATCGGGGAATTCATGGACGGGGTTCCTTGTCTTTTCGCCGGGGCCGTTTCACTGCCATGTTTCGGGGGCATGCTCACACCCTCCACGGGCCGCGCATGGGCTGAAAGACCATGCGGTTGGCCTCGGGGTCGTCCACGAACTCCTGCTTCACGGGGTCGTAGCGGAGGTTGCGCCCGAGGCGCACCGCCGTCGTGCCGAGGTTGATGAGGGTGCAGGAGCGGTGGCCGTTGGCCTCGTTGAGCGCGAAGGTGCGGCGCGTGCGCACGCAGTCGTAGAAGTCGCCCTCCTGGGGGGCGTTGTCGGGCAGGCCGCGCAGGGTCTTCTCCTGCCCCTTGATCTCCAGGCGCAGGTTCTTGAACAGCCTGCCGTTCGGCCCCTCAATGTAGGGCATGCCCTGCGAGAAACCCTCGCCGTCGAGCACGATCTCGCAGCCGTCTGCGTAGCGCAGGACGATCTTCCGCCACGAGCTGACGGCGTCCGGGTGCTGCTGCGGCGCGTCCACCTCCACCTCGACCGGGCTGGTGTCGTCCTTGCCCAGCAGGTACTGCACCGGGTCGAGGTAGTGCTGGCCCATGTCACCGAGCCCGCCGCCGTCGTAGTCCCAGTAGCCCCGGAAGGTGCCGTGGGTGCGGTGGGGGTGGTAGGGCTTGAACGGCGCGGGGCCGAGCCACATGTCGTAGTCCAGCTCTTCGGGGACCGGCTGGGGCGTCAGGTCGGTGCGGCCGCTCCAGAAGAACTTGAAGTTAAAGCCGGTGCCCTCGCCCACCACGACCCGCAGGGGCCAGCCCAGCTCGCCGCTGTCCACGATCTGTTTGATCGGGGCGACGGTGGACCCGTAGCCGTAATAATTGTCGCGGAAACGGAACCAGGTGTTGATCCGGAAGATGCGCCCGTTGCGCTGGACGGCCTCCACGAGCCGTTTCCCCTCGCCGATGGTCCGGGTCATGGGCTTCTCGCACCAGACGTCCTTGCCCGCCTCGGCGGCCATGATGCCCATGAGGCCGTGCCAGTGGGGCGGCGTGGCGATGTGCACCACGTCCACCTCCGGCATGGCGAGCACCTCGCGGAAGTCCGTGCAGCCCTTCACGCCCTTCTCCAGGGAGTCGAGGGCCGACTGGAGGTGCTTGCGGTCCACGTCGCACACGGCGACCGTGCGCGCCCCGGCGTAGCCCAGGTGGCCGGTGCCCATGCCGCCCACGCCCACGACGGCGCGGGTGATCTCGTCGCTTGGCGCGGTGAACCCGGCGCCGCCCAGCACATGCCGGGGCACGATGGAGAAGGCGGACAGGGCCGCCGTCTGTTTCAGAAAGCCGCGCCGCGACAGGGCGCCCGGAGTCTCTCGGTGCATGGCCGTCTCCCTCGGGCGGCGACAAGGGGCCGCCCGTGTTGTTTCCGAAAACCCTATTGTGCCGTTTTCGCCCCCCGGGGGCAAGTCGCGCGCAGGAAACCCGCCCGCACCCGCGCTGGTCTGAGTGAATAGGCGACGGGCGGCGCTCGTCCTGTTGTCCGGAGTGCCCGGTTGGGGCCGGCGGCGGATTTTTGGTAGAATACCCGCCCGCCGTGGTCTGCGGCGGGCACACAAGAACTGAAAACCGGCTGTCCCGCACCGGGCCGGCCCCGAACAAGGAGTGAGACATGAAGACCTTTTGCTGGACCCTGACGCTGGCCGTGATGATGCTGCTGCTTGCGGGTTTCGCCGCCCCGGGCTATGCCCAGGACCAGGAGGAGCTGAAGTTCGAGCTGCCCGAGCCCTTCTTCGGCGGCACGCCGATTGACTACTGGAGCGAGAACCTTGAGAAGGAGGACTTCAAGGACCGCCCGGCGTTCATGGCCCCCAAGGGCACCGTCCTCGTGTCCAAGGGCAAGCCGGTCACCAGCAGCGAGAAGAGCCCCGCCCTCGGCGAGCTGAAGATGGTCACCGACGGCGACAAGAACTACGCCAAGAACAGCCTCGTCGAGCTGGGGCCGGGCACCCAGTGGGTGCAGGTGGACCTTGAGGCGGCCCACGAGATCTACGCGGTCCTCTTCTGGCACTTCCACGAGGGCAAACGCGTGTACTTCGACATCATCGTCCAGGCCTCCGACGACCCCGAGTTCAAGACGGGCGTCACCACCCTGTACAACAACGACATTGACAACTCCTCCGGCCTCGGCGTGGGCGAGGACAAGGAGTACATCGAGAACAACAAGGGCCGCCTGCTGGACACCAAGGGCGCCAAGGCCCGCTACGTCCGCTTCTACAGCAACGGCAGCACCGCCGACGAGAACAACCACTACGTCGAGGTCGAGGTGTGGGGCCGTCCGGTGAAGTGACCCCCGCCCTTCCGTCCGGTTTTCCCCCGCCGCCCCGGTCTTCCGGGGCGGCGGGCACTGTTTAATTTCCCGCTTCCGGAAACGGGAGACTTGACTTGCCCCCCCCGGATGGGCGACAACACGGGGGACGGGTTCTCCCGCGCCGGGCAGGCGGCGCGCGGGAAAGCCGGGAGGGACACAGCATGTCGGACACAGAAGACCGGCCGGAGCGCCTCGGGATGGAGATTCCCCCGCGGGGGGTGGACCGGCAGGTGTTGCTGGACCGGCTGAAGGCGCTTCAGGCCGGAGACGTGCACTGGCGGGAGCACAGGGTCTTCGGGCTGGTCTACAAGCACAGCGACGCCCACACGGAGTTTCTGAAGGAGGCCCACGACCTCTACTTCTCCGAGAACGGCCTGAACCCCATGGCCTTCAAGAGCCTCCAGCAGCTGGAGCGGGAGGTGGTGCGCATGTGCGCCGCCCTCTTCCACGGCGGCGACGGCATGGCGGGCTGCATGACCTCCGGCGGCACGGAGAGTCTGCTGCTGACTGTGCTCGCCCACCGGAACCACGCCCGGCGGACGCAGCCGTGGATCCGCCGCCCGGAGATTGTGGTCCCCGAATCAGCCCACACGGCCTTCATTAAGGCGGGCGAGTGTTTCGGCGTGCGGATCGTCAAAGCGCCCTGCGGCCCGGACTACGCCGCGGACGCCCGGGAGATGGAGCGGCGCATCACGGCGCGCACAATCCTGCTGGTGGGCTCCGCGCCCTGCTACCCCTACGGCGTGCTCGACCCCATCGCGGAGCTGGGGGAACTGGCGGCGCGGCGCGGGCTGCCGCTGCATGTGGACGCCTGCCTCGGCGGGTTCTTCCTCCCGTGGCTGGGGGACCTGGGCGTGAAAATCCCCCCCTTCGATTTCCTCGTGCCCGGCGTGACCTCGCTCTCCGCGGACATCCACAAGTACGGCTACGCCGCGAAGGGGGCGTCGCTCCTCCTGTACCGCAGCCCGGCGGTCTTTGCCGACCAGGTCTTCGCGGATGTGGACTGGTGCGGCGGGGCCTATGGCGGGGCGACCCTCGCGGGCACGCGGCCCGGCGGCCCGATTGCGGCGGCCTGGGCGGCGCTGCACGCCCTGGGCCGCGAGGGCTATGTGGCCAACGCGCGCACCATCCTGGACGCCGCCGGGCGTCTCATTGAAGGGGTGCGCGCGGTGCCGGGGCTGTGCGTGCTGGGGGACCCGGTCATCGGCGTGGTCGCCGTGGGCGCGACGGACCCCGCAGTGCGCCTGTACGCCGTGGCCGACCTGCTGGAGGCCAAAGGCTGGCACATCAACCGTCTCCAGAAGCCGGAAAGCCTCCAGGTGATCCTGAACGCGGGGCACGCGGCGGTGATTGACCCGCTGCTGGCGGACCTGCGGGAGGCCGTGGCGCAGGTCCGCGCGAACCCGGACGCCGCCTTCGAGGGCAGCGCGCCCATGTACGGCCTCATCGCAAACATGCCCCTGCGGCGGGTGGTCCGGAAGAACCTGGTCTCCATTTTCACCAAGATGCACACGGTCGGCGAGCCCGGCCCGGAGGAGGCCGGGGAGGAGGAGAAGGACCCCGTGGCGGTGCCCCCGGCGGTGCTGTGGCTGATGCGCGCCCGCGCGCGAATTGCGCGCCTTTTCACGCCTCGGCGGGAGGACTGACCGCCAATGATGACCTTTCTGGCCATCGCGGCGGCCTTCGCCCTCGGGGCCTTTGTGCAGACCATCGCGGGCTTCGGCTCCGCGCTGGTGGCCATGCCCATTCTCACCCAGTTCCTCGGCGTGCAGGCGGCGGCGGGCGTCATGTCCCTCGTCGGCGCGACCGTCATCGTCGTCGTGCTCTTCCAGAACCGGCGCGGCCTGCGCTGGCGCGAGGCGGGCCGCCTGCTCTGCGGCACCGTCGCCGGCATCCCCGTCGGCGCGTGGGCGCTCACCTCCCTGCCGGCCGCGCCCGTGGTCGGCCTGCTCGGGGTGCTGCTCATCGCCTACGCCCTGCATGGTGTCCGCGCAATCCTGCGCGGCGGCCCCCCGGAGGCGGAACGGGAGGAGAACATCCCACGGGACGGGGAAAACCCCTGGCGCGACCGGATCACCAGCGCGTTGGTGGGGTTCTGCGCGGGGCTGCTGGGCGGGGCCTACGCCACGGACGGCCCGCCCCTCGTGATGTACGGGGCCCACAAACGCTGGCCCAAGGAGACCTTTCGCGCCGTGCTGCAGGCGTGCTTCCTGGTGGACGGGATGCTGATCCTGGCGATGTACAGCGGGAACGGGGTGGTCAACGCGGGCGTGCTGGTCTACTGCCTTTACGGCGTGCCGGGCATGCTGCTGGGCCTGGCGGCGGGCACCCTGCTCGACCCCCGGATCAACCGCGAGCGTTTTCACCGGCTGCTGCTGGGGCTGGTTTTTCTGCTGGGCGCGGGCCTGCTGGCCCAGGCGCTGTTCATGGAATGAGTCCCGTCCACTTCCCCGGACGGAGGGACCAATAGGAGTCGTAAACATGGGCCCGTTGATGATCGTGTGCGCGGCGTTGGCCGCCGCAGCCGGGGACGTGCCGGCGTCGGTGATGGTGCGGGTGCCGGAGGAGCCCCACCCGCGGGTCTATGTCACCGCAGATGAGCTGCCGGCCCTGCGGGCGCGCGCGGAGACGCAGCCCTGGGCCGTGGAGTTGAAACGCGCGCTGCTGGACGAGGCGGCGGCGCTCGCGGCGGAGCCGCTGGACATCCCGCGCGAGGGCGGCCAGTGGACGCACTGGTACTCGTGCAAGAAGGACGGAGGGCCGCTGAAGGCGGAGTCGCCGACGCGGCATGTCTGCCAGACCTGCGGGGAGGCGTACACCGGATCGCCGTATAACCAGGTGTTCGTGACGCACCGGCACGGGCGCTGGCTGCGCGGCGTGGAGACGCTGGGCCTCGCGCACATGCTGGACCCCCGGCCCGAGTTCGCGGAGCGCCTGCGCGCGATCCTGCTGGAATACGCGTCGTTCTATGAGACGCTGCCGCTGCACGATGTGAACAACGCCCCGGACAGGGGAGCGCGCCTCCTGTCGCAGACCCTGGACGAGTCGGTGCTGCTGTGCCAGATGGTGCTGGGCTACGACCTGGCCTACAACGCGCCGTGCTTCTCCCCGGAAGACCACGCGGCCATCCGCGACGGCCTGATCCTCCCCATGGTGAAAACCATCCAGGCGAACCCGCGCGCCATCTCCAACTGGCAGTCGTGGCACAACGCGGCGGTCGGTTGCGCGGGACTGCTGCTGGGGGACGCGGAGCTGGTGGACTGGGCCGTGAACGGGCGCAACGGATTCCTGTATCAGATGGGGAAGTCCCTGTTCCCCGGCGGCATGTGGTACGAGGAGTGCCCGTCCTACCATTTCTACGCCCTGTCCGCCCATGTCTACCTGCTGGAGGCGGCCGCGCGCGCGGGCATGGACCTCTATGCCGTCCCCGTCGTCAAGGGGATGTTCGACGCGCCGCTGCGGCAGGTGCTGCCCGACCTGACCTTTGTCCCCTTCCACGACAGCGACCGCATCTCCATCCTGTCCCAGCGGCAGTATTACGAGATCGCCTTTGCCCGTTATGGCGACCCCGCCTATCTGCCCCTGTTGGGCGAGCGCAAGGGCGTGTGGACCTTTCTGTGGGGACGGGACACCCTGCCGTCCGCCCCGGAGACGAAGGCGGCCGCCGTGTCTTCCGCCGGTGAGGGCGAGGGGCTGGCGGTGATGCGGGACGCGGCAAACGAGACGGCGCTGTACCTGGACTACGGCCCGGGCCGCTCGGGCCATGTCCAGCCCGCCAAGCTCAATATGGCGCTCTACGCCCACGGGGACATCCGGTTCGCCGACCCCGGACGGCTCCCCTACGGCAACCCGATGCACAGGCAGTGGTTCTGCCAGACCATCGCGCACAACACGGTGGTCGTCAACGGCACGACCCAGAAGAAGACCCACGGAACGCTGAAGGCCTTCGCCGTCGGCGAGGGCTATGCCCTGTGCCGGGCCGTGTGCGACACGGCCTACAAGGGCGTGACGCTGGACCGGACCCTGCTCCTCCGGGGAAACACGGTGGTGGACGTGTTCCGCTGCGCCTCCGCCGAGGAGGCCACGTTCGACCTCCCGCTGCATTTCGCGGGAACACTGAAGAACGAGCCCGCCACGGAGCCCGCACCCCTGGGTGACCAGGACGGCTACCAGCACCTCCAGCACCCGCGCCGCTGCACGGACGGCACACGGGAATTCATGATCGCCACGGAGGGAGACCGGGGCATCCATGTCCGCCTGTTCGGCGACCCGGAAGTGTTCCTGGCGGAGGGCCACGGCGAGGACATGAAGACGCTCTGGCCCATGATCCTCCAGCGCGCCAAAGGCAGGAACGTCTCTTTTGCCGCCGTCTACCAGATCCTCGACGCCGGTGCCGCGCCCGCGTCCGCCAAGGTCCGGACCGGAAAGAAGGGCACCACCATCGAAACCGGCGACCTCCGCCTTACCGTGGGCGAAGAGACCACCCTCAAGCTCGGGGACAAGGTCATTCCCCTCCCCTGCCCCGAATCGCCGCCGGAAAAAGAATGACGGAGGATTTGCATGAAGCGAGGCGTTGGCGGGCACGAGATTGCTTCAGGCGCCGCGCTTCTTCGCAATGACGCTGAGACACACGTCATGGCGAGCGAAGCGACGCCATCTCGTTCCCGCCGACGCCCTGCCCACAAGAGGTTGCTTCAGGCGCTGCGCGCCTTCGCAATGACGCGGTGGGCGGTTTCCCTGCTCTCTGCCTTCTCGGTGCGCTCCGTGACTCGGTGGTGGACCTTTCCGGAGCCTTCACCACACGGCCACCCGCCCGAAGAAGCACGCCCCCTCGGAGCCGGGATCGCTGTGGTCCACCGTGCCGCCGTTGTAGGGCACCTTGCCCGCGCTGACACTCTCCGCCGGGCCGGAGAGCGTGCCGCCGTGCTCGAACTTCCAGACGACCTGCCACTCCTCCCCGTCCCGGCGCGCCTCGACGACGCCGGAACGGGCCAGCCACCGCGCCCGCACCTCGGTCCAGGCGGCGGCGTCATGCTTCCCGAAAAGGCGCTGGTCGCCGTTGAGGTCCGCCTGAAGCAGGCCGTCGCTCCGCAGCCCCACGCGCAGCACGGAGCCGTTCTTCCACCGGACGCAGACGGCGGGCCCCCAGGACTGGCCGCCGTCGGTGCCCTGGCGCATGCGCGCCTCGAATCCGCGCACGGCCCCGGCGAGCGGGGCGGTGACAAAGGCGTGGGTGCTCGCGCGGGCAGTTACGCGGAGCGCGCCCTCTTCCACGGCGAAGGGGGCGGCGTTCTGTGCGGAGACAGACGGCGTCCACGCGGCCATCGCCTCCCCCGCCGCCTCCAGCGCCGGGGCGCCCCATCCGGGCGGCGCTTTCAGGGCGCGCTGCTCTTCGAGGCGGAGGCGGGTGGTCTCGGCGATGCGGGCCTGGCGTTCGGCGCAGCCGCGCTCGACCTCCGCCCGAAGCGCGGGCGTCAGCCGGGTCTGGTAGCTCTCGTGGACCACCTTCATGGTGGCGGGGTCGGACAGCCAGGAGGCGATGGTGTGCATGCGCGCGTTCACCGCCAGCACGCGGTCCGCCAGGTCCGCCGTGGGCCTGGGGCCGTTGTTGCACAGCACGCCGATGCTGTTGCTGGTGTTGTGGCAGGAGACGAAATAGCGGAGGTAGTCCGGGTTGGCGTAGGCGCTGTCGCGCCCCTCGCCCCGGAGGATGAAGTCCACATAGGCGTCCGCCTGGGGCACGAAGCACATGCCCGGGCCGAAGGCCCCCGTGGAGTGCCACTCCAGGATGCCGTCCCCGCCGACAATCTCCCGGGACTTGCGGGCGAGCGCGTACAGCGCCGGGGCGCTCTCGGAATACTGCCCGTCGAAGTAGAGGCCGTCGGGCCGGTGCTCCCGCATGACCTTTTCAATCTCCGGCAGGAACAGGTCCATGTTGTCGCCGTGGGGCCATCCGGGCGGGAAGCCGGTGACGCTGAAGTTCTCGAAGCTGTTCATGGCCAGATGTTCAAGGGGCGTGCGCTTCAGGAAGTAGTACGGGCTGGTGTAGACGATGAACCGCATCCCGTTCCGGTGGATCGTCTCGCGGACCCGCGCGAACTCCTCCGGCCCGTGGCGCGGCTCGAAGGCGAGGTTCCAGTCCTTCCACAGCATGACCTCGGACTGGAGCAGGACGATGTTCCCCTCGGCGGCCCAGGCCGCGAGGTCGGAGTCCGCGGGGTAGCCGCTGTCCATGGACCAGTGCCAAACCACATGGTCCTTCAGGGACCGGTCCCAGTCAAAGGGCTTCGGCGGGCACACGCCCACCCACAGCACGGCGTCCGCGGGCAGCATGTGCCGCGCCACCACGGGCTCGTAGGGCTTCAGCGCGCCCGCAAGCGTGTCGTCGGAGCAGAACAGGCCGAAGCCGCCGTACTCGTCCAACACCAGCAGGCTGCCCTTGTGGGACGCGGTGAACCCCACCTCAATGGACCGCGTGATCTCCACCGTCACCGGCTCGCGGGCGTGAAACATGAAGAGCGAGTCGCCGTTCACCCGCAGGTCGAGTTTCGGCGAGGCATAGGAGCAGAACGCGAACCCCGGCCCGGTGTGCGTGAGCGCGGGGGGACCGGACAGTCCTTGGACGCGGATCCGCGCCACGGCGCGCGGCGTGCCGACGCGCTGGCGGAACACCCCCTCCCCGGAGGCGTCCATCCGGAACTCCGCCCCCGTGGTCACCACCTCCAGCGCGCCGCCGGAGACCTCCGCACGCTCGACGGCCATGCCCCCCTGCGGCGCCGGAAACACCGCCGGGTCCATGAGTCCCTGAAAGGTCGGCGCCGCCGCCCAGGTATCTGAGAAGGCCGTTGAACCAAGGGCCAGCAAAACAAGCAACATCTGTGATGCGCGCATGGTGTGTCTCCCGTGTGAACATCATACACCGGAGACGCGCCTCCGCGGTCCTTTGTCCGGAGCGACTCACACAGAGCCACAGAGCCGCCAAGGGGAAGGAAGACCGTCGGCCCGGTCCGTAGGGGCGAAAAATCTTTCGCCCTCTTCGAGCATTGCCCACACCGCAACGTCCGCGCCCTCCCGTCCCCGAAGAGGGCGAATGATGATTCGCCCCTACCCGCCTGCCCCCCATTCTCTGCGCGGCCCGGGCGTCGGTCGGGCGTTTCCGCCGCGTTTTCGGGTATACTTGCGCGGGGTTTCGCGGTTTCCGGTGAGAGGTTTTCCCACATGGGTGCGGTGTCGGTTCTTGTGGCGGTTGCGGTCTGTCTTGGCGCGTCCGACCACATCACTTCGGCGGTCAGCGGGGTGCTCCGCAATGACGGGCGCACGGCCGTGGACGTGCAGCGTGCGTTGAATGAGACGCTCGCGCTGCAGGCGTTCACGGCGGACGGCGTCTGCGTGACGGGAAACGCCCCCGAGGTGGAGGCGCTGGACCGGAACACATGGGCCGGGGAAACCACAGCGGACGGGGTGGTCGGCCATGCCCTGCGCGTGGGGGGCCGGGGTCCCGCCCCCCTGCGGGTGAGCGTGCCGCTCTCCTCCCTGCCGAAGACACCTTCCGGGGGCGCCCAGCCCTGGAGCGGGTACGCGCGCGTGGCGCCGGGGGTCTTCCTGAAACTGGACACCACGGCGGACGCCCGGACGGGCACGCTGGAATTCTCCTGCCCCGCCCCGGGGGAATACGCCGTGGCCGCCGAGCCCCGGGAAACGGCCGAAGAAGCCGCGAAGGGGTTCATCCCGTCGTCCCCCGACCCCTCGCCGGACCCCGCCCTTAAGCGGGACTGGCGGCTCTATCCCGTGGCCCCGGGGAAGATCGCCGGCGCGGTGCCGGTGGTGCTGATCCACGGGGCGACGAACGACCGCTGGGCGGAGTTCACGCACTGGGCGGAGCACAGCCCGGAGGCGGAGGCGTTCCGGCGCGATTTCAGCCTGTGGAACTTCCGCCATGAGATGTTCGGCATGGACGGGGCCATCGGGTACGACCGGGACTGCCCGTCGTATTCCGAAAGCATCTCGGCCTATCTGCGCCGGTTTCTGGAACAGGCGGAAACCCAGGGGGTGGAGGCGGACGGCGGACGGCATACCTTCCCTCCGGGGCCTTTCGCCCTGCTCACCCACAGCAGCGGATCGCAGAAGGCGCAGGCTTTTCTGGTGAACAACCCGGACTACGCGGAGCGCGTGTTCGTCTGGGTGACCCTGGGCCCCTGCCACACCGGCACGCCCATCGCCACGATGGAATGGGACCTGCACACCCTGTCCCGGCTGGGTCTGGGGCGGGCCAACCCCCTCTTCGCGGGGTTCCGGTGGCTTCTGGACCGGAACTACCTGACGGACAAGCGGCAGGCTGACATGGACTCGGGCTGGCTCAACACCGACTGCGCCGGGGGGCAGGGCATTCCCCTGCGGCGGTTCAAGACCACCGAATCCGGCGGCAGGCGAAAGGAGCGCGTGCTTTCGCCGCGCGACGCGGCGCGTTCCGACGCGCGCGGCCTGGCGGGCTTCGAGGAGGACACCACCTTCTTCCCGGACCCGCGGTCGGAGACCTGGTGCGGCGGCGCGGACCTCGTCGCGCCCGCCTTCCGGGGCGACCGGCACACCGACCGGCTCATCATCCACGCGTCCTACACGGACGGAAAGCTGCGGCTGTTCGACCTGCTGCGCCGGAGCAACGACGGGGTGGTGGACGGCAGGACGGTTTTCATGGAGGGGCTGGCCCTGGCCATCTGCGGGCGGCTCATGGGCCTGTTCGACTCCGCGAGCGGGGGATGGCCGATGGGGGCCTACCAGTTGAACGACGGATTTATCCCGCTGCAGAGCCAGGTTCTTCTGGACGGGCGCCAGGCGGCGTCCGTCTTTGAAACGCGGACCGTGCTCGGGCGGACGCAGCCGGACCGGCCGCTGCGGCCGAATCTGGACGTCATCGCGGAGCACACGCTGGCGCCGCCGGAAAACATCCGCATCTGGAAGAACTGGAGCCATCTGGAAACCGTCACGGGGCGGTACAACGTCCGGACCGGAAAGAGCGCCTACTTCACCGCCGTCGCGGCCGACCTGTCATCCGCCCTGGCGAAAGAGGTAAACTAACCGCCGCGCCTTCCCCCGCGTTTTCGGGGACGGCGGACGCGTCATCCCCGGATTCCCCGCCGAAAGGAGCCTTCCATGAAACGCCTCTTGAAGATTCTCGCCCTCACCCTCGCCGTGACGGTGTGCCTCGTGGTGCTGGTTGCCGCCGTCGCATTCGGGCGCTGGTACATGAAAAGCGGCGGGCCGTATCCGGACTACCATCTGGACTTCGCCAGGGCCGGCACGCTCCAGGGCGCGCCGCCGGAGACGCCGCTGCTCGTGGGCGTGGCGAAGCGCGACATCACCCCGGACCTCTCCACCTACGACAAGTTCGTGGACAAGGACGGCGACAACAAGTACAACCCGAAGAAGGGGGACTACTTCGAGGACACGAACAAGAACGGGAAGCTGGACGCCGTCTGGATCGCCGGGTTCGGGAACAACCGGCCCGCCCAGGGGGTGAACGACCCGCTGTGGGCCCGCGCCATCGCGTTCGAGAACAACGGCGTGCGCGTGGTGCTGGTGACGGTGGACAGCATCGGCCTGTTCGCCGAGAAGATCATAGACATGCGGAGCCGGCTGGACCCGGCACTGAAGATTGACCACCTCGTGGTGTCGGCCACCCACGACCACGAGGCGCCCGACACCATGGGCATCTGGAGCGTCGGGATGGAAAAACCGTACTGGCGCTTCGACTACGAGTACATGGAGCTGGTGAAGCGTTCGGTGGTGGAGGCGGCGGAGGACGCGGTCCGCAACCTGCGCCCGGCGAAGGGATACATGGCCGAGGTGACCGCCGGGCCCGAGGGCTATGTGGACGACAGCCGCATCCCCCACGTCTACGACAACGTGGTCCGCATCGCCCGCTTCGAGGACCCCGCCACGGCGGAGACCATCGCCACCATGCTCTGCTGGGGGAACCACCCGGAGACCGTGGGCAGCAAGAACCCGCTGCTCACGAGCGACTTCCCCCACTACCTGCGCGAGGGCGTCGAGAAGGGCGTGCCGGACCCCAACGGCCTGCCCGGCGTCGGCGGCATGTGCCTGTACTTCCAGGGCCAGGTGGGCGGGCTGATGACCCAGCTCCACACGACGGTGCCGCAGCGCAACACGGGGGCGATGCTGCGCGAGGACACCTTTGAGAAGGCGCAGGCCCTCGGTGAGAACCTTGCCCTGCTGACGCTGGGCGCCCTGCGCGACGGCGCGCGCCCCATGACGGACGCCTCCGTGGCCGTGGCGGCGAAGACCTTCCTCGCCCCCCTTGGCAGCCGGCTGTTCAGCTTCGCCGTGTTTGTCGGGCTGGTGCATCCGGGCTGGTTCGGCGGCAACGTGCGGACCGAGGTGAACGCCCTGCGGGTCGGCAACCTGGAGATTCTGACGATTCCCGGCGAAATCTACCCGGAAATCTGCGAGGGCGGCGTGGAGGCCCCGGAGGGCCGCGACTTCAACATCGCGCCGGTGGAGTTGCCGCCGCTGCGGTCCCAGCTCAAGGGCGACCTCACCATGATCTTCGGGCTGGCCAACGACGAGCTGGGCTACATCGTCCCCAAGAGCCAGTGGGACGTGGAGCCGCCCTTCGCCTACGGCCTCCAGGAGGACCAGTACGGAGAGGAGAACTCCTTCGGCCCCGAGGCCGCGCCCGCGATCCACAAGGCGTCCCTGGAGGTGATCCGGTCGCTCCACGGCGCGCTGGGCCGGTAGAAGCGGCATGGCGCAGACCGTCACGACCCGCCTCTCGGCGCTGGACCAGGCCCGCGGCTACGCCATCGCGGGCATGATCGCCGTGAACACGCTGGGGCATTTCGACCGCATGCCGTGGATGGTGAAGCACCACCACGAGGGCATGTCCTACGCCGACACCATCGCGCCCCTGTTCATCTTCCTCGTGGGCATGGGCTTCCGCATGTCCTTTCAGCGGCGCGCCGCCGAAAAGGGCCTGTGCGGCGCGCGCCGCGACGCGCTGCGCCGCTACGGCATCCTCATGGGGCTCGGCCTCCTCTACGGCGGGTTCAGCCTGCTGGTGGGGGTGTGGGACGCCCTCATGGACATCGGCGCGGCGGGCGTCCTCTCGCTGGCCTTCATCAACGCCGGCCCGCTGGTCCGGGTGGGCGCGGCATTCGGCGGGCTCGCGCTCTACCAGGCGCTGTACTCTCTCACCGGCTACGGGGAGTGGGTGCTCGGCCACAGCATCAACGGCGGTCCCCTCGGCCCGCTGGCGTGGATGTTCATTCTGCTGCTCGGCACGCTGGTGGCCGACTGGCTGCGCGATCCGGACCGCCTCGCCCGCAACTGCCTGCTCTGGGGCGCGGCGCTGTGCGCGGCGGGCTGGGCGCTCCGCGCCGAATGGCCCGGCGTCAAGGCGTTCTGGGCCTTTTCCCAGTACGGCATGGGCGCCCCCTACCCCGTCTATTCCACCGGGCTGTGCTTTCTGACCGTCCTGGCCTTTCACCTGGTCTGCGACCGCGCGGGCCTCTCCTTCCCGCCCCTCACCGTCATGGGCCGCAACCCCCTCGTGCTCTACCTGCTCCAGGCCGTGCTCGCGCAGGTGGTCGTGGAACAGTTCATCCCCTCGGATGCCTCGGTGCCCGCCGCCCTGGCGAGCCTCGCAGGCGTCCTAGGCGCCTGCTACGCCCTCGCCCACATCCTCCACCGCCGGGGCAAGATCATCAAACTCTGACCGGTGGGCGCGCTGTCATCATTGAAATCTCAACTCTGAGAGTTGCTGAAGAGACTGATTTCCGGGTCCATGGCGCGATGCTCCTTTGGTTGGTCCGCGGGCAAACTATACGCTGTGAACTCTTTACACCTAAAATAACGACACATGTTGTTGCCCGCCCTGGGAAGCGGGGAAAGGGAAGAAAAGGAAAAAGGGCCGGGAATCAGCCCGCAAACCGGGCAACACAAACGCCGTCCGGGGGGGCGTCGGGGACGTCACGGTTCTAGTGTGAATTGCCCTGGGGCAAGTTGTTCCGGGCGCGCGCAGTTGCCGGACGGGAGGGGCGGGGGATTGCGGCGATGTCGGGCACGGGAGTGCTTCAGGCGCTGCGCGCCTTCGCGATCGTGTAAGAAAGCTTCTGTAAATTGTTTCTTGCAAAAGAGGCCATCGTTTGCTCAGATCTTGGTGAATGTGTCGTAGCC
>JAPXRP010000094.1:0-16596 GCA_033813475.1 Candidatus Hydrogenedentota bacterium
GTCGTTTCCCTCCATCATCGCGGCCCGCAGGCGAGCCTGCGGGAGGAAAGGCGGCAGCAGGCAGCCTCACCCCGCCCCATTGGTCTTCTTTGTGTTCTTGGTGTCTTCGTGGTAAAACTCCGGAAGTTTTCACCACAAAGTCACAAAGGGCACAAAGAAGAGGGGGAAGAGAAGAGAGGGCGGGGCGTGTTGGGGGGCAGGCGGCATGGGCATGGCACCCGCCCGCCCGCGCATTCCGCGTGCGCCTGAAGACAGGGCCGGCGGGACGCCGGCGGTACGGGGCTGCCGCACTCCAAGGAGCTTCGCTCCGCGTTCTCTGCCTTGGGTGTTCTTCCCGTGTCACACCAACGGCGGTGCCTTGGGGAGAAGACTCAGCGCGGAGAACGCGAAGATCGCGGAGGGGGGGATGGGCTGAAACCGGCGCATCGGCGCGGTCTTCGGGGCATGGAGAGGGTTGGCGGTCCTTTCCGCCTGCTCGATCTCAAATTTCAAATTTGATATTCGGGGCGCGGGACGCCCTGCTTACGGAGGCGCGGAAGTGCGCGCCGTGCTGGGAATGTTCCGGGGGCGTGTGCTAGGCTGGGTCCGGCAACCGGAGGGAACATGCCATGTTTGGTTCGCAAATGGGACGACGTTCTTTCTTGCAGGCGGCCGGGGCGGCGGTGGTGTGCGCCGCTGCGGGGCGCCGCGCGGGGGCGGCGGCGGGGTTTCATATTCCCCGGGACCTGTATCCGTCGTATGTGGATGAGAAGACCGGGGCCACGGTGCTGACCCTGACCCCCGGCGGGGCCGCGAACAGCATTGTCTATCAGACCCACCCGATGTGGCTGGACGGCGGGAAGTACCTGTTCTTCACGTCCGACCGGTCGGGCGGCGGGATGGCCCCGCACCTGCTGGAGCTTGCCACCGGCACGGTGAAGCCGGTTCCGCTGAAGGACGCGGGGCACAACACCCTCTCATGGAACACGCCGTTCCTGTATTACGTGCAGGGGGACGCCCTGGGGATGCTGGACCTGGTCCAGACCTTCCAGGGGACGGCGGCGCCCCGGATATTCGGGAAGGTGCCTGAGGGGGTCCGGTCGCTGTCGGGCACCATCTCCGTCGAGGCCGACGGAAGCACGCTGTACCTGGGCGCGATCATCGGGGACAACGACCGGTCGGCGATTTACGCGGTGGACACCAAGACGGGCGACACCCGGGAGGTGACGGCGTTCGACTTCAAGGTGGGTCATGTCCAGGCAAACCCCTTCACGCCGGGGCTGGTGATGTTCTGCCACGAGACGGGCGGCGACGCGCCCCAGCGCATCTGGACCGCCCGGGTCGGCGGGGACGGCCCGGCGCCGTTCTACAGGGAGACCTACGACGAGTGGGTGACCCACGAGGCGTGGTGGGGGCCCGACCGGATCGTGTTCACGGTGTGGCCCTACGACGACCGGCACAAGGGGCTGCCCCACGGCATCGCCACGGCGACCCTCGCCGACGGGCCGCAGGGGAAGATGGAGGTGCTCGCGCAGTATCCGGCGTGGCACACCCACGGCAGCCCGGACGGCAAATGGGTCATGGGGGACGACTTTGACCGGAATATCTGGCTGGTCCACGCGGCGAAGCGCGAGCGGCGGCTGTTGACGCAGGGGCATCTCGGAAAGGGGCTGAAGACGCACCCCCACGGGTCCTTCACCCCCGACAGCCGCGCGGTGCTCTTCAACTCCTCCCGCGAGGGCCACGACACCCTCTGCTGCGCCCTCCTGCCGGAGGACTGGGAGAGCCTGCCGAAGGCCGAATAGCGCACCGCGATGGAACGGGGACGGCATGTTTTGCTAGAATGCGCGTCCCCACAGGCGCGGAGAGGTGGCCGAGTGGTTGAAGGCGGCGGCCTCGAAAGCCGTTTTACGGGTAACCGTAACCAGGGTTCGAATCCCTGCCTCTCCGCCATCTTTTTTCTGTGGACGAACTGGACTGAGTGGACGTTGTGGACGGGGAAACACGGCTTTTCTCAGACGTTTTTTTCTGCCGAAATTCTCCCCCTCTTCGCGTCCACCCCGTCCACTCGGTCCGCTTCGTCCACCCGGGCCGCTCTGCTATACTCGGCGCGCTTTCGCGTTGTTTTCAGCGACTTGCACAGGAGGCGACATGCCAGGCAAACGGGCGGGGTTGTGGGCGTTCACGGGGGCGCTGCTTCTGCTGGCGGGGTGCAGCACGATCCCGCTGCGGAACGCGCCGCTGGCGCGTTTTGACCGGGACGCCGGCTACCGCTACCAGAACACGCCGTGCGGAAGCGGAAACTCGGACAGCCTGCTGGTGGTGCTGACCTTTTCGGGCGGGGGCACGCGGGCGGCGGCGCTCTCCTACGGGGTGCTGGAGAAGCTGCGCGACACGAAAATCGTCTGGGAGGGACAGGAGCGCCGCCTGCTGGACGAGGTGGACGTCATCTCGTCCGTGTCGGGGGGCAGCCTGCCGGCGGCGTATTACGGGCTGTTTGGCGACGAGATTTTCGAGGACTTCCCGGACAAGGTCCTCTATCACAGCATCCAGGACGGCCTGATCCGCCAGGTGCTGTCGCCGTTCAACTGGCCCAAGCTGGCGTCGCCCTTCTACGGGCGCACGGACATGCTGGCGGACGATTTCAGCCGCCGCATCTTCAGGGAGAGGACCTTCGCGGACCTTCAGGCGAGAAACGAGCGGCCCTTCATTGTGCTGAACGCCACGGACACGGAGCTGGGCACACGCTTCGACTTCACGCAGCGGCAGTTCGACCTGCTCTACTCCGACCTGGGCGCGTACCCCGTGGGCCACGCGGTGGCGGCGTCGGCGGCGTTCCCCGGACTGCTCACGCCGGTGACGCTGCGCAATTACCCCAAGGGGGACGACTTCGTGAAGCCCGCGTGGATCGGCGAGGAGCTGGCGCGGGACCGGACCGGGCACCCCCGCCACCGGGCCGCCCAGCAGGCGGAGAGCTATCTCACAGAGGAGCGCCCGTGGGTCTACCTGTGCGACGGCGGGGTGTCGGACAACCTCGGCCTGCTGCCGGTGCTCCAGCTGCTGCACGGCACCTTTCCCGGAGACAACTTCGGGGCCGACTTCAAGAATGCGGCGGTGCGGCAAATGGTCGTGATCACAGTCAATGCGAAACGGGACAAGAGGCCGCCCCTCGACCCGAAGGGCAAGGTGCTCGGCCTGTTCCAGGTGCTGGGCGTGGCCACCTCGGCCCCCCTTTCCAACCTGACGGACTCCGAACTGGTGATGATGCGGTCGTACATCCGCCAGCAGGAGGAGCGGAAGCGTTTCAAACGGCGGCTCACGGAGCTGTACGGCGCGGAGGCGGTGGGGGCGAACTTCCCCGAACTCGACGGCCCGGAGGTTGAACACCACTTCATCGAGGTGGACTTTGACCGGGTTCCCGACGCGGCGGAGCGCGAGGCGCTCAACGGCATTCCGACAGCCTTCAAGCTGAAACGGGAACAGGTGGACACGCTGCGCAAGGCGGCGGGGAAAATTCTCGACGCGCACCCGGAGTTCCAGGAGTTTCTGGCGGAGACCCGGTGACGCCTACTCCGCCGCCGGGGGCGCTTCCCTGGGCAGCACCGTCACCGGATTGGCGATGACCGCCGAATTGGGGACCAGGTACTTCTTGCCGCCGTCCGCCAGGGTGACGTAGCGCAGGTCCACGCCCTGGACAACCCCCTCGAAGCCCGTCACCAGGATGCGGTCCCCGGAGACAAAGGGGCGGCTCAGGAGAAGCATGACCCCCGCCACGGCGCTGGACAGCATGTCCTTGAGGGCGAAGCCGAGGGCGAAGCCGGTCAGGCCCAGGCCCGCGATGACGGCGGTGACGTCCACCCCCAGGGTGCCCAGACCGCACACCACGCCGAACCCGGACAGGCCAATGGCCACGGCCCGGCCGAGGAGCAGGAGGATGTCCCTGCGCTGGGGGTCCTTGTCCGCCATGCGCCGGATCACGGCCTCCGCCGTCTTTCCTCCGATCCAGAACGCGGCCGCAACGGCGAGTGCCAGGCCGACCTTCGGCAGATACGCCATGACCATGACCATGACCGCTTCCATCATTCGCTCCTTTCCTGTCCCCGGCCCCGCAGGGCGGCGCCCGGGACGCTGTGCGCCCTCGTCAGGCCCCGCGGGCCTTCCAGGTGAAGACCCAGTTTCCGGAACCCACCGTCAAGCGCGTCTCCCTGTCGCCGGAGCGCGGATCGGGCCGCCGCTCCCCGGACGGCTCCGCGCCGTCCTCCAAAACAGTGATTATACCGCCTTCCGTCAACGGGGTCATTTCTCGGGTGGGCGACACACAAAGGTGGCCGGACCGCCCCATCCCGTGACGCGTATCTGATGCTCCTCGCGGACCACGCCCTTCTCGCGCAAGTCGGAGAACTCGCGCGGATTCTCCCAGTCTTGGCAAGTCTGCACGCAGCTGTCGCCTGCCACGGGCAGGACCGCCTCCCAAACAGTTGATCCGGGGGCGTTGAAGTCCAGCGTGAACGCCGCCCCCTCCCGCCTCCACTCCACGGTTACCCGGCCGCGCGGGCTGTCAAAGTGCCCTTTGGCGGCGGTGAGGTCGCCGACGGGGGTGGGGGCGATGAGCAGGCGCGCGAAGCCCCGGCTGTCCGGGGCCTGGCGGATGCCGAGCACGTAGGCCTGGAACCATTCCTGGATGTGGCCGAACATGCAGTGGTTGAGGGACTCGCCGGGCTTGTCCCACCTCTCGGAGAGGGTCTTGAGGCCGTGCTGCCGGAGCATGCAGCCGTAGCCCGGCGGGTCGGTGCGGTTGACGATGCGCCACACGAGGTCGGAGCGCCCGGCGTCGGCCAGGGCGCGCACGAGATACCGGAAGCACACCTCGCCGGTGGTGGGGCGGAACTGCATGTCCTCCAGGGCCTTCACGAGATTCGCCAGCACGGCGTCGCGGTCGGCCTCGGGCACGAGGCCGAAGAACAGCCCCACGGCGAGGGAGGACTGGCTGCCCGTGGCGACGCTTTTCGTGTCCGGGTGATAGTAGGCGGCGAGGAAGTCCTCCCGCACTTTGGCGGCCAGGGCGGCGAACTCCTCCGCGTCCGCGGCGCGGTTCCCCAGGCGCGCCGTTTCGGCGAGGATGCGCGCGTTGTCGTGCAGGAAGGCCGTGGCGGTCAGCTCGTCCGGCGTGAGCTGCGAGGCGCCGGCGTGGCCCTTTTCCGGGGTCCAGTCATACCAGTCGCCGAGGCCGCCCTTGGCGAGCCCCTTCTTGTTCCGGGTGGACGCGAGATAGCGGGTGTACTTCGCCATGGTGTCGTACTGGCGTTCCAGGGTGCGGGTGTCGTCCTCCCACTGGTACAGGAGCCACGGCAGCTGCACGCAGGCGCTGCCCCATTCGGCCGACTCGAAGAAGCCGCCGCTGAACCGGGTGTACTCCGGGGCGATGTCGGGCACGAGGCCGCTGTCGAGCTGCGACTCCATGGTGTCGCGGCAGATTTTGCGGTAGAGGCCCGCCGCGTCGTAGTGGTAGAGGATGGACGGCCCCATGAGGTGCGACACCTCCAGCCAGCCGAGCTTTTCGCGGTGGGGGCAGTCGGTCAGCACGCTCTGGAGGTTGCTGCGCACGGAGCGGGCCACCATGTCGTTGATGTCGTTCATGAGCGCGTTGTCGCACCGGAACGACCCGGCCTCCGGGGCGGCGCTGGAGACGAAGTCCGCGCCGATGTCGAGCAGCAGGGGCAGGTGGTTGTCCGCCGCGGCGTCCTCCGGACGGACCGCCCCCTTGAGGAACAGGTACTGGAAGCCGAAATAGGTGAAGCGGGGCCGGAAAGTCTCGTCTCCCTCCCCCTTCAGCGTGTAGGTGTAGGAGTGGCCTGCCCAGGGGGTGTCGGGCAGTTCGCCCACCGTCACGGTCACCGCCGTCCCCGCCGCCCCGCGCACGGTGAAAAAGGGCACGGCGGAGAGGTTCTCGCCCAGGTTGACGAAGTATTCGCCCGGCGCGGTGGAACGGATTTCCGCCGGGCGCAGGGTGCGCAGCACCTTCACCGGCGGCGCCTCGGACAGGCGGAGCGCGCCGCCCGGCCCCTCCGTCTCCTTCGCCGCCGCCCACGCGGCGTCGTCATAGCCGGGGGCGTCCCAGCCGGGGCGCTCGCGGCGGGCGTCGTAGTCCTCGCCGCCGTAGATGCAGGTGAAGGTGACGGGGCTCTCCGCCGCGCGCCACGAGCTGTCCGTCGCCACGATTTCCTCCGTGCCGTCGTCGTAGCGGACGTGCAGTTGCAGGATCAGTTTCTGGGGGCCGAAACTGCCCGTGAACTTCGTGTAGCGGCCGCCGGGCACGTTGTACATGCCGTTGCCGAGCATCACGCCGAGGACGTTCTCCCCCGCACGAAGCTGCGCCGTCACATCAAAGGGGACGTAAAGGCAGGTCTTCTTGTAGTTGCTCCAGCCAGGGTCCAGGAAGTGGTCGCCCGCCTTCGCGCCGTTCACGGAGCACTCAAACTGGCCCAGACCGCAGACAAAGGCCACGGCCCGCGCCACCGGCTTGTCCTGCACGGTGAAGGACTTGCGGAACATGGAGGAGGCCCAGCCGTCGTCGGGCGCGGTGATCCACTTCGCGCGCCACGCCTCCCCGCGCGGCAGGCCCCCGCCCCACAGGGCGGGTTTGCTCCATTCCGATAGGCTGTTAGATTCCCAAACGCGCACGCGCCAGTGGACCAACTGGGCGGGGGCGGGCACTGCGCCGGCATAGGCCGCCTGCTGTTCGGCCCCCTCGACCCTGCCCGAGTCCCACAGGTCCGCCTCGCCGCGCAGCAGCGCCTCCCGCGAGGACGCCGCCTGCACCTGCCACTCCGTATGCGCACCCTGGCTTTCCGGAAGCAAACACCACGACAACACCGGCTGGGGCTCGTCCACCGCGACCGGGTCCACCTTTCCCTCGCACTCCAGACGTTCCAGGAAGTCTTGCCCCCCGGCGGCGGAAAAGGACAGCCCTGTCATCAGCGTCAACAGCAGAAAAAGCGATCCTGCGCGCATGGCGTGCATCCCCGTGGTTGCGTTGTCAAAAACCCGGGGAGGATTGTGGTCCGCGCCGGACGGGCAATGCAAGCGGGGCGGGCGGGGGGAGCGCGGACCCGTCACGGACGGACACGGATATGGACAAGATGGACCCTATGGACGGGATGGACAGAGTGGACGGGGGAATAAGCCGGCATTTTCCGTCCATAGTGTCCATGCCGTCCATGCCGTCCATCGTGTGGCGCGGAAGCGCGGCACGCGCGATGCGCCCGGGGGCTGTGGCGTCCTTCCCGCGCCTTCCGCACGGGTCCCTGAAGTTGCACGGTTTCGGGGGCGTGTGGTACGATAACGGCGGTTGGGGCGGTTAGCTCAGTTGGTTAGAGCGCTGCTTTCACACGGCAGAGGCCACTGGTTCGAGTCCAGTACCGCCCACCATTTTCTTGCCTTTTTTCCAGGCCTTTGGGGCGGCGCGCGGCCCGATTCTCTTCCGGCGTCCGGCGTCCCGCTGAAACAAGCTGCAAGCGCGGCCGGACCCTTTGCGTCTTCGGGGGCCTCTGGGGCTTCGGCCCGCGCCGATGCACTCCAAAGGGAGGCGCGACATGGCCGAGCCCGAGCTGAGGATTCAGACTCCCTGGGAGGAAATCCGCGACTGCATCGGGCGGAACGACGCGTCCGGCCTGGCGGAGACCCTCGACCGCATCCCCTCGAGCGACGTGGCGCGCGCTTTGGCGCGCCTGGACGACGAGGAGCGGATGCGGGTCTTCCAGATGCTGGACCCGGAGGACGCGGCGGACGTCATTGAGGAGCTGGAGGACTCGCAGGGCGCGGACATTCTGGAGGACCTGTCGGCGGAGGAGGCGGCGCCCATCCTGGACGCGATGGAGAGCGACCGGCGCGCGGACATCGTGGGGGAGCTGGAGGAGGAGGACGCCGAGGAAATCCTGAGCCGCATGGACCCGGAGGAGGCCCAGGACGTGCGCGAGCTCCTTCAGTATGACGAGGAGAGCGCGGGCGGCGTCATGATGACGGAGTACCTTTCGTACGCGGGGGACACGGAGGTGGGCCGGGTGCTGCGGGAGGTGCGCGAGCAGACGGACGCGGGGGACGAGGTGGGCCTGCCCTACGCGTACATCCTCTCGGAGAGCGGCAAGCTGGCCGGGGTGCTCTCGCTGCGGGAGGCGCTGATGGCGCCCGCCACGAAGCGCGTCAAAGACCTGATGATCCCGAACCCGGTGTATGTGTTCACGGACACGGGCCTGCCGGAGCTGGACGACATTTTCGAGCGCTACCCCTTCTGGGCGCTGCCCGTGACGGACGAGCACGGGGTGCTGCAGGGGGTGGTGCGGCGGGTGGACCTGGAGGAGGCCTGGAGCGAGGCGCAGGGCCGCAGCTTCCTGCGGTTCAGCGGCATCGTGAGCGGCGACGAGCTGCGGTCCATGCCCCTGTGGGAGCGGACCCGGCGGCGGCTCTCCTGGCTGTTCGTCAACCTGCTCCTGAGCGGGGTGGCGGCGAGCGTGGTGCTGGCCTACCAGAAGACCATTGACAGCGTGTTCCTGCTGGTCTTCTTCATGCCGGTCATCGCGAACATCAGCGGGTGCAACGGGAACCAGGCGGTGGCGGTGAGCATCCGCGAGCTGACGCTGGGCCTGATCAAGCCCGAGGACTTCTTCCATGTGTGGATGAAGGAGATTTTTGTCGGCGTCATCAACGGCGCGGCCCTGGGCGCGGTGCTGGGGGTGGTGGCGGTGGTCTTCGGCGGGGGCTCTCCCATGCTGGGGCTGGTCGTCGCGCTGGCCTTCTTCCTCAACATTATCGTGGCCGTGTCGCTGGGCGGCCTGATCCCCCTGCTGCTGAGCCGGTTCAAGATTGACCCGGCCCTGGGCGCGCCGCCGATCCTCACGACGATCACGGACATGTGCGGGTTCATGCTGGTGCTCGGCCTCGCAAGCATCGCCCTTGCAACGGGCCTCCTGTAGGCGTATCCTTCCGGAAAACACCGACCCGGAGGATTTTCCCATGCGCCGTTCCGCCGCCCTGCTTCTTCTCCTGGCAGCCCTCCCCGCCTCCGCGCAGGACCCCTCCCCCGGAAGGGCCGCGCGCACCGAATGGTTCCGCGACGCGGGCTTCGGCATCTTCGTCCACTACCTCGCGGGCATCCAGAACAACGCGGACTCCGTGCTGAGCCTGGGAGAAGAGACCGACTGGGACGCGTGCGTGCGCGCCTTCGACACGGAGCGTTTCGCCGCCGCCGCCGCGGAGGCGGGCGCGGGCTATGTCATCTTCACGGTGATGCAGGTGTCGCGGTTCATGATCGCGCCGAACGCGACCTTTGACCGGATTTCGGGATACCAGCCCGGGGAGGCCTGCGCCACGCGCGACCTGATCGCGGACCTGGCGGCGTCGCTGGGCAGGCGGAACATCCGCCTGATGCTCTACTACACCGGCGACGGCCCCCGGGCCGACGAAAAGGCGGGCCCCGCCTTCGGGTGCGGCGAGAAGCCGGGCATGGATTTCGTCAAGAAGTGGGCGGACGT
This sequence comes from Candidatus Hydrogenedentota bacterium, assembly GCA_033813475.1. Lineage (GTDB taxonomy): Bacteria > Hydrogenedentota > Hydrogenedentia > Hydrogenedentales > CAITNO01 > JAAYBR01. The sequence continues at coordinate 9,507 of JAPXRP010000094.1, forward strand.
CTTCCGCGAGTACGGGGAGCGCTACGGCGACCAGGTGGCCGGGGTGTGGACCGACGGCTGCTACGAGTGGCTGGGCTACGACGAGGAGCGGCTGGCCGTGCTGGCGGAGGGGCTGCGGGCGGGGCATCCGGACCGGATCATCGCGTTCAACCCGGGGGTGGACCCGGTCATCCGCGCGTACAGCGCCCACGAGGACTTCACCTGCGGGGAGCAGAACCGCTTCTACGAGATACCGGCGTCGCGCTTCCTCGGCGGGGAGCAGTGGCACATCCTCTCGTTCCTCAGCGGCACCTGGTGGGGCGAGCCGGGGCTGGGCTACAAGAAGGCGGAGTTCGTGGACTATGTCCGCCAGGTCACGGAGCGGGGGGGCGTGGTGTCGGTGGACGTGGCGCTCTTCCGCGACGGGTCGCTGGACAAGTCGCAGGTGGAGATGCTCAAGGCGGTCCGGAAGGCCCTGAACGAGCCGGCGCCCGCCGCCGCCCCCGTGCCGCCGGGCAACCTCGCGTGGCGGCGGCAGTCGCGGCTGTTGTCACTGGACGGCGCCCGGCTGCTGGGGCCAAGCTGCGAGACGCAGTTCGCCCGGCTGGGCGTGGACGGCAACCCGGAGACCTGCGCCCAGGCCGGCGGCGAGTACGCGTGGACCTATGAGGCGGACCTGGTGGACACGGCGGCCGTCCGGCGGGTGCGCGTGACCTTTCCGAAAAGCGGCCACCCGACGGTCTGCGAGGTGCGCGTGTCCGCCGACGGACAGGGCTGGGAAACCGTGCGCCGAGTCGAAAACCACGACGGCGAACCCCTGGAGATCGCGCTGGACACTCCCAGGCAGACCCGGTATGTGCGCGTGTGCGCGGAGAAGCCCGACGGCCCCGGCCAGCCCGGCGGCCAGATGGCCGTGGCCGAGCTGGAAGTCTACGCGGACGGATCTTAACGCAAAGACGCGGAGGCGCGGAAAACGCGGAGCCTCGTTGCGTTGATGATTCCCCCGCAGTCCTCCAGACGCTGGACAAGTGCCCGATGGTTCTCCTATAGTACCCGCGTCCGGAATCGGCCGGAACCCACAGAAGGAATTTCCCATGGCCCCCAGCCTCCGCCCCGCAGCTTTCTTTTTCGTGTTCCTTGCGTTTGCCGCCTGCCTGGCGCCCCTGGCGGCCCCGGCGGACGAGCTTGCGGAGAAGGGGCGCAAGGTGTTTGAGTCCAGCAAGGCCGCGGTGGTGACGGTTAAGATCGCCAGCAGCATCTCCTTCGGCGGTCAGGACCGGGAGCGGGAGGCGGAGGCGAACGCGGTGGTGATCGCCGGGGACGGGCTGGCGGTGCTGTCGCTGTCGGCGGTGGACCCGACCTCCATCCTGGCGATGATGGGCGAGGAGATGGACGGCACCACGAGCAAGCTGGTGTCGCTGAAGATGGTGTACGGGGACAGTTCGGAGCATGACGCGGAGCTGGTGCTTCGGGACAAGGACCTGGACCTGGGCTTCATCCGCCCGGTGGAGAGGCCGGCGGAGGCGCTTCCCTTCATCAACCCGGAGACGGCGGCGGTGCCCGCCATTCTCGACCCGGTGGTGGTGGTGGGGCAGATGGGGCCCGTGGCCCAGCGGGCGCACACTTCATTTGTGGAGCGCATTGAGGGAATGGTGGAGAAGCCCCGGCCCTTCTATTTCATGGGGACGCACCGGTCGGACAGCGTGCTGTGCTCGCCGGTGTTCACGCTGGACGGCGGGCTGGTGGGCGTGGGGACGCTGCGGATTCAAAAGGGCGGCACCACCGGCGGGGACAGCATGGTGGTGGTCATTCCGACGGCGCAGGTGCGGGAGCTTCTTGCCCAGGTTCCCCCGCGGGCGGAGTGACGTCCGGCCCCGAAGCGCCGCCGCGTTTCTTCCTGCGGGTGAAGAAGTCGTAGACGATGGGGATCACCAGCAGGGTGAGGACGGCGGAGATGGCAATGCCGCCGACAGAGGCGACGCCGAGGGGGACGCGCGGCTCCGAGCCGATGCCCCGGTCCAGTGCCAGGGGCAGCATGCCGAGGATGGCCGCGGCGGTGATCATGACAATGGGCCGGAACTGGTCGCGGCAGGCGGTGATCATGGCGTCATGGGAGGACATGCCTTTCCCCCGGTACTGCTCCACCGAGTCCATGATCAGGATGGCGTTGTTCACCACGATGCCGATGAGCATCACGAAGCCCAGCATGACCATCATGTTGATGGCGAGTCCGGCCATCCACAGGGCCCACACCACGCCGACGAAGCCGAGGGGCAGCGTGAGCAGGATGATGAAGGGCCGGAAGAAGGACTCAAGGATGGCGGCCAGGGTCAGATAGACGAGGATGAGGGCGATGAGGCCCGCCTCGGCGAAGGCGGCGTTGCCCTCCTGCATGACCTCGTACTGCCCCGGGAAGAACAGCGCGTAGCCGGCGGGGAGCGGTATCTCGGTGGCGAAGAGCGCCTTGATGTCGTCCACGGCCTCCCCGAGCGGCTTGTCCGGCGAGTTGTTCACGAACACCTTGGAGATGCGCATCTTGTTCTTGCGCAGCACCTGGATCGGCGCCAGGCGCTCGGTGACCTCGCCCACCGTCGAGAGGAGCAGCGGACTGCCCGGGGGGCCGGGCAGCAGGAACTGCCCCACCTGCTCCTTTCCCTCCTCCTCGGCCAGCTTCACCACGATGTCGTAGTTTCGGCCGTCCTTCTTGTAGACGGCGGAGGTGAGGCCCTCCAGGTTGGCGCGGAGCGCCATGCCCACACCCACGGCCGGCATGCCCAGGTCGGACAGCACCTCGCGCTTCGGCGTCACGCGCAGCTCGGGCTTGCCAATCCGGACACTCGTGTCCACGTCGTCGAAACCGTCCCGGCCGCGGAGGGTCTTCTCCAGGCGGAGGGCCAGGCCGTCGAGCACGGCGAGGTCCTCGCCGGCGATCTCCACTTCGATCTTGGCGGACTGCCCGCCGACGGTGCTGGGGGTGGACACGGTGACGATCGCATCCGCGTACCCCTCCAGGCTCCTGCGGGCCGTCGCCACCAGCTCGTCGCCCGTCTCCGCGCGCTCCGTCCGCTGCGGAAAGACCAGGGTCACCTGTGCGAGATAGACGCCCTCGCTGGCCTGGCCGAGCACGCCCTCGACCTTGCCGATGGTGGTGACCATGTGCTTCAGCCCGGGCAGCCCCGCCAGCCGCTCCTTGACCTCCTCGACCCGCGCGGTGGTCTTTTCGAGGTCGTAGCTGGTCGGGTACTCAAGCTTCACGGAGACCTTTCCGCGGTCGGAGTCGGGGAAAAAGGCGAATCCCAGCCCGGCGGCAAGCCCCAGGGAGTGCCAGAGCAGGAAGACGCAGAAGGCCATGAAGGCCAGGGCGGCCAGCCGGTTCTTTTCGAAGAACCGGAGCAGCCGGATAAACCCCTCCGTCACGGCGTCCAGCGCGCCGTTGAACAGGCGGTCCATGCTCACGAGAAGGCCGCCCGCCCCCTCGGGGACGGGCTTGAGGAGCTTGGCGCAGAGGATGGGGGTGAGGGTGAAGGAGATGAACAGGGAGACGACGGTCATGATCACCATGGAAAGGGCGAAGGGGGCGAAGAAGAATCCGACCATGGACTTCATGACGACGATGGGGAAAAGCACGACGACGTTGGTGCCCGCGCTGGCGAGCACGGCGATGCCGACCTCGCCCGCGCCGATCCGGGCCGCCTTGACGGGGTCCCCGGTCTCCTGCAGCCGGGTGAGAATGCTCTCCAAGACCACGATGGAGTTGGTCACGAGGATGCCCACGGAAAGCCCGATGGACATGAGGGTGGGCATGTTGAGCGAGTAGCCGACCATCGTCATGAAGAAGAGCCCGATGACGATGGTCAGGGGCATGGTGATCGCCACGATGATGGTGGAACGGACGTTGTAGAGGAACAGGAACAGGATGAGGGCGGTCAGGAGGACGCCCTGGAGGATGTTGGACGTGGCGCTGTCCACGGACGCCTGGATGAAGGTGCCGTCGTCCTCCACCCAGTCCAGGCGCATGCCGCCGGGGAGGCCCGCCCGCAGCCGCTCCAGCGCGCCGCGGACGGCGTTGACGACCTCGACCGCGTTGGCGTCGGCCTTCTTGACCACCTTCACGACGATGGCCGGCTTCCCGTCAATGTCCGCGGTCTGGCGCAGCTCCTCCGTCGTCATCCCCACCTCGGCCACGTCGCGCAGATAGGTGCGGATGCCGTTCTCGTTGGCGATTTCGAGCCCGCCCAGGGCGGCCATGTCCTCGTATTCCGCGTCAAACTTGACGGAATACTCCATTCCCTTCTCGCGGACGCGGCCCGACGGCACGGTCTTGACGCCCTTCTGCACCGCCTCGACGACGCTCATGCTGGTGAGCCCGCGGGCGGCCAGCTTGTCCCGGTCGAGGGTCACGTGGACCTCGCGCTTCGCGCCGCCGACCAGCTCCACCGTGGCCACGCCCGGCAGGGTGGCGAGGCGGTCGCGCAGCAGGTTGTCCGCAAAATCGAACAGCTCCTCCACCGGCGCGTCGCCGGAAAGCGTGAGGGTCACGACGGGCAGGGCGTTGATGTCAAACTTCAGGACTTTCGGCTTCTCGCAGCCCTCCGGGAGGTCCACGAGGATCAGGTCCAGCTTGGACCGCACATCGTTGGCCGCCACGTCCACGTCCACGCCCATCTGGAACTCGATGAGGGTCTGGCAGACGTTCTCCATGGCCACGGAGTTGATATGCTTGACGCCGTCAATGGAGACCACGGCGTCCTCGACGCGCTTGGCGATGTCCACCTCGATGTCGGACGGGCTCCCGCCGGGATACACCGTGAGCACGCTGATGTAGGGGAAGTCCACCTTGGGCATGAACTCGAGCCGGATGGTCCGGTAGGCGTTGAACCCCAGGATGGCCAGCGCGATAAGCAGGGCCGACATGGCCACAGGCCGGCGTATGGAGGCGTTTGATAGGAACATTAGCTGCTGGAATCCTGTGCTTGAACCTTGGCCCCGTCCTCGACAAGCGTCTGGCCCATGGTGACCACCGGCGTGCCCGCCGCCAGACCGTCCGACGGCAGAATCTCCGACCAGCCCCCGTTGGCCAGCCCCACGGCCACCTCATGGGCGCGGGCCGTGTCCCCGTCCGCAGTGAAGAGCATGAACTTGCCGGCGCGCTGCACGAGGGCGCCCGTGGGCGCCGCCAGGCCCTCGCTGCGCCCAAACACCACGGCGAGATCGGCGATCGCCCCGGTGGAGACGCCTTCTGCCAGCGGCCCCAGGGCGCAGCGTATCTCGAAGGCCCGGAGTTTCGGGTTGATGGACGGGCTCTTGTAGGTGACTTTGGCGGTCCCCAAGTCTTTTCCATAGGCCGACACGCGCACCTCGGTCTCGTTCTCGCGGACCTTGTCGAAGTGCTCCGCCGGCAGGTACGCCGAGGCCTCCAGCACCGTCATGTCCTCCACCCGGACGACCGGGTGGCCGGACTGGGCCATTTCGCCGACCTCGGCGAGCTTCATGGTGACCACGCCGTCAATCGGGGATTTTGTGGTCGCGTCGTCAAGGGTTTTCTGGGCGATCTCCACGGCGATGGCCGCCTGCTCCTCCTGCTCGCGGCTGAGCTGCACCATGGTGTCCGCCATGTCCAGCGCGGCCCTCATCTGCTTGTGCCGGGACTGCTGCATTTCGAGCACGTCCACGGGCACCACATTGTCCTCGTAGAGCAGCTCGTAGCGCCGCAGGTCCACTTCGGCTTTCTCAAAATCGGCGCGCACCTGGGCCACCCGCGCCTCGGCCTGCCTGCGGGCGTTCTCGGCAACGGCCCGGTCCTGGCGCCGCACGTCCAGGGCGCGGCGCAGGTTCGCCGAGTCCACCGTGAACAGCACCGTCTCGCCCGCCTGCACGGGGTCGCCCTCGCGGACAAAAATCTTCTCGATGGTGCCGCCGATCACGGGGGACACCATGGCGAAGTTCTTCGCCCGGATATTGCCCTGGACCGCCACGCGGTCCTCGAAGCCCCGCGTCTCCAGCGGGGTGAGGGAGACGGGGACCACCCGCCCGGGCTCCGGGGCGGCCTCCTCCTTCTTCCCGCCCATCCGGGTGAGAAGCAGGTAGGCGGCCCCGGCCAGGACCGCGATCAGCGCGAGATTTGAAACGGCCTTGAGAATCACTTTCATGGGAAATGTGGCATCCGTTCAGGTTGCGGGAAGGGTGATGGGGGCGCCGTAGTCCCGGAGCATCGCGAAGACAACCCGGGTCACGTGGCCGCACGCCGAATCAAGAAACGCCGGATCGTAGTCCCGCATCCGCAGGAACAGCAGGATCGGCGCCTTGGCCATGATGAAAAAGGTGATCTGCGCGGAGAGGGTGAACGCGCAGAACCGCGCCTGCTCCTCCGTCATGCCGGGGCAGACCGCCCGGAGCAGGCCCTCCAGCTCGCTGTGGTCCGGGCGGAACACCTGGTCCACAATCTGCTGCAGCGACGGAGACGGCTCCAGAAGGGTCCGCATCATCAGGCGGACATGCCACGCCGGCCCCTCGGGGGGAAAATAGGAGTGAAACCAGTCGGACATGAACTCCGCCATGAGCCGGGAAAGGTCCCGCCGGGACCGGTTGGCCTCGGCCTCCGCCCGGTACTCCGCGACGGGCCGGCGCACCGCGCGCGTGGCCACATGGCGCAGCACCTCCGTGTACAGGTTCTCCTTCGACCCGAAATGGTAGTTCACCGCCGCCACGTTCGCCTCCGCCCGCTCCGCGATCGCCCGGATGCTGGTCCCCTCCAGCCCGTGCTCCGCAAAAAGCGGCCCCGCCGCCTCCACCAACGCCAGCTTGGTTCCGTCCAGAAATGGGTTCATGTCGTGCGCTCCATCGGCCTTTCCGGCCAGTGGAGCGGAGTATACATCAAATGTTTGTTTCAGTCAAGCGTTTGAAGCGCGGGCGGGGAAACTCCCGGGGAAAACCCCGTCCCTCGCGCAAACGCCGCGCGGACACGCCCTCTCAAAGCGAGGCGGCAGCTTCTGCGCGTCCACGCCGTCCACCCCGTCCACAGCGTCCACCCCGTCCACAGCGTCCACCCCGTCCACAGCGTCCACCCCGTCCACAGCGTCCACCCCGTCCACAGCGTCCACCCCGTCCACAG
>JAPXRP010000095.1:0-16285 GCA_033813475.1 Candidatus Hydrogenedentota bacterium
CCCCCGAGGCGGGCCGGCCCGTTCCGGCGCCGGCCACCGCCGGCCGCGCCGCGCCGTCCCTTCGTGACACCGTGAAACCGGCGCCGGCGGACCGGCCCGGCGCGGCGGATGCGGCCCGCAAGCCGGCCGTGGCCCTGCGCGAGACCCGGACCCCGGCAGCCGCGCCGCCGCGGGCGGCCACCACCCCCGCGCCGCGCCGCGTTGCCCTGCAGGACATGGAGCCGACCACCCCGGCGGTTCCCCGCAAGACCGAACCCCGCACCATGGGCACCGGCGGCCTGTCCACGGGCGTGCGGTCGGGGCTGGTCCCTGACAGCCGCACCGGGGCGCCGTCCACCACGGGCCGCGGCGTGAAGCCCCTGGCCTCCCCATCGCAGCGCTCCGCGGCGCCGTATTCAGGCGGAACGACCACGGCCCCCCGGTCCACCGGTTCGGCGCCGTCGCCGACCCGCTCCACCGGCGTGACGGCGCCGCGCCTGTCGCCGTCCGCCCCCCGGTCCTCCTCGTCGCGGGGGATGGGCTCGGCGCCGCAGATGTCGCCGTCCGTTCCCCGGTCCTCCTCCCCTTCGCGGGGAATGACTTCGGCGCCGCGGCTGTCGCCGATTCCTTCGCGGCCGCCGTCCTCCTCTTCCTCGCGTGGGGTGTCGTCCGCGCCGAAGTTCTCGCCGATTCCGTCCGCGCCGCCGTCCTCCTCCCGGGGGATGTCGTCCGCGCCGCGGCTGTCGCCGATTCCGTCCCGGCCGCCGTCCTCCTCCTCGCGGGGAGTCTCGGCGCCGCCCAGCAGTTCGTTCCGGTCCGGGTCTTCCGGCGGCGGCGCGCCGTCCTACAGAAGCGGCGCGCCCTCGGGCGGATCCTCCCTGCGCGGGGTGTCCCCCGCGCCGTCGGCCGGGCGGGGCGTGGGCGTCCCCCGGGGGGGGAGCCGGGGCCGCTGAGCCCCGGGGTTCCCGGTGGCATAGTTGAAACCGCAACCTGACTTGACAGGAGACAGGACAATGAACAGGAACTGGAACCGGACCTTCCGCGCCGCGATGACGGCGGCGGGCTTTGTGGCGGCGGCGCTGCTTGCGGGATGCCCCGGCGGCGGCGGGGGGACCCCCAACCCGCCCGGCACCCCGGACACCCCGCCCCCCCCGGACCCGCCCAAGTGGGACCAGGCCGCCTATGACGAGGGCTTCGAGGCGGGTTTTCTGGTGGACGAGGAGTACTGGCTGGGCTTTGACGACGGGTACTACACGCGGGACGCGGGCCCGATCTATTACAGCGGGTCGGAGATTCCGGTGGTCGAGGACCCGGAATACGACGCGGGCTACTGGGACGGCGTGTGGTACGCCTACAACGACGGGTATTTCGTGGAGTACGACTACGCGTTCACCGTGGGGTTCAGCGAGGGCTACGACATCGGCTACGCCCCCGACTGGCTTGACATCGTCGCCGCGGACGAGCACCCCGAGTATGTGGACGGGGGCTGGTCGGACGGGTACAACGACGGTTTCTCCGAGGGGCTGGTGCTCGGCGCGGTGGACTACGCCACCGCCCTCCCGTTCGACTGGCTGGACGCCATGATGTATTACCGCGAGGGCAACGACGTGTATCTGGAGGAGGTGGACCGGGGCACCGGCACCTACGGCCCCGTCTACCTGTATGAGTACGGCACGGACCCGAACACGCTGGTCGCCAAGTCGGCGACAGGCCGCCGCGCCGAGGCGCGCGGGGCGATCCGCAAGGCGGCGGGCGCCAAGAGCTCCGCGGACGCGGGCGTCAGCTACCGGACCATGCCTGGCGAGACGTCGGCCCGCTACGACACGGCGCCCGCCTCCACGGCGCGCGCGCCCGAGACGACACTGCGTGTGGCCGACACGACCTGGAACCAGCGCATCGCGGCCTACCGGAGCGCGACGGGCGCCAAGGCCGCACCCGGGGCGGACCCCCGCGCGGCCCGCGCCCCGGCCGCCGACTGACCCACAACGCCGCCCGCGCGGCGCCCCCATGAGAAGAACCGCCCGGCAGCCTGCCGGGCGGTTCGGGTTTAACCCCTCCGGCGGGTCTTTCCGTTCTCCCGCGCGGTTTGGGGTAAGATAGGACGCCAGACGGCGGACCACGGAGACCCCACAAAATGAGCGACATGACGCCCCCCTCCCGCCGCGTCCCGCGGGGGGAACTGCTGGCGCTCGCGCTGGTGCTTGTGCTGGGGGCGGGCCTGCGGCTGGCCTGGCTGGGCGAGGCCGCGCGCTCGCCGGAGTTCTCCCATCCGCTCTACGACCCGCAGTACAACGCCCACTGGGCCGCCGCGCTGGTCACGGGGGACTGGACCCCGCCGGAGGGGATGCCGGACCCCGAAATCCGCACGGCGCCCTACGGCCGCCCGCCGGGATACCCCTTCTTCCTGGCCGGGGTCTATGCGCTGTTCGGCGTGAACGCCTGGGCACCCCGCATCGTGCAGCTTCTCCTCGGGCTGGGGAACGTCCTGCTGGCATGGCTGCTGGGCCGGCGGCTGTTCGGGCCGGGCGCCGCCTTTTGGACGGCGCTTCTCATGGCGGGCTACTGGGTCTTTCCCTACTACGAGACCCAGCTCACCTATCCCGCCGTGGCCGTCTTCCTCGTTCTGCTGCTCCTGCACGCGGCGGCCTCCTGGGGGGACCGTCCGAGAACCGGTCTGGGATTCGTGCTGGGGCTGCTCCTTGGCCTGTTCGCCCTGTTCCGGCCCAACGGCCTGCTTTTCCTGCCCTTTCTCGCGCTGTGGATGTGGGGCGCGGCGCGCCGGCGCGGCCTGCTGCGGCGCTGGCTGCCCGCGGTGGCGCTGCTGGCGCTGGGCCTGCTGGCCGTCACGGCCCCCGTCTTCGTCCGCAACTACCGCGTTGCCCGCGACTTCGTATTCCTCTCCTCCTATGGGGGCATCAACTTCCTCGTGGGGAACAACGAGGAGGCGGCGCTGGTGGAGCCGCGCGTGCCCGGCCTGCGCGGGCTGGCGGGGGTGGACAACTGGAGCTGTTTTGACTACCCGGCCATTGTGCGCGGCGTCGCCCGCAAACTGGGCCGCGACCACATCGCGTATTCCGAGGCCAACCGGTATTTTTACCAGGAGGGGCTCGACTTCATCCGGCACAACCCCGGCCTCTTCCTGGAGAACACCCTCCGCAAGACCCTGCTTTTCTGGGGTCCGCGCGAGGTGACCAACGACACGGTGGTGGAGCTGGACAAGCGGCACTCCGCCGTCCTCGGCCCCCTGCCCGGGTTCCCCCTGCTGCTGGCCCTCTTCCTCGCCGGAGCGGGCGCGTGGCTCTGGACGCGGCGCGGTGACCGGGCCGCCGGGGCGGGCGCGGCGCTGCTGTTCGTGCCCGTCTACTTCCTCTCCGTGGTCCCCTACTTCATTGCCGGACGCTACCGTGTGCCGCTGCTGCCGTGCATGATCCTCTTTGCCGGACACGGCGCCGCGTTCGCCCTGGGAAGCCTGCGGCGCGGGGCGTGGCGGCCCGCGCTGGCCTGGGCCGTCGCCGTGCCGCTGCTTTGGTTTGGGGCGTCGCGGGACTTCGCGGGCTATACCCCCTCGGAGGGCACCTGGCACCTGCGGCACGCGCTGGCCCACGCCGAGGCCGGCGCCCTGGACCGCGCGGAGGCGGAGTATCTGGAGGCGCTGGAGGCGGGGGCGGACCCGTCGCTCGTGTGCAACAACCTGGGCCGCCTGCGCGCCCGTGCGGGCAACGCCGCCGGGGCGCGGGAATGGTATGAGAAGGCGCTGGCGCACAACCCCGCGAACACGGCGGCGCACCTGAACCTCGGCGCGGAGGCCGAGGGCGCGGGGGACCCGGCGGCCGCGCTGGGGCACTACCGGCGGGCGGTGGAGGGGAATCCGGCGTCTGTTCCGGCGCGCGCCCATCTCGGCCGCCTGCTGCTGGAGACGGGCGCGGCGGTGGAGGCCGTGGAGCACCTCGCGGAGGCGGCCCGCGGCCGGCCCGCGGACCCCTATGCGGCGTATGACCTGGGGCGCGCGCGGGCCGCGGCCGGCGACGCGCGGGGCGCCGCGCGGGAGTACGCCCGCGCGCTGGAACTCACCCCGGACTTCGCCGAAGCCCACAACAACCTTGGCTGGCTGCTGGCCGCGTCGGGCCACCCCGGGAAGGCCGTCGAACACTACAACGCCGCCCTGGCGGCGCGCCCGGACTTTGTCCTCGCGCGGATCAACCTGGGCTCCGCCCTCCTCGAACTGGGGAAGACGGAGGGCGCGGAGGCGGAGTTTCAGCGGGCGCTGGAGGCCGCCCCCGGCGACGCGCGGGCCCTCTACGGCCTGGGCCGCGCCGCCGAGGCGCGCGGGGACACGGAGGGCGCGGCGGCGCGCTATCAGGAGGCGGCGGCGGCGGACCCCGCCCTCGCGGCGGCGTGGAACAACCTGGGCTTCATGCGCGCGCGGCTGGGTGACGCCCCCGGGGCCGAGGCGGCCTACCGCCGCGCGCTGGAGGCCGATGCGGCGTTCCTCACGGCGCGGGTGAACCTCGGTGCGCTGCTGTGCGCCCTGGGCCGGACCGATGAGGGCCGCGCCGAACTGGCGGCGGCGGCGGGGCAGACGGCCGATGGCAGCCCCGAGCGGCGGGCGGTAACCGAAGCCGCCGCGCGCTGCGGCGGGTTGTCTTAGATTCCGCTCAGTCCGACGGGCCGAGCATCTTGGACGGGTCCACCGCCTCGTGGAAGGCCTCCTCGGTGAGCAGGCCGGTGCGCAGGGCCTCCTCCTTCAGCGTGGTGCCGTTGAGGTGGGCGGCGCGGGCGATCTTGGCGGCGTTGTCGTAGCCGATGACGCGGTTGAGCGCCGTCACCAGCATGAGCGAATTCTCGAGGTGCGCGCGGATGCGGCGCGCGTCCGGCTCCAGCCCGGCCACGCAGTTCTCGCGGAACGAGTCGGCGGCGTCGGCCAGCAGGCGGATGGACTGCAGGACGTTGTAAATGATGACGGGCTTGAAGACGTTCAGCTCGAAGTTGCCCGAGGCCCCGGCGATGTTCACCGCCACGTCGTTGCCCATGACCTGCGCGGCCACCATGGTGAGGGCCTCGCACTGCGTGGGGTTCACCTTGCCCGGCATGATGGAGGAGCCCGGCTCGTTCTCCGGCAGGAGCAGCTCGCCGATGCCGCAGCGGGGGCCGCTGCCGAGCCAGCGGATGTCGTTGGCGATCTTCATGAACGACGCGGCGACGGTCTTGAGCGCGCCGTGGGTCATCACCATGGCGTCGTGCGCCGCGAGGGCCTCAAACTTGTTCGGCGCCGACGTGAACGGCAGGCCCGTGAGGTCCGCGATCTCGTCCGCCACCGCCTCGGCGTAGCCCCGCTTCGTGTTGAGCCCCGTGCCCACCGCGGTGCCGCCGATGGCCAGCTCGGCCAGACGCGGCAGGGTCTGGTTCACCCGCGCCGCCCCGTTGGCCGTCTGCTGGGCGTAGCCCGAGAACTCCTGCCCCAGGGTCAGCGGGGTCGCGTCCATGAGGTGCGTCCGGCCGATCTTGATGACGTCCGCATAGGCGTCCGCCTTCTCCTGGAGGGCGTCGCGCAGGGCCTCCAGCGCGGGGACCAGGCGGGTGTGCGCCTGCTCCACCGCCGCGATGCTCATGGCGGCGGGGAAGGTGTCGTTCGACGACTGCGACATGTTCACATGGTCGTTCGGGTGGACGGGCTTCTTGCTGCCCATCTCCCCGCCGAGCATCTCGATGGCCCGGTTCGCGATCACCTCGTTCACGTTCATGTTCGTCTGCGTGCCGCTGCCCGTCTGCCAGACCACCAGCGGGAAATGGTCGTCCAGCTTCCCCTCAATGACCTCGTCGGCCGCCGCGCGGACCGCGTCCGCCAGCTTCGGGTCCAGCAGGCCCATGCGCTCGTTCACCGAGGCCGCCGCCTTCTTCAGGATGCCGAAGGCGCGGAGCAGCTCGCGGGGCATGCGCTCGCCGCCGATGCGGAAATTCTGGAGCGACCGGGCCGTCTGGCACCCGTAATACCGGTCCGCGGGGACCTTCATCTCGCCCAGTGTGTCTTTTTCGATGCGGTAATCCATGGGGAATGTCCTCTCTGGTGGGGGGTGCGCCGCGCAGCCTGCGCCGTGCGCGCCCGAAAAGCGGAAGTGGCCGGTCCCGCGCCCCCATTATCCCTGTCCGCCCCCCGGCGGGTCAACCGGTCAGGGAAGATAGGCGCGGGGGTTGGTCGGCGTTCCGTTCCGCCGCACCTCGTAGTGCAGGTGCGTGCAGCTCGCGTTGCCCGTGCGCCCGGCCTCCCCCAGAATCTCCCCCCGGCGCACCTCCTGCCCCGGGCTCGCGTGCTGGCGCGCCAGATGCGCGTATGCCGTCGAATACCCGTCGCCGTGCTGCACGACGATGATTTTTCCGTAGGCGCCCTGGGTCCGAACCTCCGTCACCATCCCGTCTGCGGTCGCCCGCACCGGCGCGCCCTCGGCGCATTTGATGTCCAGCCCCTTGTGGCGGCGGCTCCGGCCCCGCCGCACGCCGAACTCCGACACCACCTGGCTGCCGGGGTCGTCCACCGGCCAGATGCACGGGCGGGGGGAGGGGGCGTGCCGTTCAACCTCCGACGAATCGGGGCCGTGGCCGGACCAAGGAGCCCGAAGGTGGGCGCACCCCTGGCCGAAGGCCAGCGTCAGGGCGATGAGTCCGGCGGCGCAGAGCGCGCGCATGTGTCCGGTTCGCGGCAGTCTCACTGGGGATTCGGTTCCTCTGTTGAGTCAGGGCGAATCCGGAAGTTACCACAGGTCTCCCTCCGCCGTCAACCGGAGATTTCGGACTGTCATACAGCTAACAGTATGCCCGCCGCCCTCCTCAGGCGAACCGGTCCGTCAGCACCACCTCCTCCAGCGGAAGCTGGCCGCCCCGGGGCCGCGCGGGTTCCGAAGCCTTTCCCACGGCCACCATCAGCGCAATAACGTGGTCCTCCGGCAGGTTGACCAGTTTCCCCACGGCGTCGAAATCGAAGCCGACCATGGGGCAGGAGTCATAACCCAGGGCCTTGGCGGACAGCATGAGGGTTTGCGCCGCAATGCCGCAGGAGCGCATCGCCTCGTCGCGCTGCACCCCCTCCCGCCCCCGGTAGTAGGCGTCAATGGCGGGCACAATGAAGTCCTGAAACTCCTGGGGGGCGGTGCGCCAGTAGCGCGCCGGCGCCTTCTCCCAGGATTTCAGGTCGGCGCAGAGCACCACCAGCAGCGCCGCGTCGGTCACCTGCGCCTGGTTCCACGCCGCGGCGCGGACCTGCCCCCGGAGTTCCGGGTCGCGCACCACGACAAAGCGCCAGTTCTGGATGTTGAAGGAGGTGGGGGACAGCAGCACCGCCTCAAAGAGCCGCTTTTCCTCCTCCGGGGCGAGCTGCTGCTCCGGATCAAAGTGCTTCACCGCCCGGCGGGCTTCGATGGCTTCAAAGGTGTTCATGGCGTGTCTCCTGGGAGAAAAATCCCGTTTTCTTGACCGCCCAAGGAAACATTCCCCGTGCGGGGGGCATTCCTCCGGGGGATATCCGTCAAATCCGTCGGATCGGTCCGATCTTCCCGCTCCGTCGGACCAGTCAGACGTGTCCGACCTGTCCGACTAGCCCTTCTCCCCCGCTCAGAACCACTTGGGCTCGGGCTGGTGGGGCGTGTAATTGTCCAGATGCTCAAACACCGCCTCGGGGGTCATGCAGACGTGAAACATGTCGAGGGCCGACTCTTTGAGAAAGTTTTCCTCCACGAGGCGGGCGAACATCTGGAAGAGGGGGTCGAAGAAGCCGTTGACATTGAGGAAGGCGCAGGGCTTGCGGTGGTAGCCGAGCTGGCGCAGCACGAGCACCTCCAGCATCTCCTCCAGCGTGCCGATGCTCCCCGGCAGGGCCACAAAGGCGTCCGCCCGCTCCGCCATGATCCGCTTGCGGTCGCGCATGGTCTCGGTCACCACCAGCTCGTCGGCCTCGCGGTAGGCCAGCTCCAGGTCCACCAGCCGGTCGGGGATCACGCCGACCACGCGCCCGCCCGCGGCGTGGACCGCCAGCGCGCATTCGCCCATGAGCCCGACATTGCCCGCGCCGTAGACCAGCGTCGCGCCGCGCCCGCCGATGAGCGTGCCCAGCCGCCGGGCCGCCACCTTGTAGGCCTCGTCCACGGCGCCCGACGATGCGGCGTAGACGCAGAGGTGAAGGGGTTTGTCTCCATGCATTCCGTTCAGTCCCTTTCCAGCAGGCACACCGTCTCGACATGGGGCGTGCAGGGGAACAGGTCCAGCGCCACCGCCCGTTTCACCCGCCAGCCCAGCCCGGCGAAGGCCGCCAAGTCGCGGGCCAGCGTGGCGGGGTCGCAGGACACGCACACAATGCGCGCCTCCGCCGCGGCCGCCGCTGCCTCCACCACCGCCGCCGCCCCCGCGCGAGGCGGGTCCAGCACCACCGTGTCCCAGCGGCCCGCCGCCATCAGCGCGCCCATGGCCGCCTCGTCCCCCGCCCGGTAGTCGCCCGCGCCGGTCTCCGCCGCCGCGCGCACCGCCGCCCCGGCGTGGTCCATGCCCGTCACGCGGACCCCCGCCCGGGCCGGCCCCAGCGACAGGTTGCCGTTGCCGCAGTACAGGTCGAGCAGGGAGCGGCAGTCCCCGGCCATTTCCCGCACCGTCCCCACCAGCAGGCGGTTGAGCGTCAGGCTCGACTGGCAGAAGGTCCCGTTCACCACGGGCACCCCGTCCACCTCGAAGCGCGCGCGGGGCCGGGGGTCCCGCGGGGCGTTCACGTTGGCAAAGCGCCGTGACAGGCAAGGCCCCATCCCCGGAGAGGCCCACAGCATCGTCTCCCCGGTCTCCGGGTGCGCCGTCACGGTGACGGAGCCCTTGAGCCGCGTGGGGCCCAGCTCCGCGAGGACGGCGTTCACCGCGTCGTGGCAGAGGGGGCAGGACTTCACCGGCACGATCTCGCGGGTGCCGTGGGCGAAGTAGCCCACCTGGCGGCCGTCGCCGTGGAATTCCGCGCGCGTGCGGTAGCCGTGGCGGGACGCCGGGTCGGCCACCCATTCCAGGTCCACCGTGATCTTCCCGATGCGCGCCAGGCAGTCGGCGACAATCCTCCGCTTCCACACGGTCTGGGCGTCGTAAGCCAGCTCGCCCCAGACATAGGCGGCGTCGGCCTCCGTCTTGCCCTCCAGGCAGGGGATGCGGTCCGGGGACGGCGTCTCCACCGCCTCCAGCGCGCCCCACCACGCCTTGGGCGTGCGGCGGACCACCCGCGCGCGCACCCGGTCGCCGGGAAAGGCGAAGGGCACGAAGCACACCCGCCCGTCCACCCGGCCCAGGCCGTCGCCGCCCGTGGCCAGGGCGGTGATGTCGCACGTGAAAACCTCTTCAGAGGATGTCATTCAACCCTTTCCGGCGGGGCGCCGTCCTTCTCCGGACCGCGTTCCCGCTCATCAAGAAGGCACGCCAGTTCCTGCACGACCCGCCGGGTCCCCGCGCCGGGCGCGCCCTGATAAAACACCGTAAACACCGCCGGACCCCGCCATCCCCGGCCCGGCGCCAGCGTCACCGGCGCCGGCAAAAGCACCGCGCAGCGCGCCGGGTCCGGCGAAAACAGCTCGCAGCGCACGGGCGCCGACGCGCCCAGCAGCGCGCCGATCCCGCCCAGCCCCTTCAGCTCCGCCGCCACGGGGGCAAAGGCCCCCGCCTCCACCGCCAGCCCCTCCGCATGCCGCGCGCCGTCCGGGTCCAGCAGCCCCGCGCCGTCGCGGCGCAGCGGCAGGCTCTCCAGCACCGCGCGCGGCAGTGTCACCGGCGCGGACCCCGCGTTCAGCACCCGCGTTTCGCGGATAACCGCCGGCAGCCCGTGCGGCACCGTGATGTCCATGGTGAACACCAGGGGCCCCGCCGCCCGCCGCAGCGTGAGCTGCGCGCCAAAGGACGAGCACGACTCGCTCCATTCCGGCACCGCCTTCGGGCCCTCCCCCGCGCCAAACTCTGCGGGGTCCAGGTCCATCCCCGGCCCCTCCAGCCACTCCACATGCCCCCGTCCCGGAAACACCTGGCGCAGCTCCTCCAGCCGGCCCAGGAAGAGCGACCACCGCCGCTCCACCAGCCCGTTCCCCACGGCGGCCACGCCATGGTCTATGCGCGTCCAAGCACGGGTCACAACAAACCCTCCAAAAAGTCCACATCCCGCTGCGCCGTCGCCTGCAGTACCGCCCGGCATGCCCGCCCCTGGGACCGCCAGGCTCCAGCCTGGCCGCTTTTCGTTCCAGAGGTTTGGGAATGGTACCACTATTCTTCCCGAGGCTTCTCGGCCCGCGCCGCATCCTCTTTCCACGTCCTCCACGAAACAGGAAGAATGTGGTGTCTGCATGTAAAGGGTGTGTTATGTTATTGCCAAGTATCACTTTCGCAACGCAACAAAGGAGGAAGCTGCCATGGCCAGGAAGAAGAAAAGCGACGGGTTGGAGGGGTTGGGGCGATTTTTCATGGCGACGCCTTGGTGGGTTGGGCCAATGTCTGCGGGGGCCGTTTTTCTCTGTTTCCGTTTTCTCTTTCCCGCACTGGCCGCCTCCATCTTTGCGGGGGGAGAAACCGATGCGGCGAGGCAGATTGGGGGGAATTTGCTGACCATAACCACCCCGTTTCTCATTATAGCGGCTCCCTGGGCGGCCGGGTTGGTGTTTCTGGTGTGGCTCTTCACGCTCCCCCAGAGGCTTCAGCGACGCGCCATACTGGCGGCTTCCAGGGACATCGAAGGCGTCCGCAGCCTCACTTGGCGCGACTTCGAGCTTCTTGTCGGCGAATATTACCGGCAGAACGGGTTTGCCGTGGAGGAGCGCGGGGGGCCCTCTCCGGACGGCGGGGTGGACCTTGTGCTGCGGCGCGGCGGGCGGGTCACGCTGGTCCAGTGCAAGCACTGGAAGAAATCTCAAGTCGGGGTTAGGGAAGTGCGTGAACTCTGCGGCATCATCCAGCATGAGGGCGCGCAGGATGCGGTTCTCGTCACGAGCGGAACCTTCACCAAAGATGCGCGGGACTTTGCGGCAGCGAACCGGGTCTTGCTGGTGGATGGAAATGCCCTTGCGGCCATGCTAAAACAGCACCATGCTCCGGCAACCGGATCAGCCCCTCCCCCCGCTGCGGCCCCTGTCGTGCAGGCCCCCCCCCGGCCTGTAAATGCGTCCCCAAAGTGTCCAAAATGCGGTTCACCCATGGATGTTCGCACTGCTCGAACAGGCACCCGCGCAGGCAAGCGCTTCTGGGGGTGCCAGCGGTATCCCGCCTGCCACGGCACCATCAACATTGAGGAAGGCTGATTGATGCCCTTCACCCCAGCCGCGCGCGGAGGGTGACGATCTTCTTGGGGCCCACATCGAAGGTGACGGTGCTGCCGCGGGCGGTCAGGCGCTCTTCGGTGATTTCCTCCAGGGTCACGCGCTCGGCGGAGTGGAGTTTTTTGCCGAAGGCGAGTTTGCCCTTGACCTTTTTCGCGGTGGGGTTGCAGACGCGGATGATCCAGCCGTCGCCGTCCTCGGCGCGCTTGAGGGCCGTGAGGAGGAGGGTGTCGGGCTGGAGGTCGAGGAACCCGGCGGTGGGCGGGTTGCCGCCGGGGTGGGTGCCGGCCTGGACGGGCTCGAGGGGCGCGGCGAGGCGCTCGGCCTCGGCGAGGACGCCGCCGGCGGCGTAGTCCCCGGCGTGGGGGTAGATCAGCCAGGAGAACTCGTGGCGGCCGGGGCACTGGGTCAGTTTCATCTCGGGGTGGGAGTCCCACCGGCAGCTCACGGTGGCGAGGTTCAGCTCGTAGGCGCGCATCAGGGTGACCGCGACGGCGCGCGCGGCGTCCTGGGTGACCTCGTACTCGCGCAGGCCGAGGGCGATGAAGGCGAGGCCGGCCGCGCCGTCGCTGACGTCCACGAAGCGCTGCATGGGGAAGGTGACGCCCTGGCAGCCGTGCCAGGGGCTGTCCTTGCCGAAGACGGTGTCGCGCTCGACGACGTCGAAGGCGCTTTCGGCGTGGCAGGTTTTGCCCGCGCGGCGCGTGGGCAGGAAAACGCGCAGGCGGTGGTCCTCCGCCGGGTTGTCGAACTCCACGGAGACCTCGGCGCTCTTCGCGCCGCGCCGCAGGGTGACGCGGGTGGTGAGGACCAGCTCGCGCTCGTCGTCGGAGCGTTTGGCGTGGCTGCCGATGCCGTCGAGGCGCTGCCACGCGTCGCCGCCGTTCTCGTCGAGCCGGGCGGGAATCCGCATGCGCGTTTCGATGCGGTAGCGCGCGAGCAGGGGGCCGTCCTCCTCCAGCGCCACGGCGCAGGGGAATCCCCGGCTGTCCAGCGCGCGGTCAAAGGCGGGGTTGTGGTGCATCCACGCATGGCCCGCCTCGCCGTTGTCCACATAGTAGTTCAGGCCGTCGTAGACCACGCCGGTGGCCTTGTGCGTCACGCTGAGGGTGCCGTTCTCGGCGATCACGACGCGCAGGTGCTCATTCTCCATCGTGTTCGCGCCCGTGACCAGGGTGCCCCGGGCGAAGGCGCCGGAGCGGTCCACGACCCAGGTGGCGTAGCCGACGCCGGGCACGGCGTCCGCCGGGAAATGCACGAGGAACTGCTCGGTGCGCACCATGGCGGGGGCGTCGCCCGCGTGGTTCACGATGGACCAGTTGGGCCGGCGCGCGGCGCACTGCACCCGCACGCGCCGCTTGGTGGCGGGGTCCACCAGCTCGAAGGCGCCGCGCGGCCCGGTGTGGGGCAGGTCCACCACCGCCGTGACCACCTCCGACCGCGCCGCCGGGTGCGGGTTGTGCACCGTGAGCACCACGCCGCCGGGGCCCTCGGCCCCCGTGTTGACGCCCTTCTGCACATGGGCCAGGGCGCGCGCCAGGAGCCCGTCGCCCAGGTGGCGCACCTGGGCGAGGCGGTTCATCATGTCCTCCTCGATGGCGTCCACGCCGCTGCCGGAGATGCTGTCGTGGGCGTGGCACTTGAGGAGGGTCTTCCACGCGAGGTCGAGGCACGCGCCGGGCCATTCCGCGCCCAGCCACGCCGCCAGCGCGGCGAAGGGCTCCACCCGCCGCTGGAGCAGGTACTCCGCCGCCGAGCAGCGGGCCTTCATGCGCGTGCGGCTGGAGAGCACGTCGCTGTACAGGTGCATGGTGACGGGCATGGGCTTGGGCACCCGCCGCTCGCCCCGGAGCACCGTGAGCTTCTTCCAGTCCACCTCCGCCCGCACCGCCGCCATCAGGTCGGGGTAGAACCCGTGTTTCACCTCGTCGTCCGGAAGCGCCTCGCGCGCCCACTGGAGCAGGACAGGCTCCGCCTCGTCCGGCACGCTGCTGTCGTGGCCCATCATGAAGGCCAGGTGGCGCGTGGTGGACGCGGCGACCTCGCTCTCGCGCAGGCGGCGGATGTGCTCCATCGCGCGCTCGCGGTCGAGCCCGCGCCGGGGCGCGAGGAGGACGTGGTGGTCGCGGGCGAAGGCCTGCCCGGCGCGGCGGAACGGCAGCCCGCACTCCTCCCAGGTGTACTCGCGGTCCGCGATGTTCTTGCCGAAGACCGCCGCGCGGTAGACGTTGTGGTAGAAGTTGTAGCGCGCGCCGCTGCTCATCTGGCTGCCCAGGGCCCGCGTGCCGTCGGCCCCCTCGAAGATGAACTCCGTGGCCACCTCGTCGTGGCTCACGCCGTGGTAGAAGAGGATGGTGTCAATGCCGAAGCCCGCGTAGAGCTGGGGCATCTGCGAGTTCTGGCCGTAGGAGAAGGGCGTGTGGCCGACCTTCATCACCCCGCCGAAGGCCCGCGCCGTCTTGTGGCCATAGAGCAGGTTCCGCGCGAGGGACTCGCCGTTCACCTCGAAGCCCTCCGGGCAGGTGTACCACGGGCCGATCAGCAGCCGCCCGTCCCGCACCGCCGCCTCGATCCGCCCCCGGTTCTCCGGCCGGATTTCCAGATAGTCCTCCACCGGCACTGCCTGCGAGTCCATCACAAAGGACCGGTACTCCGGAATCCGGTCGAAGAGGTCCAGCATCTGGTCGAACAGCTCCACCAGCATCAGCCGGGTCTCCTGGAAGGGATGCAGCCATTCCCGGTCCCAGTGGGTGTTGGAAATGAGGTGGATGACGCGCTTCTTGGGGGTTTTCACGGGAAGGCTCCTTGGTGGGCGGCGGCGCGCCGCGCATGGGCGGCTATTGTTGCCAAACCACGCTCGAAAGTCAACCGGCACGCCGCCCAACGGGCAGTTGGGCCCGTCGGACCCGTCCGACCCTTTTCTCACGGTCGCTTGCACCCGCCCCGCCCGGGGCGGTACCATCTGCGGGCGGGGGACCGAACCCAACCCCCTTTCCGGGAGTGTTTTCGTGGCGGAAAAGCGAAAAAAAGACGCGCAGGACGCGCTGACTGCGGACCCGGCGCCCGAAAGCGCCGCGCTGGCGGTGACGGACGGCGCGGCGGACGACCTGTCGGACGACGCGCTGCGCCTGCAACTGGAGCAGTTTGAGGGGCCTTTTGAGGTGCTCCTCTACCTCATCCGGTCGCAGGAGATTGACATTTTCGACATTCCGATCCTGAAGGTCACGGAGCAGTACCTGCGTTTCCTGGACCTGTTGCGGACGGAGAATCTGGACATTGCCGGGGAGTTCCTGGTGATGGCGGCCACGCTCATCCAGATCAAGTCGCGCATGCTGCTACCCGTGGAGACGGACACGGAGGACGAGGACGGGGTGGAGGAGGAGGACCCGCGCCTGGAGCTGGTGGAGAAGCTGCTGGAGTACCGGCGCTTCCGCGACCTGGCCGCCGCCGTGGGCGACCTGGAGCAGTCGCGCGGGGACTGTTTCGGACGCACGGTCCGCCCGGTTTTCGACGACGAGCCCGAGGAGGACGGGGCCATCGAGGTGGAGCTGTACGACCTGGTGAAGGCCGTGCGCGCCGTCCTGCGCTTCCTCGCCGACGACCTGTTCCACAAGGTCAGCCTCGACGAGGCGTCGGTGGACGACAAGATCGTCCGGATCGAGGACATGCTGCGGGAGAAGCCCGGCGTGTCCTGGGCGGAGCTCTGCGCCGAATGCGCCACCCGGGTCGAGCTGGTCTGCTGCCTCCTGGCCATCCTGGAGCTGTGCCGCATGCGCCGCATCCGGGTCCACCAGCACGCCGCCTTCGGCGACCTGAGGCTCTTTGCCCGGCCTGATGACGGCCCCGGAGAGGAGCCCGCCGCCGGGGATGCGGCCGATGCCCCGGCCGCCTGACGGACGCGCCGCCCTGGGCCGCCGGGGGGAGCGGGCCGCCGCGTGGTTCCTGCGCCTGCGGGGCTACCGCATCCTGGGGCGCAACCTGCGCTATCCCCATGGGGAGATTGACATCGTGGCGAGGCGCGGCGGCATCGTCGCCTTTGTGGAGGTGCGCACCCGCGCCACTGCGGACCCCATCCCCCCCGAGCAGACCGTCACCCCCCCGAAACAGCGGCACCTCCGGTCCGCCGCGCGGCAGTACCTCGCCCGCAACCCCGACCCCGCGCTGAGCTACCGCTTCGACATCATCGGCGTGGTCTGCCCCGCGCGCGGCAAGGCCCAAATCACCCACTTCCCCGACGCCTTCCGCATGGACGACTGAGCGGGAAGGTCTGGAGCCGCTTCAAGTTGAAATGCGGCATTTTCAAGAGGGTGTCGAGCGCAACCACCGAGGTGGCACGGGCCTCCAGCCCGTGGTTCTTGGGCCGCATCCATGACCTTAAGACACGGGCTGGAAGCCCGTGTCACCTCGGAAAGAATCTCCGCCTTATCCCGCCGGCTGGCGGCATTCCTGGATGAGGTCCAGGGCGTGGTCTATGAGCTCGTCGGCGACGCGCGCGTGGAAGGCGTCGAAGGGCGCGCCCGCCTGGCGGACCCGCGCGGTGGGGTAGATGCCCTGGCGGTGGAGCAGGCGCTTGAAAAAGTGGATGGAGATGTCCAGGTGCTGGTTGGAAAAGCCCAGCACGGGGGCCAGCCGGGCGAACAGCGCGCGCGCCTCGTCGCGCCGCCCCGCGGCGTGCAGGTTCCAGATCCGCACATAGACCTCGTGGAGGCCCGTGGGCATGAAGGCGTGGACCCCGCGGTCCATCGCCTCGATCATCTGGGTGACGGCCCAGCCGCCGGAGACGTGCAGCCGCCCTCCGGTCGCCGCCAGCA
Organism: Candidatus Hydrogenedentota bacterium; assembly: GCA_033813475.1. GTDB lineage: Bacteria > Hydrogenedentota > Hydrogenedentia > Hydrogenedentales > CAITNO01 > JAAYBR01. Next base: position 16,097 of record JAPXRP010000095.1, read on the forward strand.
CCCGGCTGTATTTCGCCCCCGCCGGGGCCACCTCCACCTTGAGGCAGCGGAAGCAGGGCACCTCGTCGAACAGCCGGGCGATCAGCGGCACCGGCACGCCAAACCCGGCGGCGTCCCAGTCCTGGAGCATGAGCAGGGGCGGGTCCACGGCGGCCAGTTCGCGGACCGCCGCCGCGTACTGGGCGTCGT
>JAPXRP010000096.1:0-16188 GCA_033813475.1 Candidatus Hydrogenedentota bacterium
GCGTTCTCCCTGAATCTTGGTAAGAAAGCAAATGGCGCGATAATAGGCGCCCCGGTAAGATTAGCAAATGGCTTGACACGGACATTTCCCCGGCCTTTTTCGGGGGGGGGAAAACCGCCTACACCGCTGAAAAAGGCGGCTTTTCCGCGCGAAGGCGCTCATTGCCCCCCCTCCGTGCCGGCCGGTGCCGGCGTTTCCGGAGGCGTCGGGGGTTCCGCAGTATTCGCGGTATTGGGCGCCGGGGCAACCCGCAGCCACAGCAGCCCCGCCAGCCCGACGGCCAGCATCGCGGCCGCCACCCCCTGCGAGGCGGTCAGCCCCAGCAGGGGGTGCCCGCTGTCGGCCCGGAGAAATTCCACCAGGAACCGGAGCGCGCCGTACCCGGCCAGATAGCCCAGCATCACCGTGCCCGTGCGCGGGGAGCGCCGGTAGACCAGGCGCAGCACGGCGAAGATCACCAGCAGGCCGAGGGTCTCATACAGCTGCACCGGGTGGATGGGCAGGGAGGCGGCCGCCTCGCGGGTGATCAGCCCGTCCACCAACTGCTGGTGGTAGGCGCTCCAGGAGCTTTTCGGATAGGGGACGCCCCACGGAAGCGAGGTGTCGCACCCCCAGCAGCACCCGTTGAGAAAGCAGCCCACCCGGGCGATGCCGTGGGCCAGCGCCACATAGGGCAGCGCCAAATCACTCACGGGGACCACGGGCGCGCCGGCGCGCCGCAGGTACAGCACCACCGCCGCCACGCCGCCCACCAGCCCGCCGAAAAACACCAGCCCGCCCTCCACCAGAAACCACCCCCACTTCAGGTCGGCCCATTCGCCGTACTGCGCCCAGTACCAGAGTTTCGCGCCGAGCAGCCCGCCGGCAAAGGCCCACACCCCCGCCATCGTGGTGATGGGAAAGGGATGCTCCCGGCGGAAATTTTCCCGGACGGCCAGAATCGTGCCGGCCAGAAAGGCGAGGGAAAACATGACGGTGTAGGAGTGGAAGGACATCTCGCCGACATGGAACAGCACGGGGCGCATGCGGGGTCACTCCCCCGCCGTCATCGGAACCCCGAAGAGTCCGAGAAGGGCCTTGGCCGCCGCAACCACCGAGCGCCGGGGGGCGCGGTACCCCTCCACGGCGGGGGCGGGTTCGCTTTCACATCCTCCGCCCGCGGGCCGGGCCTTCACCTGGTACAGCCGCGCTCCGGGGACGAAACGCCCCTTGCAGAACAGCACCGGCCGCTTGACCACCTCGGGCGGGGGGGCGGTAATGTCCACAAACAGCGCGGCGGCGGTCCACCCGTCGCCCAGGGCGGTCAGGGTGTTCGGCGCGGCCGGGTCGGCCCGCAGCACGCGGTACTCCATGCCGGGCGCGCCCGTCCAGGACAGCTTGACCTCGGCCGCGCGGTCGGTGGTCACGGCGAGCCCCTGCGGGGCGGCGCTGCGCGCGCATCCCAGCGCGACCACGCCGCCGGCGGCGTCGGCGGCCAGGACGGCCCCGTCGGGCGCGGAGGCGGAGGACTGCAAGAGACGGCCCGCGTGGGGGAGCGGGTCCCCGGCATCCAGGGCGCGCAGCGTGATGGTGTCGTTCAGGAAGTTGGCCTCCAGCACGCGAAAGCCCAGCGTGAACACCCGGCCCTTCGGGAGCGGCGTGTCGTTGATCCCCGCGACCACCACGCCCGTGGCGGCCAGGTCGGGGGATTCCGAGAGTCCGGGAAAATGCTCCACCTCCACCGCCTTCTGGGCCGCGAGCACCGCAGGGGCGGGGAGCACGCTGGAAAGCGCCGCGACGACCTCGCCCTTCTCGTCGCGGACGGGCTCCCCGTCCGCCCCGCGCTGGATCACCTCGAAGCAGGCCTCCGCCGGGGCCAGGCGGGCCTTTTCATAGGCGACAAAAAACACCACCGCCGCCGGGGCCGTGCCGCCGTAATCCAGGTCCACGCCGACCTCGACGAGGTCCCCCACGTTCGCGTCCAGCGTTGCGGGAAGCCGCAGGGTCACCTGGGCGCCCGCCGAAAACACCGCAAAGACCGCCGCCAGCGCGGCGGCCGCGAAGCCCTTACCCTGCGTGATCATCCGTGTCCTCCGTGGATTGCGGGCGCACTGCCCGGCGCCACTATATCGGCGCGCCGCGCGGGAATCAAGCGGCTTGTTTCCCGGTCCGCGCCCGCGCTACGCTCTTGCCCATGATTCGCGTCACCTGTCCGGCCTGCGGCCTGCAAATCCTTGTTCCAACCAAAGTACAGGGGAGGACCGGGGTTTGTTTCAACTGCGGCCAGGTGCTGACGGTGCCGGCGCCGCCGGACAAGGCGGCGCCGGCGCCGCCGCCCGCCGCCGGCGAGGGACGAAAAGACCTGATCTTCCAGCCCGGGGACCGGCTGGCGGACCGCTATGTCATCCGCCGCCTCATCGGCCAGGGCGGCATGGGGGTGGTCTACGCCGCCCGCGACACCCTGCTGAACGAGGATGTCGCCCTCAAATGCCTGCTGCCCGGACTGCTGCGCACGGAGAAGGCCCGGCGCATGTTCCTGCAGGAGGCGCAGGTAACCCGCAGGCTCCGTCATGAGAACATTGTGGCGGTCCACGACGTCAACACGACCGCCCGGGGCATCCTGTATATCAGCATGGAGCTGGCCGTGGGCGAGCCGCTCCGGGGCTTTCTGCGGCGGCAGCGCGCCGAGCGGCGGCTGGTGGACGTCCGTTTCGCCGTCTCCGTCGTGACCCAAATGCTCGCCGGGCTGGAATACGCCCACCGCTTCGTCATCCACCGGGACATCAAGCCGGAAAACGTCATCGTCCTCGCCAACGAGCGGGTCAAGCTGCTGGACTTCGGCCTCGCCCGCGCCGTGGAGGAGGAGCTCGCGCTGGAAAGTGACGGCCCGAAGAAGAAGAAACGCCTCGTCGGCACCATGGGCTACGCCGCCCCGGAGCAGGTGAAGTTCCAGCCCCTCGATCCCCGCGCCGACCTCTATGCCGTCGGGCTGGTCCTGCGGGAGCTGCTCACCCTGCGCACGCCCCTCGACCCGCCCCGCACGCTCGACCAGGTGCGCCGCGACGTCTCCCCCTCCCTGGCGCGCGTGCTGGAGAAGGCGCTGGAGGAGGACCGCGACCACCGCTGGCCCGACGCCCGCGCGTTCCGCGCCGCCCTGGAGGCCGCCTATGAGACCTCCTACCGCCCCCCGGCGGCGTCAGCCACCGTGGACAACGCCGTGCCCGCCTCCACGGAGGGCATGGTGTGGTTCCCCGGCGGCCGCTTCCTCATGGGGTCCAACGCCCTGCGCGAGGCGTCGCCCGAGGCCGAGGTCGCCGTGGAACCCTTCTGGATGGACGCCCACCCCGTCACCGTGGCCGAATACCGCCGCTATCTCGGGGAGACCGGCGCACCCCCGCCCCGCTACTGGAACGACCCCGACTGCCGCGGCGACGAGCAGCCCGTCGTCGGCGTGTCCTGGCAGGAGGCGGCGGCCTACGCCGCCTGGGCGGGCAAGACCCTGCCCACGGAGGCCCAGTGGGAGTTCGCCGCGCGGGGGCGCGAGAACCGCCCCTACCCCTGGGGCGCCCTGCCGCCCGACGCCACCCGCTGCAACTTCGGCGAGCACATCGGCGGCACCACCATGGTCACCCTCTACGACGACGGCTGCACCCCCGAGGGCATCCACGACCTGGCCGGCAACGTCTTCGAGTGGACCCTCGACCCCTTCGCCCCCTACGACACCCTCCGGAACCGTCCCGAAGAGGCCGCCCAGATCCCCCGGCGCGCCGTCCGCGGCGGCTGCTTCCAGTCCCCCCCCGAAGAGCTCACCACCACCGCCCGCCGCGGCGTCTTCCCCGAAACCCAGGCCCGCACCATCGGCTTCCGCTGCGTGGTCTCCGCCTCGCAGGGAGAGGGAACAGACTGATCCCCCCGTGCCGCAGGTATCCCGAAAACACTGCCCGGCAGGAGGAAAGGGAACATGGATGCACAGGATTCACAGGATTCCTCCCCTCCCCATCCTGTCCATCCTGCGCATCCATGTAAAAAAACGGCTTTAGGCTGTGCGCCCCGCGCACGGGGCATTTGTGGCGCAGGTGCTCCACCGGCCGTGTCTTTCGTTTCAACCGCCGGGCTGGCGCGAAACCCCAAGACAAGGCCGCCGGGACGGCGGCGGCACGGAACAGCCGCGCTTGTATGCCACGGGGCGGTTGTGGCATGGTTTTCCGGGTGTTGCACGCATCCAACAAGGAGGTTTCCCATGAAGTCTTTGCTGCTGGTCTCCGCCGCGGCCGTTTTCGGCGCCGCCGCCCTGCTGTCCGTCCCCTGCGCCGCGCAGGACGCTCCCGCGTGGAAGGTGTCCATCCGCGACGTGTTCCTCGGCAAGAACACCTTTGACTCGCCCATCGCGGGGCTAAAGCAGCTCGGGCTGGACACGGTGGAGAGCAACCTCGACCGGGACTACACAATGATGGACCTGGAGACGGCGGAGCGGGTGTCCGTGAAGGGCGACAACGAGGCGAAGGCCTACCGGGCGAAGCTGGACGCGCTGGGCGTCCACTGCTGCGCCCTGCTCACGGCGGTGGACTTCAGCGCGGGGGACGCCGAGTCGAACATCCAGTGGATCGTGCGGGCCGTGGAGATCGCGGACATTCTGGGCGCGCAGGCGGTGCGGATTGACTCGGCCATGAAGCGGGAGCGCGAGCTGGACTTCGACACGCGCGTGAACCTCTTCGCCGACAACCTGTCGGAGATCCTCAAGCGCACCGAGGGGAAGAGCGTCGCGCTGGGCATCGAGAACCACGGGTTCCAGGGGAACAACCTGGCCTTCCTTCTGAACATCTACACAAAGGTGAACTCGCCGCGCCTGGGCTCGACGCTGGACACGGGCAACTTCTACTGGCGGGGTTACCCCCTCGGCGAGGTGTACGGCATCCTGCGGCTGCTCGCGCCTTATGCCAAGCACACGCATTTCAAGAACATCAACTACCCTGCGGACCAGCGCGAGGAAATCCGCGAGGCGGGCTGGAAGTACGCGGAATTCGCGTGCCCGCTGGAGCAGGGCGACATTGACACGGTGAAGGTGCTCGAGATTCTGCGCGACGCCGGGTACACCGGCACCCTTTGCATGGAGGACGAGTCCGTCGGCCACCGCAAGACCCGCGAGGAGCGGGCGGCCCAGCTTGAGCGGAACACCAACCACATGCGGGCGGCCGCCGCGGCGCTGAAGTAGCCGCCCCGCCTCAGTGCGGGTGGGTGTGGCGGCGCGGACGTCTGCGGGCCGCGAGCCGTTTGCCCGTCGAGCCGATGGAGACGGCGGCGTGGAGCACGCCCTTGTGGGCGCGCATGCCCTCGGCCAGCGCCTCGATCTCCGCGGCGCGGCCGCGCACCATGATCATCTCCGCGCACAGCTCCTCGGTCAGATGGACGTGCGTGGTGGCGAGGATGGCGTCGTGGTGATGGTGCTGGAGGTGCGTCAGCTTCTGCGTCAGCTCGCGCACCTCGTGGTCGTAGACCACCGTGATGGTGCCCACGGCCTCCTCGTTGTTCTTCCACGCGTCGCGCGCCAGCCGCTCGCGGACCAGGTCGCGGATGAACTCCGACCGGCTCACGGCGGGGCCGGCCTTCAGGATTTCCTCCAGCCGGCCGTGCAGCTCCTTTTCCATCGTGATGCTCATCCGGACCAGGTCGCTCATGGCTGCTCTCCCCCGGGTTCGGGCGCCCCGGCCCGCTCGCGAAACACCAGCGCGCTGCCCGCGAAGGGCTCCCAGGCGGCGCCCGCCTGGACCCCGGCGCGCGCGCGGAAAACCTGCGGCACGATGGCGAAAAGGCGGTCCAGCCGCTCAATCTCCCCGGCGGCCGCGGCCCGGTCGCCGGCGACATAGAGGGCCTCCAGCACGGCGCGGTACCGCCCAAGAAGCCCGGACGGGTCCAGCGCCACCGCCCGGTCGTAGTGCCCGGACGCCGCCGCCCATCCCTCCCCCTCCGCCGCCGTCACCGCCCGCGCCAGCCAGCCAAGCGCGAAGTCCGGGTCGAGTTCCGTCGCCCGCGCCGCGGCGCGTTCCGCCAGAACCGTCTCCCCGTCCGCCAGCAGGTGAAAGGCCAGCAGGGAGAGGTAATACCGTGTGCGCGGCCATTCCTTCGCGTCCACCGCGCGCCGCAGCGCGGGCAGGGCCTGGTCCGCCGCCGCCCCCTCCAGCCCGAGAGCCGCCGCCAGCCCGGCATAGTCGTGCGCCGTGTCGAGGGGCCCGGGCGGGCAGGTCTCCACGGCGGGCGCGTCCCCCGCGCGGCGGACGCGGTGCAGGGTGATGCCGTTCATGCCGGGGAAGAAGGCCGTGTCTTGGACGAGCCCCATGCCCGCAAGCGCCCCGGAAAAGTGGTCCGGCGGGGGCAGGATGTACACATAGGGCTCAACCAGCACCCACACGGAGGGCTGGGATCCCGGGGGGGACGAGTTGAGGAAGCGGGCCGACAGCTCCGCCGCGACGCGCAGGGAGTTTGCGGACACATGCGGCGCCGGGCATTCCGGCGCGCACGCGCTGAAAATCTCCCATGACATCGGGCTGCCCCGGACAACGACCAGGTCGGCGGGGGTGGCGTTGAGGCGCAGGAACTCCCCCGCCTCGCGGAACGGGGACCGGGTGTTCATGGGCAGCACCAGCAGGGCCTGGGCCGCGTAGAGGAGCACAGGGACCGCCACGCAGACCGTCCGCAGGCAGGGCCCCCTCAGCCGGGCGGTCATGCCGCCCGCGAGGACATACAGGGCCACGGTGCTGTACAGCGTGTAGCGGGGCAGCAGCATGGGCCGCCAGACCAGCGAGAGAAACCCAAGCATCAGGAACGGCAGGAAGGCCACCGCCAGCAGCAGGGCCACGCCCTCCGCGCGTCGCCGGGAGGCGTCCGTCCCGGCGCGGGCGCGCCGCCATCCGGAAAGGGCCGCGAAGACCGCGGCGGCGGTGACGGCGACAAAGAAGAGGGCCAGCGCGGGGTCGAGCCAGCGGTGGGACGCGAGCAGCGCCTCCTGCACCCCGTCGCGCAGCGCGCGCCACGACGGCCCCTGGAACAGGAAGGGGTCGGCGGTCATGGCGGCGTCGTCGCCGAACAGGTCGTAGAACACCGCCTTCCACGAGGGCAGGCGCATGTAGAAGTCGTCGGCGGGCTGCCACATGGACCTTCCCCGGCGCAGGAGCACGGGCAGGACGGTGGCCATCACCGCGCCGTTCAGCGCGGCGGCGGTCCAGAGCGGGGCGCGGTCGCGCCGGAGCCCCAGCAGCGCGAGGAAAGCGAACTCCGCGGCCACAAAGGGGCCGAGCATCGGGTGGGTCCACACCAGCGCCAGGTTGACCAGCCCGAGGGCCGCCAGCCAGCCGCGCGCGCGCGGCGTCTCCAGCAGGCGCAGCAGCGCGTAGAGGGAGGCAAGGGCCGCCATGTTGGAGAAGGTGGAGGAGCGCCCGCTCTGGGCAAACCACCACTGCATGGGGGACAGGGCGAAGCACCACGCCGCCACCAGCCCGGCGCGGCGGCCAAACGCCCGCGCGCCCACGGCGTGGGCAAGCAGTATGCCGCCCACGCCGAAGGCGGTGGACATCAGGCGCATGCCGCGCTCGGGGTTGTCGAAGAGCTGCGCGGCCAGATACTGCGCCGCAAAGAAGGGGGCCACGTTGTCCGGCGCCCAGAAGCTGAACGTGCGGAAAAAATCGCCCAGCGAGGGCATGTTAACGAGCCGGACCGACAGGTACTCGTCCAGGTCGTAGGACACCGCGTCGAGCCGGTACAGCCGGACCGCCAGCCCGAGAAGGGCGATCCCCGCCAGCACAGCCGCCGCGGCGCGCCCCTCCATCTCGCGGCGCGGCGCGCTCATAGGTATCCCAGCGCCTCGAGCTGCTCGCGGTCCATGCCGCCAACCGCCGCGTCCCCGGCGGGTTCCGGGGCGTTCTCCTCAATCACGCGGCGGTACTCGTCCAGCACCCCCGTGAGCGAGGTGAGAAGCTCCGCGTAGGCGGCGTCCCCCGCGACATTCTTCCCTTCCCGCGCGTCATGCTCCGTGTCGTAGAACGCCACGGGCGGGGCGCCGCGCGGGTTGCCGGGGTTCGCGGTGATCAGGGCGTGCCGCCCGTCGCGCACGGCCTTGAGGATGTTGTTCTCGAAATCGTTCTCCGCGTAGGTGTAGGCGATGCCCGCGTTCGCTGGGTTCAGCTCCCCGTCAAACAGGGGCACGCCGGACATGCCCTCCGCCGGGGGCAGCCCCGCCAGCCCCAGGAAGGTCGGCGCCAGGTCCACCAGCCGGGCGAGATGCCCGTTCACCTGGCCCCCCTGGGCGCCCTGCGGGAGCTTCACCGCCAGGGGCACGCGCACCAGCTCCTCGTGCAGGGTCTGCCCGTGCCACCAGCCCCCGTGGTCGAAGAACTCCTCGCCATGGTCCGAAACAAACACGATCACCGTGTTGTCCCACAGGCCCCGCTCGCGCAGGCCGTCGAAGAGCCGCCCGAGATGCCCGTCCAGATACTCGATCTCGCTGGTGTAGGCGCGGAGCATCGGCTCCAGAAACTTCTCCGGGGCCGGATTCTCCATCCGCGCGCGGGCATACCCCACGCCGGGGCGGCTGTGGTCCATGAACGGGTCGTGCGTGTCCATGTAATGCAGGTACAGGTAAAACGGGCGGTCCTGGGGGCGGGGCCCGTCCACCCAGTCCAGCGCCGTGTCCGTCACGGCCTCCGCAGGCTGGTAGAAATTCGTCACGCGCAGTTTCCCGCGCCGCACCTTCCCCTCCACGGCCAGGAACACCTTGCGCAGCACCTGGTACAGGGAAAGCGACACGGCGGAGGGCGGCGCGCCCAGCAGCGCCGACGGCTTCATCTCCACATAGCCGGAGAATCCGCGGTCAAACCCGAAGACGGCCATGGTGTTGGGGTTGTTGGTGAAGCCCTGGGTGTGGTACCCGGCGTCGGCCAGCAACCCCGCGAGGGTGGGCACATCGGGCGAGAGCATGGCCGTCTTCGTCGTCGCCCCGTGCCCCCCGGGATAACGTCCGGTGAACATGGTCCCATAGGACGGCTTGGTCCACGACGCCTGGGAATAGGCCTTCTTGAACAGCACCGCCTCCCTGGCAAAAGCCTCCAGGGCGGGCGTCTTCGCCGGGGCCGCCGGATCGTACAGGGGCAGATAGTCCGCCCGCAGCGCGTCCACCGTGCAAAGGATGAGATTCGGCCCCTTCGCAGGGGGGGGGGCGGCCTTGCCCGCGCCGGGCTCGCTTGCCCCGCCGAGGAACACCGAAAGCGCGCACCCGAACACCACCAACAGCCCCCACCCGGCGATGCCGAAGAACGCGGGCACCCAGGGCCGCCGCCCGGCGATGCGGTCCACAATGGACGCCTTCACATAGGCGGACACGCCGGCGACGACGGCCAGCCCGGCCGCGGCGCACAGCAGCGCCAGCAGTGCCTGCGGCGTGAAGGCGTGGCCGGACAGCACGTCGCGCTGGTAGCGGAACGCGCCAATGACCAGCGCGCCCCCGCCGAGGCAGGCGGCCATGGAAAAGGCGAAGCTGAAGCGCCAGGAAGGGAAACGGTCCACCAGCAGGCACAGGAACACGAGCCCCGCGCCGGCGCATCCCCCCGCGGCGGCGAAGAGCACGCCGTAGGCGACGGGCCCCCACCAGAACATGCCCAGGTCCGTGAGCCCCTCCAGGGTCTTCCACAGCCACAGGGCCTCCGCCAGGGCGATGAAGGCCCCCGCCGCCAGCCCGCCGGTCTTGCACGCGGTGATCATGCCGAAGATGCGGCGGCGGTAGTCGCGCGTCTGCTCCGGCGAGAGCACCAGCCCCCGGCCCGTACCCAGGGCCGCGCGCTCGCGCTGGAAGTCGGCGATGTCGCGCCGGATGTGCTCGATGTCGGCCCGGCTGCCGAAGAGCAGCAGCGGCACGCTCAGGATGAAGGGGAAGATTTCCCCCGCCCACAGTTCGAGGTGGCCGCCGAGGATGGCCGTGGCGTGGCCCGCCGACGCGCCCAGCACCAGCCCGAAGGCCAGCTCGCGCACGCCGATGCCGGAGATGGTGAAGGCCAGCACGGACGCCGTGATCATGAGCGGGCCGACGAAGAAGATGTCGGCCACCGAGGTGTGCTCGGACCGGATCGCCATGAAGGTGAAGATGAAGGTCGTGCAGGTGCCGAGGTGCACCCCCACGCCGAAGACCAGCGCGGCCAGCAGCGACTTCCGCGACCCCGCGTAGGCCGTCACGGCGTCGCCGAGCCGGTTGACCAGGCTCCGCACCTTCCCGGGCACGGGCGTCACGGCGACGAGCACCTGGATGACCCGGGGGTTGAGCAGCAGCGACAGGCTCCCCACCACGCCCGCGAACAGGCAGGCCATGATCACCGCGAGCAGCGGCACGTTGATGTTGAGGTAGCGGAACCCAAGGGGGAAGGTGGCGAACACGAGGAAGGACAGGGCGATGATGCCCGTGAGCTTCTCCACGGCGATCACGGTGGCGCATTTGACCGGGTCGCCCGTGTGGCGCGACGACTCGACCAGCCGGAACCCGTCCAGTCCGACTGTGCCCGGAAGCACGAGCCCGATGGCCCGGCCCATGAACCACTGGTAGGCCATGAGCCGCAGGGGCATGCGCAGGCCCTGCCCCGCCAGCAGCAGCCGCCACCGGATGATGCCGCAGGTGATGCCCAGCAGCTTCACCGCCGTGGCGCAGGCCATCCAGAACGCGAAGCCGCCCAGGCCCGCCCCGCTCACCCGGCGCATCTCGCGCAGGATGTCCACGGGCCGCACGCCGCCGAAGAAGTCCGCGCCGAGGCCCACCCACTCCGGGCGGAAGATGGCGGCGAACACCACGGCGATGAACGCCAGCTTGACGCTGAAGAACAGGACCTTTTTGACGCTCAAAAGGGGCTCCTTCCCGGACGGGGGCTATTTGGCGAACTTGCCGCGCAGGCGCATCTCGACCGCCGGGGTGACGTAGTGCCCCACCTTGCCGCCGAGGGAGGCGATCTCCTTCACCTGCCGCGAGCTGAGGAACAGGTACGGCTCGCTGGGCATGAGGCACACCGTGTCCACCTCCGGGTTCAGTTTCTGGTTGTTAATCGCCATGGACAGCTCGAACTCGAAGTCCGAAACCACGCGCAGGCCGCGGATGAGCGCCGCCGCGCCCTGGTCCCGCGCGAAGTCCACCGTGAGGCCGGAAAACGACGCGATCTCCACGCCCGCCATGCCCTCCGTCATCTCCTCCAGCATCTCGATGCGCTCGGGCACCGTGAACAGCGCCTGCTTGGCCTCGTTGCGGGCCACCGCCACGATCACGCGGTCAAAGATTTTCGCCGCGCGGATGACCAGGTCCAGATGCCCCAGCGTGGGGGGGTCGAAACTGCCCGCGTACACCGCCGTCCTTTTCTTCATGGAGTCACTCCTCCCCGCGTTGAAACGCCGCCAGGGCCGCCTCGGCCACACGCCGCACGGGCACCCCCGCCGCCTCCGCCAGGGCGCGGCAGTCCTCAAACTCCGGATGCGCGTTTATCTGCTCCCCGTCCAGCGTCGCCGTCTTCACGCGCACGGCGCCGTAGGGCGTGAACACGGTTTCCCACTTTCGCCACAGCACCGTACGGAACTCCTCGCGGACGCGGACGCCCAGGGTGGTCGTGTTGAGAAACAGGCTCCGCGCCACTTTGTCGCGCAGTTCCGGCGGGCACAGCGCCGTCAGCAGGAAGGCGGGCCGCCCCTTCTTCCCCGTGACCGGCGTGATGAAGGCGTCCACCGCCCCGGCCGCCAGCGCGGCGTCCACCGCCGGGGCCGTCAGCTCGCCGCTCAGGTCGTCCACCAGCGTCTCCAGCACCGCCACCGTGTCCACGTCCCCCGCCGGCTCGTCCGCCGACTCGCCGAGCAGCGCCCGCAGCACGTTGGCCCGGTCGGGCAGGTCGCGGGTGCCCGCGCCATAGCCCACCGACTCCACCGTCATCCGGGGGAGCGGGCCAAAGGACGACGCGCACGCGGCCGCGATCGCCGCGCCCGTGGGCGTGGTCAGCTCGCCGTCGCCGTCGCCGTAGACGGGCACATCGCACAGCAGCAGCGCCGTGGCCGGGGCGGGCACGGGCATCACGCCGTGGGCGCAGCGCACCGTGCCGGTGCCCGTGTTAATCGGGGACACCACCACGCGGTCCACGCCGAGCTGGTGCAGGCAGAACTGGGCCCCCACGACATCCACAATGGAGTCTATGGCGCCCACCTCGTGAAAATGAACCTTCTCCACCTCCATGCCGTGGACCTTCGCCTCGGCACGGGCGATGTTCTGGAAGACAATTTCCGAACAGATCTTCACCTGCTCCGGAAGCGTGCTCCGGTTGATGATCTCCAGCACGTGCCGCAGGTGGCGGTGGGGGTGGTGGTCGTGTTCCGCCACCCGCACCTCGAAGCGCCTGGCGTTGATGCCGTGCTTCACGGTCTTCTCCGTGAAAACCTCAAAGTCCGGCACGCCCAGGGAGCGCAGGCCCTCCCTCAGCTCGGCGAAGTCCGCGCCCAGGTCGAGAAGCGCGGCCACGGTCATGTCGCCGCTGATGCCGCTGAGACAGTCAAGATACAGGGTTTTCATCGGGCTGATCCGTTCGCAATCCGGACGATGGTGGCCGCCGCCACCCCCGCGCCGAAGCCGTTGTCAATGTTCACCACCGTCATGCCCGTGGCGCAGGCGTTCAGCATGCCCAGCAGCGCCGCAAAGCCGCCCAGCCCCGTGCCGTAGCCGACGCTCACCGGCACGGCGATCACGGGCGACGACACCAGCCCCGCCACCACGCTCGGCAGCGCCCCCTCCATCCCCGCGCAGACGATCAGCGCCGTCGCGCCGTCCAGGCGCTCCCGCTGGCCCAGCAGCCGGTGGATGCCCGCCACCCCCACGTCGTACACCCGGTCCACCCGGCAGCCCAGGCTCTCGCAGGTGACCACCGCCTCCTCCGCCACGGGGATGTCGCTCGTCCCCGCGCAGACGACGGCGATATAGCCGTCCAGCGGGGGGGCGGGGGACACGGTGACGGTGAAGGCGCGGGCCACGGCGTGGTGGACCGCCTCCGGAAACGCCGCCAGCACCGCCGCGGCGGTCTCCGGGGAGCAGCGCGTGCCGAGGACATTGCTGCCCTGGGCCAGCATGCGCTCCGTGATGGCGACCACCTGGTCCGGCGTCTTCCCGGCGCAGAAGATGGTCTCCGGGTAGCCCTTGCGCAGGGCGCGGTGGTGGTCCACCTTGGCGAAGCCCACATCCTCAAAGGGCAGGCCGCGCAGGCGCTCCGCCGCCGCCTCCGGCCCCGTCTCCCCCGAAGCCACGGCGCGCAGCAGTTCCAGTATCTTTTCAGCATCCATCGGTGGGCAAGTTCCCCGGGCTGTCACCCGGCGCCAAGACAGGGAAGACAACGCCCTGTCCCCCGCCGCCGCAATGGTAATTCATGGGGCGGCCCCACCGCAAAGACGGAGGCGGACCGGGAAGGACGACAAGGCCGCCGGGACGGCGGCGCCACGGAAAGCGGCTCGCAGGACTTCCCCGCGGCGCAGGCGTTCCGACAAGAGGTCGCCGCGTCGGCCGCTGTGCGGCCTCCCCGCGATGACTGTGGAGAGGCGCGTCATCGCGATCCCCTGACCGCCCGGGGGCGGGAATGTCGTTGAAGAAAGGCGTGTCAGGCGTCAGATGTCGCGGGAGCCCCCGCACGTCCTTGGCGGGTCCGTCTGTTATGTGGAGTGCGGTGGCAGAGCGAAGCGGCGACACCGCTTTGCCCGGGGATGATCCATGCCGCACCCCTCCCGGCAGCTCTTTCCCGGAAACTAAAGCGGCGTCGTTGCCGCCGCACTCCAAAAGGAGACGCCGCGCGCCCCTCCCGTCTTGCCGGGGCTTCGGCTCCCTCCATCGCCCAAACCAAGCGCCCCCTGGGATCGCCAAGCTCCAGCTTGGCCTCTTGGGTTCTTCCGCGCGGGCCGGTTCGATCCGTGTTTCCCCGAAAGCCAAGCTAGAGCTTGGCGATCCCAGGGGTGCGGCCTCTCCAGCGAACCCGGTACTTTCTTGGCAGGGAGCGCAAGCGACCGAAGCGATCTCGTTCCCGGCACGGCGGGGGACTAGAAATTCACCGCCGCCACGGCCAGCATGACCAGCCCCAGCCCCAGCTTCACCGCCAGGCCCCCGATGCGGCCCAGTGCCGCCCCGGTGCCCGTCCGCGCCGAGTCAGCCGCCGTCTTTCCCTTGACCAGCAGCTCATACAGCGCCGCCCCCAGGAACGCCCCCACGCAGGCCCCGGCCAGCGTCCCCACCACCGGAAACACCGGCGTGCCCAGAACCGCCCCGGCAATGCAGCCCGCCAGCGACGCAACCACCGCCCCCTTCCCGCCGCCGAAACGCGCCGCGCCATAGCCCGACGCCGCCGTCTCGGCCACCTCGCCCAGCGTTGCCAGCGCCGCGAGCGCCAGCAGGGTCCAGGGGCCGAAGTGTTCAAACCCCGTGCACACCCACGCCCCCGCCACGGCGCCCAGAATCACCCAGTTGCCGAAAAGCCCCGCCAGATTCAGCGCCAGCCCGGCGAGAATCGCCAGGCCGAACAGTGTCCACCCAAGCATGGCCAATACCGTCGTCATGTGTGTTCCCGTGGGCTCCCCGCCCATCCGGGGGAATTATCCGGTTCCAGGGCGCTCCGGCGCAATCTGCCGTCCTAGCCCCAGAACCAGCCGACAGGGACATGGGTGCGAAATGGGTCCGAATCACGCATGAAGAGAAGGCGTGGCGGTCACGAGATGGCTTCACTTCGTTCGCCATGACGTGTTGATCGTCGCATCATTGCAATACCGCCGCTCCCGTGTCATGGCGAACGAAGTGAAGCCATCTCGTGTCGGAGCGGTGAAGATCGGGCGCTAAAAACTTCCTGCGCCCAGGGGTTGACATTCGGGGGGAAATGGTGTAGGATTGGTTCCACCAATGAGCCGGTGATGCCGTTGGGAAGATGTTTTCAAGTATCCTTTCATGGACTGAAACAAGGAGAAAATGCAATGCGTAGACGTGGTTTCACCCTCATCGAGCTGCTGGTCGTGATCGCGATCATCGGCATCCTGGCGGCCATCCTGCTGCCGGCCCTGGCCCGCGCCCGCGAGGCCGCCCGCCGCTCCTCCTGCCAGAACAATCTCAAGCAGTGGGGTATCGTCCTGAAGATGTACAGCAACGAGGCCAAGGGCGGTGCGTATCCCCCCCTCCAGCTGGGCCATTTCCCCCGTGAGGACAGGAGTACCGTACTGGCGTTCGATCTCGGTCCGAATCTCTTCTCTCTGTACCCCGAATACCTGACAGACGGCAACCTGCTGTTCTGCCCGTCGGACCCCGGTCTGGGCCAGGCGCAGGACGGAATAATCGGACCCAATGGCCAGCCCTGCCTCAACTACATCGTTCCCACCCCCTCCCCCCAGCACTGTGCGAGCCTCGTAGACGCCAGCTATGGCTATGTCGGCTGGGTGTTTGACCAGTTCGGGTACACCGCTCCCGGCGCCGACCTCAGCACCATCGCCACTCTCATGGGCCAGTTTTCGCCGGGAACTCCTTCGGAGGTGATTCCCTCCGACATGACCACCGGCGGTCTTCCGCAGATAGTCGCATTGCTTGAGTCCCTCATGCAGAACGGTTTAATTCAGAATTTGCAGAACCCGGTCGAGCTTGCCAAGTATGTTGACGGCGATGTCAAGATGGCCGGAATCCACGCGGGCCTGGGCCGGGGCAATGGCGGCGGCGAGACCATCTACCGTCTCCGCGAGGGCATCGAGCGCTTCCTGATCACGGACATCAACAACCCCGGCGGGAGCACGCAGGCGCAGAGCACCGTGCCGATCATGTTCGACTTCGTGGCCATTGACACGTCGGCGTTCAACCACATCCCCGGCGGCTCCAACATCCTGTTCATGGACGGCCATGTGGAGTTCCAGCGCTACAGTGAGAACGCCACAGATACGCTGTGCAACAAGCTGGTGGCGAACACCATCGGCGTGCTGGCCCCCGCGCTCTCCTGATCGCGGCGCCCCCCGACCCTGATGATCCAGGGCCCGGAACCGAATGGTTCCGGGCCCTTTCCCTTTTCGAAGGGGCCGCCCGTGATGCGCAGAGGGGCCGCAATTCGTTTTGAAGTCCCCTGGAGCACCTTAGGGTTGAGATGAGGTATTTTCAAGAGGGTGTCGTACACGGACACTGAGGTGGCACGGGCTTCCAGCCCGTGTCTTGGT
>JAPXRP010000097.1:0-15222 GCA_033813475.1 Candidatus Hydrogenedentota bacterium
GGCTGGAAGCCCGTGCCACCTCAGTGCGCGCTCCCAGCATCTTCCTTCAGACACGGCGCCTCAACCTTGAAATGCTCTAAAGGGACATGATCGGCCGGTCTGCGATCTCGAGGGTGAACCCCGGTGCGCGCGCGGAATCCGCAGAGCGGCCCCGGCCGGGGTTCCAGTATTGGAGCAGGGCCCAGCGCCGGTCTTCGCCGAGGGTGAACTCCTGCTCGAAATGCGCCCCGCCCTTGACGGACCGGGCGCGGAGCGTGTGCGGACCGGGGGGAAGGTCGAAAACGAAGGCGTGCCAGTTGTGCCCGTCGCCGACGGCGAAGCGGTGATGCACGGCGGTTTTCCCGTCAATGCACACGAGAATGTCCACCTTCGGCGTCGCGCCGCTTTCGTTGACCACATCCAGCGTGAACCTGCCGTCCGGATGCTCCGCCAACGCCCCGTCCGCGCAGCCCGGACCACCAAGCGGCACCGGCGGCGTGTTCACCACGCGGCACCCGGGCAACGCCGCGGCGGCGCAGGCCGCCAGCACCCACAGAGCGCGGCGCGTCCTCCCGAAGGGCATGCGCATGACCCGGTCTCCTCCCGTGTTCGGGCTATTTCCCCAGCAGCTCCAGGGCGGCGGCGCATTTTTTGACATGGGCGTCCTGTGCGTCGGTGACGGTGATGAAGGGGAGCGGCGGGGACTGGCGGTCCACCTGGCGGGCGCCCTCGGTCCATTCGGCGCGGGCCTCTTCGGTGCGGCCGAGCCGGTGGAGCATTTTGCCGGCCCAGTAGCGGGCTTCGGCCTCGGTGGGCCTGTATTTCCGGCCGACGCCGAGGTTGGCGGGGTAGGTGAGGGCCTCGCGGAAGTCGGCGAGGGCGTCCTCGGTGCGCCCCTCTTCGGCGCGGAGCTTGCCGCGCGCGGTGAGGGCGGCGGTGTAGAGGTCGCGGGGTTTGGTGGAGCCCTCCCAGTTGGTGAAGTCGCCGGTGCGCAGGAGGTCGAGGCAACGGTCATGCTGCTTCTCGGCAAGGAGGGCCTCTGCGCGCCAGAGGGCGAGGTCGTAGCGGACGTCAACCCCGGCGGGCAGCGCCTCGACCAGCGCGAGCGCCTCGGGCCGCCGCCCGAGGGCGGTGAGCACGGCGGTGAGGTCGCGAAGGATGACCTGGTCGCCGGGGGCGGCGGCGAGGGCCTTCTTCAGGCATTCCTCCGCCCTGCCCAGATCGGCGTCTTTTTTCCAGCGGTGCAGGCCGAGGAGCCGCCACGCGGGCGCAAGGGCCGGGTCGAGGGCGACGGCGGCCTCCCACCGCGCGACGGCCTCGTCCAGGCGGTGGGCGCCCGCGCAGGCGAGGCCGAGGAGGTACGGCGCGTTGGCGGCGCCGGGCCGCCGGGCGGCGGCCCATTCCAGCACGGCGAAGGCCTGGGCACCGTGGGGGAAGTTCTTGGACAGGGGCGCGGCGGCGGCGCGGGCGAGCAGGTCGTCCACGGGGACAGCCTTCAAGGGGGGCGGCGCGTCATCGCCGAGCCGGTCACGGTAATGCGCGGCGGCGTAGAGAACGAAGGGGTCGTCCTGCGGAAACAGCGTCCTGTCTTTGATGGCGGCGCGCAGCAGGATCAGCGCCATGGCGGGCTGGCCGTGGTCCGCGAAGAATGCGGCGGCGTCGAGAACGTTGAACACGGGGTCGCCGCCAAGCCCCCGGAGGGCGGGCACCAGCGTGTGGACTTCGCCGCGCGCCATCGGCTCCAGCAGCGCGGGCAGCGGGTCGAGCGGGGCGTCCTTGCGGACGGCCGCGAGATCGCTGACCAGGTCCTCCCCGCCGCCCAGAGCGTACCGCGCGGCCAGCAGGCTGTCGCGGTTGGCGCGGTCCTGGGGCGCCCACGCGGCGGCGCGCTCAAACAGGGAGCGCGCCTCGTCGGGCCGTCCGAGATTCATGGCGGCGCGGCCCGCGAGGTTGAGGCCGGCGGCCTCCAAGCCCGCGCAGCGCGACGCCTTCCACCCCCAGGTGCCCGCCGCCGCAAAATCCCCCCGGCGCAAGCAGGCCACGCCGAGCTGGTAAGCGGCGGGGCCGTGCTCCGGGTCGCGCTCCAGGGCCTTCTCCGCATGGGCCGCTGCGTCGGCATACAGCCCCTGCTCGTTGTCGAGGACGGCCAGCGCCCAGAGCGTGTCCGCATGGGCCGGGTCCGTTTCCAGCGCCTTTTTGTAGGCGGCGCGGGCCTCGTCGGGCTTCGACTGGCTGTCCAGCAGGAAGGCCTCCGCGAACAGTTCGTCCGCCGTGGGGAGCCCGTCGGCGCGGGACGGCTTTTTCTCCAGGCTGGGCGGATTCACCTTGGGGATTTGCAGGGGAAAGACCTGGTCCAGCAGGACCGCGCCGCGAACGGAGACCCGCAGCCGCAGAGGCGTGTCGGCAGGCAGGTCCTTCCCGAGGTCGAACGCGAGGGCGTTGGGCGTCTTCGGGGAGAGGGTGACGATCCGCGCGCCCAGCGGGGCGGAGTCCGCGCCGAAGAGCGCGCACTCGGCGGCGGCGTGCTCCGCGGTGGCGATCATGCGGACCGCGAGCCCGGCGCCGTCGCGCTTCACGGAGACGGCCAGGTCGCCGTTGGCGTAGTCAAAGCCGTCGCCGAGGCCGTGGACGGGGTACCAGCACTCGCGCCAGGCGATGGTCTGGCGGGGGCGCATCATGCCGTAGTCCGCCTGCGTGCGCAGGGGGCCGCTCTGCACCTCGATATAGGGGGCCTCGTCGCGGCCCGCGTCGGTGAGGCCCATCTGGCTGTAGACGCCAAAGTCGTCGGTGCCCCAGGTCCAGGCCTTCTTTCCGGGCACCTGGTGGTGGTTGGCGTGGGACACGATGCCGCGGTCGCGGTCCGCGTCGTAGGCGCCGAAGAAGTCGAAGTCCACCTTGTACCCGAAGACGGAGGTCATGGTGTCGTAATTCCTGAGCCGGGTGATGTCGCGGCCCCCGTTTTCGGGCCAGGTGAAGAAAGTGGTGCCGTTGTGGTCCGTGCCCAGGGTCATGGGGTAGATGAAGCGGGTGCCGGGCCGGTTGGGGAAGGCCGTGTTGTTCCAGAAGTAGTAGGGCTGCACCCCGTCGGTGGGGTTCGTCAGCCGGATATCCTCGTCGAGCAGCGCGCGGCCGGGATGCAGGGTGAGGCGCACCTCCCAGCGCGTGCGGAAGGTCTTCTCCACGGCGGCGACGATGAGGGTGGCGGAGCCGTCGGGGTTCGCCTCCAGCACGCCGCCCACGGGCTCCATCATGAAGACCGTGTGGCCCTGGGGGCCGACGTTCCACTCGATGCCGCCGGCGATCCACGCGCCGCGCATGGCGATGAGCGCGGGCTTGATCACGTCGTTCTTGTGGAACATCTCCTCGCCGGTGGTCTTGTCGAAGACCGAGTGGATGCGGCCGCCCAGCTCGGGCAGGCAGACCACGTGCAGGTACTCGTTCTCCAGGTGCAGGGCGCGGTAGGCGCGGTCCTCCCTGTGCGGCGGCAGGTGGTCCTGCTTGGTCCACGGGTAGTAGATGCCGCCCTCATACGCCTGGAACACAGGGTTGGGGTCGTCCTCCCACCCGTAGGTGGGCAGCGTGAGCGTGTCCTCCCACTGTTTCACCGGCTCCGCGGCGAACGCCGCCCCCGCAAGCAGAAACAGACCTATCCACGCGCCCATTCTCATCACACGGCCCTCTCCAGGTTGAGTTCCTCCCCGCCGCACGGGCGGGGCAACCCCGTCACTTTTTCGCCGCCTCGGCCAGCCGGGCGTCGAGTTCGGCGCGGGCCTCAGGGGTGAGGCCCTTGAGGTAGCCGCGCCAGCCGGGGCAGAAGCCCGTGTGCCAGCGCCAGATCCGCCCGAGCAGGGAGCGGGGGTTCTTCTCGTAGTGTTTTCGCATGAAGCAGGTTTCGCAGCCCATGACCTCTCTCCTTTCTCAGTGGGGGGCGCCGCCGAGCGCGCGGCGGCGCTCCAGCACCTCCGCGTACAGTTCCTCGTACTGGCCGACGATGCGGTCCACGGGGAACTTCGTGAGCACGCGCTCGCGCGCCCGCGCGCCCAGGGCGGCGCGCAGGGCGGGATCGGACAGAATGGCGACGCCGTAACGGACCATGGCGTCTATGTCGCCGACCCCGCAGAGGTAGCCGGTGACGCCGTGCCCGACGACCTCGGTGACGCCGCCGCTGGCGGTGGCGAGGACGGGGACGCCGCAGGCCATGGCCTCAAGGGGGACGAGGCCGAAGCTCTCGTGCTCGCTGGGCTGGAACACGAGGTCGGCGGCGGGCAGCAGGTCCTCGATGTTCTCCACGTTGCCCAGGCTGGTGATCTTGTCGAGCACGCCGAGCTGTTTGGCCACGCCGACGGCGCTGAGACGCTCGGGGCCGTCGCCGACGAGAAGGAGCCGCGCGTCCACCTCCTGCAGCATGCGGGCAAAGGCGCGGACCACGTCGGTGACGCGCTTCACGGGGCGGAAGTTGGAGATGTGCATGACGATGCGCTCGCCGGGGGCGGCGAGCCGGTCACGGTTTGCCACGGGCTTCGGCTTGAACCTCTCGGGGTTGGTGAAGTTGTGGATCGTGCGCACCGGCCTGGTCAGGGCGAACTCGCGCTCCGTCTCGCGGCTGAGCCAGTCGGACACGGCGGTGACGACGCAGCTGTTCTCCATGGCGAAACGCGTGGCGCGGTAGAAGGACGGGTGGCCGCCGACGAGGGTGATGTCCGTGCCGTGGACCGTGGTGACGAGGCAGAAGCGCCGCTCGGGGGGCAGCATGCCGCGCGCGAAGAGCGCCGCCGCCGCGTTGGGGATGGCGTAGTGGGCGTGCCAGATCTCGATTTCGTGCTCCTCGGCGACCTCGCTGATCTTGGACGCCAGCGACAGGGTGTACGGCGGCACGCGGAACACGGGGTAGGTCACGTCCTCGACGTAGTGGGTGTACACGTTCTCGCGGAAGCCGGTGAGGCGGAAAGGCTGCTCGAGGGTGACAAAGTGGATTTCGTGCCCCCGCGCGGCGAGGGCGAGGCCCAGCTCGGTGGCAAGGATGCCGCTGCCGCCGGTGCCGGCCTGGCAGGTGATGCCGAGTTTCATGGGGCGGTTCCTTTCAGCCCGGGGAGGGTGTCCAACAGCAGGGGCCCCTCACAGAAGAAGGGCTCGGCGTACCGAACGCCCATGCGCCCGCCCCAGTAGCGGGCGCGGACGGTGATGCCCTCCCAGAAGGCGGGCGACGAGATGTAGGTCTGCTCGCCGGGATGGTCGGGGTTGTGGAACTGGGATTTGTGCTCGGCCAGGGCGGCGAGCTTGGTGTCGAAGGTGTCCGTGACGTCCACGAGGAAGTCCGGGGTGCCGGTGAAGTCGGTGTAGGGGTGGAAATAGTAGAGCGACGGGGTGCGGTGGGCGGGCTGGCCCGTTTCGATGCGGGCGAGGCCCGCCAGGAAGTTCGCCTCGCGCACGAGGACATGCGTCGCCGAATGGTCCGGGTGCCGGTCGCGGTCCATGAGCGTCACCAGCACTTTCGGCCGGAAGCGCCGCACGATCTGGATCACCGCGCGCTGCTGCTCCGGCGTGTTGGCCACGCCGCCGTCGGGCAGGCCGGCGCACACGCGCGCGCAGACCCCCAGCACGCGCGCGGCATTGGCCGCCTCCACGCGCCGCTCCTCCACGGTGCCGCGGGTGCCCGTCTCGCCCGCCGTGAGGTCGGCCAGGGCGACGCTGTGCCCGTCGCGCACAAGTTTGGCGAGCAGTCCGCCGCAGCCGATCTCGACGTCGTCGGGATGCGCGCCGACGGCCAGCACATCCACCGGTGTGGTCTCTTCGCTCATCCGATTTCCATCTCCTGCACGCCGGGCGCGTGCGGGTCCAGCCCGCGCAGCACGGCGTCCGTGAAACCAAAGCCCTCTGAAAACAGCCAGGTGAACGGGGACAACGCCCGCTCCTGCGGACGGCCCCCGGGCATGGCCACATCGCACAGCCGCCGCGCCCGCGCCGACAGCGCGGCGACCTTTTCGCGGTCCCCGTGCAGCAGCGCGCGCTCGATGCGCCCGAAGCCCTGCCCCACCGCCTCCGCCAGCCTCGCCGCCGCGTCCGCCGCCGGTCCTTCGCCCAGCCGCGCGCGCAGCGCCGCCGCCTCCGCCAGCATCGCATCCCGGCGACGGCGCGCCTCTGCCAGCGTCTCCGACGGCGGCGCGTCCCGCAACGCCCGCTCCACCACCGCGTCCGCCCCGGCGGCCAGATACTCCGCCGACAGTCCGAAGGCGCGCAGGTGTTTGCGCTCCTTCGCGCCGAGGATCACGGCCCGCGACCGCGGCCACACCACGGGAAAGGGCGTGTCGAAGTGGTCGAAGACGCGGCCGAGCTGCGCCCAGTATACCGTTTCGCCGGGGCCGCAGACGCAGGCCGCCGCGCCGAAGAGCGCCTGCTGCACCACGGGCCGCAGGACCACGTTGGGCGAGAAGCGCTCCGGTTCCGCGTCCAGCAGGTCCAGCAGCGCCGCCGGTTCGTAGTCCCCGCCGGGGGCGTCGGGCAGCGTGAAGCGGCCGTCCTGCCAGTGGACGCGCAGCCGCCGCCCGCCGGACAGCAGGAAGAAGTTGCACGCCGTCTCCGGGCGCCGCACCCCCGCCGCATGGCCCAGGCGCTCCAGCGCCGCCGCCGCCTCGTTTACCAGGCGCGTGGACACGAGGGGGGTCTCGATCTCGCGCCGGATCACGCCGCGCGCCGCAGCCCGCGCGGCGGGCCAGTGGGGCGCGAAATGGACGAGCGGCGCGCCGCCGAACAGGCGGGCCAACCCACGCTGGAACCAATCCGCCAGGGAGTCCGACGCCGCCGCCGTGTCATGCAGGAAGGCCGCGACCTCCGGCGTCAATTCGGACCCCGCGCAGCGGGCCGCCGCCTCGTCAATGAGCGCGTGCAGCGCCTCGGTTGCGGGCACCGCGAACAGGGGCCGGTCGGACGGCGGGTCTTCCGCGGTCAGGGACAGGGAAAACGGCGCGCGGCGCGCGTCGAGAAAATGCACCGTGCGCACCTCGTCGAAATCGTGGTCCTCGGAGGCGGTCCAGAACACGGGCACGCAGGGCGCGCCGGTGGCGGCCGCCAGCTCCCGCGCCAGCAGCACCGCAGTGGCCGCCTTGTACACCGTGTACATCGGCCCGGCGAAGAGGCCGGGCTGCTGGCCCGTGACGATGAAGCGCGCGCCGTCGGGAATCCGCGCGGCCGTGCCCAGCCGCGCCTGATGCGCGGTGATTTCGGCAACGACCTCCTGCGGCGGCGCGGGCACGGGGCCGGGCGCGGTGAACAGCCGCCCGTGCGGCCCGCCAAGGAGCGCGCAGGCCGCCGGGTCGCCGGACGCATAGGCTGCCGCAAAATCCGCCGTCATGTCACCCGCCCTTTCTGCACACGAAAATCAGCCGGGGCGCGTCGGGGCCGGGGGGAAGGTCCCGGTAGTCGCCAAACACCCGCTCGACCGCCAGCCCCGCGCCGGACAGCACGGCCCCCAGCGTCTCGGGGGTGTACAGCCGGACCGACTCCGGGAACCGCCCGAGGCGCGCGCCGCCCCGCCAGACCGTGGTCACCTTGTTCACCCGCGCGGGCGGGTCGCCGCCGTCCAGCCAGCGCTCCTCCACGATGCGGAGGCCGTCCTGCTCGCGCTCCGAACGCGGCACCAGCCGCGCCGCCGCCCACGCCGCGCCGATATGGTCCAGAAACAGCCGCCCGCCGGGCCGCAGCACCCGCGCCATCTCCCCCGCCGCCCGCGCGTTCTCCGCGTCATCCGCGAAATACCCGAAGCTCGTGAAGAAATTGAACACAACGTCAAAGACCCCTCCGAAGGGCAGGGCCCGCATGTCCCCCCGCACCAGCGCCGCCGCGCCCCCCAGCCCCGCCCGCGCCGCCGCCAGCAACTCCGGCGACCAGTCCAGCCCCGTGACCCGGCGGGTCCGCGACAGCAGATGCGCCGAATGCCGCCCCGCGCCGCAGCACAAGTCCAGCACGCGGTCCCCCGCGCCCAGGCCGACGGCCTCCGCGGCAAAACGCGCCTCCCCCGCCGCCGCCTCCGGGCTCCGGTGGGCGTAGACCAGCGGATACAGCGCGCCGAAGCTCCGCTGATACCACTTGGGGGATATGTCCCGGCTGTCCGTCATCGCGCCTCCTGACCGCCCAATGCGGCCCACAGAGTAACATCGCACACCCCCCGGACATGCCGCAACCTGCGAAGGCATGGACCGGGGGACTTTCCGACAAGAGGTCGCCGCGTCGGCCGCTGCGCGGCCTCCTCGCGATGACCGCCGAAATCGCCGTCATCGCGAGGGAACGGAGCGACCGAAGCTATCCCGTTCCCGGCGCGGCTGCGGTTCGTGGTATCATGGCCGACGGGGACGGGAACGGGATGAACCGCAGTTAATCGGGAGTTTTTGCCTTGATATCGCGCGCCGACATGGCCCGGAGGATTGACCACACGCTGCTGCGCGCCCACGCGACGGAGGCGGAGGTGCGGCAGCTGTGCGTGGAGGCGGCGGAGCACGGGTTCCGCGCGGTGTCGGTGAACCCGGCGTGGGTCACGTTCTGCGCGAAGCTGCTGCGGGAAACGCATGTGGTTGTGGACGCGTGTGTGGCGTTTCCGCTGGGGGCGGCGACGGCGCGGATGAAGGTGGAGGAGGCGAAGGAGGCGGTGCAGAACGGCGCGCGGGAGCTGGACATGGTGATCAACCTCGGGGCGCTGAAGTCGGGGTATCCTGACTTTGTGGAGCGGGAGATCGCGGCGGTGGCGGCGGCGGTGAAGGGGGTTTCGCTGAAGGTGATCCTGGAGACGGGCTGCCTGAGCCGGGACGAGAAGATCATGGTGTGCGAGATGGCGGTGCGCGCCGGGGCGGCGTTTGTGAAGACGGCGACGGGCTTCGGCCCGGGCGGCGCGACGGTGGAGGATGTGCGGCTGATGCGGGAGACGGTGGGCGAGCGGCTGGGGGTGAAGGCCGCCGGGGGCGTGCGCACCTGGGGCGGCGCGTTGGCAATGCTTCAGGCGGGGGCGAGCGTAATCGGCACGAGCGCGGGTGTGGCGATCCTTTCGGAGGGGCCGGAGAACCCGGGCTGACGCGGTGGCCGCAGCCAAGGAGGAACGCGCCATGATGTTCTGCATCCTGCTGATGACCGTGGGGCTGGCGCTGATGCTGGCCACGGAGCCGCTGGGGCACCACGCTTCGGGACTCTTCAAGATCGTCGCGTCCACGGGGTTCATCGCCCTGGGCGTGGCCGCCGGGGGGTTCCACAGCGCCTACGGCCTGGTGATGCTCGCCGGGCTGGGCTTTTCGTGGTGGGGGGACTTCTTCCTGATCTCGCGGAACCGCCACATTTTCCTGATGGGGATGGCGGCGTTTTTTCTGGCGCATCTGGCGTACTGCGCGGCGTTCCTGGTGCAGGGGGTCGCGCCCGCGGGCGTCATCATCGGCGGGGCGCTCGTGCTGCCCGTGTCGCTGGGCGTGGCCCGCTATTTGAAGCCGCACCTGGGCGACATGCGCGTCCCCGTGCTGGCGTACATGGGCGTCATCACGCTGATGGTCGCCCTGGCCGCGGGCACGGTGGCCGACCTGCGCAGCGGGGAGCTGCTGGCGGCGGCGGTGCTCTTCTACGCGTCGGACTTCTTCGTGGCGCGGGACCGCTTTGTGCGGCCGGGCTTTGTGAACCGGCTTGTCGGCCTGCCGCTGTACTACGCCGCCCAGGCGTGGTTTGCCTGGACCATCGCCTCGACCCAGTGAACGCGGAAGGGGCGCGCCCGAAGGCGCGCCCCGTGGGTCGCCGTTTCAAGCCGCCCCGCGCGGGGGCGGGTTCCCGTCAGAGGATGGCCAGGTCCTTGAGAATCCCGTCCAGCTCGCCCTGTTTGCTTTCGGTCAGGGGGACCAGCGGCAGGCGCAGGACGTTCTCGATGAGGCCCATGCGGGCGAGGGCGGCCTTGACCGGCATGGGGTTGGTCTCGATGAAGAGCCCCTTGAAGAGGGCGGCCAGCTTGTAGTGCGTCTCCCGCGCGGCGGCGTAGTCGCCCGCGGCGGCCTGGCGGCAGAGCGCGGCGACCTCGGCGGGGGCCACGTTGGCCGCGACGGACACGACGCCCGTCGCGCCGACGGCCATCATGGGCAGGGTGAGGCTGTCGTCGCCGGAGAGCACGGTGATGTTGCACAGGCTGATAATCTGCGTGACCTGGTCCACGCTGCCGCAGGCCTCCTTGATGCTGGTGATGTTCGGCGTGCGGCTGAGCTCGGCGACGGTGGCGGGCTCCATTTTGACGCCCGTGCGTCCGGGGACGTTGTAGAGCATGATGGGGATGTCCACGGCGGCGGCGACGGCCCGGTAGTGGGCGATCTGGCCGGCGGCGGTGGGCTTGTTGTAGTAGGGCGTGATGAGGAGCGCGCCGTCGGCGCCCGCCTCGGCGGCGTATTTGGTGAGGCCGACGGCCTCGGCGGTGTTGTTGGAGCCGGTGCCGGCGACGACGGGCACGCGCCCGGCCACGCGCTCGACGGTGAAGCGGATGCACCGCTTCTGCTCGTCGTGGGAGAGCGTGGCGGCCTCGCCGGTGCAGCCGCACGGGACGATGCCGTCGGTGCCCTTCTCCAGGTGGAAGTCAATGAGGCGTCCGTAGGCCTCGAAATCCACCTCCATGCTCTGCTTGAACGGCGTCACCAGCGCCACATAAGAACCCTTGAACATCCTCTTCTTTCCTTTCGTTGTGTCGGTATGCGGTTGCGCCCCGGCGGGCGGGGCGGTTGTGTGCGGGGCCCCGGGGGGCCTCAGAAGGGCACATCGTCCTCGCCGTACCCGTCGGCCTCCATGCCGAAGGCGTCCGGCACCTCGGAGGACGCGGCGGGGACCGCCGCGTGCCCGCCCGAATCGGCGGCGAGGGGCACAAAACGCTGCAGGTTGCGCTGGAACAGCAGCTCAACCTTGCCGGTGGGGCCGTTGCGCTGCTTGGCGATGTTGACGATCATGACGTTTTCCCGGTCCGCGGTGCGGTCCTTGAGCGGGGGCCGCGACAGGATCAGGACCACGTCGGCGTCCTGCTCGATGGCGCCCGACTCGCGCAGGTGCGAGAGCTTGGGCGTGCCGCTGTCGTCCTTCTCGGCCTCGCGGCTGAGCTGGGACAGGGCGAGGACGGGGGCGTGGAGCTCGCGGGCGAGCCCCTTGATGGACCGGCTGATCTCCGAAATCTCCGTCTGCCGGCTTTCCGACTGGCGCCCGGAGATGTGCATGAGCTGGAGGTAGTCAATGATGACCAGGTCAAGGCCCGCGGGCCGGTCCTCCGCGGCCTTGAGGCCCAGGGCGGTCTTGCGCGCCTTGGAGCGCAGCTCCAGGGGCGTGAGGCCGGCGGACTCGTCTATGAATATCTCGGCCGACATGAGCTCCTGGCAGGCGGCCTGCACCTTGGGGAACTCCCGGTCCGCGAGGAACCCGTCGCGCAGGTTCTGCGAGTTGATGCCGCCGACCATGCAGAGCAGGCGCTGCACGAGCTGCTCCTTGGCCATTTCGAGGCTGAAAATGAGCACGCGCTTCCCGTGGCGCATCGCCGCGTTCGCGGCGATGTTCAGCGAGAGGGCCGTCTTGCCCAGGGAGGGGCGGGCGGCGAGCACGACCATGTCGGAGGGCTGGAGTCCGGACAGGAGCTTGTCGAGGTCGGGGTAGCCCGTGGGCACGCCCGTGACGCTCGTCTTGTTCTTGATCTTCTCCTCGAGCTGTTTCACCCCCTCGTTCAGCAGGGCGTTGAGCGGGTGGACCTGGCTGGTCTGGCGCCGCTGGCTGAGCTCGAAGACGCTGGCCTCGGCGCGCTCCAGCACGGCGTCGGCGGACTCCTCGCGGCCGTAGGCCTGGGCGCTGACGCTGCCGCAGACGGTGATCAGGCTGCGGAGCACCGCCGTGTCCTGCACCATGCGCGCGTAGTATTCCAGGTTGGCCGAGGTGGGGGCGACGCCGGAAAGCTCGGAGAGGTAGGTCGCCCCGCCCACCGCGTCGAGCTGGCCGTTCCGGGCCAGCTCGTCCGTGAGGGTGACGAGGTCCACGGGGTAGTTTCTTTTGTGCAGGTCAACGCAGGCGTTGAAGATGATCTGGTGCGCGGGCACATAGAACGCGGACTCGCCGGACTCGCCGAGAATCTCGATGGCCTGGCCGACGGCCTGGGGGCTGATGACGATGGACCCCAGCACGGACCGCTCCGCCTCTATGCTGCTGGGCGGGGTGCGGTCAAAAGTGACGCCGCCGGCGGGGCCGGCGGGCGTCTTTTTCTTCGGAGTCGTGCTCACGGAACGCCCCCGGTTTAGAAGTCGTCGTCGTCCTCGTCGTCGTCGTCGTCATCCTCTTCCTCGGCCTCGACCTCGGAGGTGGTGACCTCGTTCTCCAGGCCCGTGACCCAGACCTTGACCTCGGTCTCGACGCCCGGGAAGAGCTTCACCGACACGTTGAAGATGCCGAGCGACTTGATGGGCTCCTCGAGGAGGACGGACTTCTTGCCGACCGCGTGGCCGGCCTCGGTCAGTTTCTCGGCGATCATCTGGGAGGTGACGGACCCGAAGATGCGGTCCTCCTCCCCGGCCCGCATCTGGAACTCGAGGGTCAGGCCGCGCATCTGGTCCGCAACGGCGGTCATCTCGGTGCGGCGCTTGTCCTCGCGCCGCTTGATGATGCCCAGCTCGTGCTGGATCTGCTTGGCGGACGCGGAGTCCACCTTCACGGCGAGCTTCCGGGGAATCAGGAAATTCCGCGCATACCCGTCCGCCACGCTCACCCGGTCGCCCATCACGCCAAGGTTCTCAATGTTCTCGCACAGGATGACGTTCATGGTCACCACTCCCTTTGTGTTCTTTCGCGCGGCGGCCCCGCGGGGCCGCCGGCGCGCTGTTCGTTACTCGTCGTCTTCATCGTTCCGGCGGTCGCGCCGCGCCCGCCACGCCTCGGCAAGCCGCGCCGCCGCCAGCCGCTGGTCGAACCAGATGTCCACAAGCCCCGCCACCGCCAGCAGATGCTGCATCTGCAGCAGAAACACCGCGGACAGGGCCAGCACCACCATTCCGGGCCGGAACCTGAACGCCTCGGTGGCGCACAGCAGGATGCCGAGCCCGTTCAGCCAGTACACCGCGCCCAGGGCCACCGCGCCGTTCCAGGCGATGAGGCGCAGGGCGTCATGCTGCCAGCGGTTGTCCACCAGCCATGCCACCAGCACCAGGATCACCGCCCACACCAGCCATTCCGGGGGGCGCATGGTCCGGAAGCGGCCCTCCGGGAGGGGCTCGGCGCCCTCCCCGGCGGTCACGCGGAGCCATCCGAAAAACAGCGCCGCCTGAACCGACGCCGCATAGAGGGCGCCCTGGAACAGCAGGCCGTATCCCAGAAAGGCCAGATGCCCGTCCAGCCATTTCAGCCAGCCGGCAAACGCGGCGTTCCCGGAGCCGCCAACCGATTCAAATTCCGCGGCACGGGCCGCAAAAAACACCGTCCAGTCCTGGCGGGACGCCGCCGAGGCGCCGCCGGCCGCCAGCAAGAACAGCAGCAGGGCCAGCGCCGCCACGCAGCGGCCGTAGGACCAGCCGCGGCGCGCCGCCTGCGACAGCAGGATGCCCGCGGCGGCCACCACCGCCGCCGCAGCCAGGGTGACGGGCGCCCCCCCCGCCATGAAGAGCGGGAGGCCCGCCGCCAGGGCCAGCAGCAGGGCGGCCGCCCGGCGGCCGCGCGTCCAGAGCACCGCCACCGGGAAGGGCAGCGCCACCACGGCGGCCACGAGAAGGAACCCCGCAAAGGCCGAAGCGTTCATGGGCGCGCCGTCCCGGCGTCAGCCGCGCTCCTCAATCGGCGCAGAACGGCAGCAGGGCCACTTCCCGCGCCAGTTTGATGGCGCGCGTGAGCATCCGCTGGTGTTTCGCGCTGGCACCCGTGATCCGGCGGGGGATGATTTTCCCGCGCTCGGTCACATAGTGCTTGAGGAGGTTCGTGTCCTTGTAGTCAATAAACACCACCCGATCGGCCGTGAGCCGGCAGATCTTGGCGCGCGAAGATTTCTTCTTCTTCTTGCGCTTGAGCTTCTTTTCGCGAATTTTGGCCTTCGCCTTGGCCGATATCTTTGCCATATTCCGGTTGTCCTGTCGGTTTCTTGGGTCAGAACGGGATGTCGTCCTCGGCTATGGGCTCTTCCATGGGCTCCGAAGGCTCGGGCGGGCGCGACTCCTGGGCGGGCCGGGGCGCCGGACCGCCGGAGCGGTTCTCGTCCCATTCCAGCGGTGAGACGCGCATGGCGTTCACCTCGAGGCGGGAGCGTTTCTGGCCGGAGTTCCGGTCCTCCCACTCGCTGTAGCTGAGTCTGCCCTCGACCAGAATCGCCCGGCCCTTGTGGAGGCGCTGCCCCACAAACTCGGCCATCGCCCCCCAGGCGACCGCGTCCACGAAGGTCGTCGTCTCCTGGCGGTTTCCGGCCTTGTCCTTGAAGTACCGGCTGTTGGCCAAGCCAAACTTGCAGTAGGCCTGGCCCGACGCCGTGTACTTCAGCTCGGGGTCGCGTGTCAGGCGCCCCGCGATCATCACCATGTTTAGATCCGGTAAGCGGAGGTCTCCCATTGTCCCGGTTCCTTTCGGTTAATCGTCGTCATCGGAACGGCCCCGACGACGCCCGCGCCCCGCGCCGGCATAGTCGAAATCGTCGTCTTCATCGTCGTCCCCGCCCGCATCGCGGGACCGGGACGCGGCCGCCTCAGCCTCCTGCTCGCGCTGGCGCTGCTGCTGGGCTTCCAGCTTGAGCGCGCGCGCGTCAAGGCTCAGGACCAGGAACCGAATCACCGACTCGGACAACTTGAACATGTTGTCGAGTTTCTTCACCACTCCGGGGTCGGCGTCAAAACGCAGCAGGACGTAGTAGCCCTCGCCGTGTTTCTTCACCTCATAGGCCAGCTTCCGCCGGCCCCAGTGCTCGGAGCGCGCGATGGTTCCGCCGTTCGACGTGATGAGGTCCTCGACCCCCTTGGCCACCGCCTGGATGGCATCGTCGTCCATGTCCGGGGCGACGATGTACAGCGCTTCGTATGTTCTCATGTTTTTTGTCACCTCCTTTGCGGAAATTCACGCCCCGGCGCAGACCGGGGCGAGTAGCTCGTTATCATAGCATATTTCGGGCCCCCGCTCAACTTGCCGCATCGCGCCGTCTAAGATCTTACCGAAGGAGGTATCGTCATGCCATTTGCGATCTTACCAGCCAGGGAGGCTAACCAAATGGCAGGAGAGCGTATGTCGAAGGCACTTTCGGGGTACCGCCAG